>NZ_JAMYQY010000005.1:0-346854 GCF_040321125.1 Mesorhizobium sp. M0518
ACCACTGTGTCGCCAGATTAAAAACCACAATAAAAACAATCTACCCAAACGGGTTCTGGGGTCTTGGTTACCCGTTTTTGGTTTCTGGGGGCGCCCGTCGGGGGGCGGAAGCCGTCCGGACGCGCGCGGTCTGACTAGGTCAGCCCTGGGAGGGATCAGTTCGTGCCCTTGCCGCCGCACTTGCCGGTGGCAACATTGAAGTTGCCGCAGGACAGAGGCGCGCGCCAATCGGAGATCAGGTCCTTGGAATCAGGCAGATAGTCGGACCATTCGTCGCCCATCACCAGGCCCGGCGTGCGCGACACGGTTTCGAACTGGCCGTCGGCCTGGATTTCGCCGATCAGCACCGGCTTGGTGATGTGGTGGTTCGGCATCATCGTCGAATAGCCGCCGGTCAGGTTCGGCACCGAGACGCCGATCATGGCGTCGATGACCTTGTCCGGATCGGTGGTGCCGGCCTTCTCGACCGCCTTCACCCACATGTTGAAGCCGATATAATGGGCCTCCATCGGGTCGTTGGTGGTGCGCTTGTCGTTCTTGATGAACTTGTGCCAGTCGGCGATGAACTTCTTGTTCTCGGGCGTATCGATGCTCTCGAAATAGTTCCAGGCAGCGAGATGGCCGACCAGCGGCGCGGTGTCGAGACCGGCAAGCTCTTCCTCGCCGACCGAGAAGGCCATGACCGGAATGTCCTCGGCCTTGATGCCTTGGTTGCCGAGTTCCTTGTAGAACGGCACGTTGGCGTCGCCGTTGACGGTCGAGACGACGGCGGTCTTCTTGCCGGCCGAACCGAACTTCTTGATCGCCGAAACCTCGGTCTGCCAGTCGGAGAAGCCGAACGGCGTGTAATTGACCATGATGTCTTCCGCAGCCACGCCCTTGGCCTTCAGATAGGCTTCGAGGATCTTGTTGGTGGTGCGCGGATAGACGTAGTCGGTGCCTTCCAGCACCCAGCGCTTCACCGAACCGCCATCCTCGCTCATCAGATAGTCGACGGCCGGAATGGCCTGCTGGTTTGGCGCCGCACCGGTGTAGAACACGTTGCGCTCACTTTCCTCGCCCTCATACTGGACGGGGTAGAACAGGATGTTGTCGAGTTCCGAGAACACCGGCAGCACCGATTTGCGCGACACCGAGGTCCAGCAGCCGAACACCGCCGCGACCTTGTCCTTGGAGATCAGCTCGCGCGCCTTTTCGGCAAACAGCGGCCAGTTGGAAGCCGGATCGACAACGACCGCCTCGAGCTTCTTGCCGAGCAGGCCGCCCTTGGCGTTCTGCTCGTCGATGAGCATCAGCATGGCGTCCTTCAGCGTCGTCTCCGAAATCGCCATGGTCCCCGACAGCGAATGGAGAATGCCGACCTTGATCGTGTCGTCGGCGGCCTTCGCCGGAGCGGAGATCAACAGGCCGGCGGCGACCACGCTCGCCGAAAACATTTTTGTTATTGTCGAGAAATTACCCCTCATATGACGGACTCCCAAGCTGGTTGATTGCACCGCAACACTACAAAGCAACCCCCATGCCAACCGCTCTGGCAATCCCGAAAGGGCACAAATAAATTAGAGATATCAGCACCTTGGAATATAGAGCTTACAAAACAAAGAGAGGTGGCCAGAAATCGATTGAGGGAAATTTGCGCAGCTTTCGCAGCTGCTGCCTATTTTTCGATCATTTGCCCAATCTGCCTAGATTTTGATCTCACCATTGCCTCAGGCGACCGATGTTGCGGCGCGGTGCAAAAATAGGGCAAGCTCGCTCTTCAAGCGAGCGACGTCATGGTTTCAGGGATTTCACGCATTTTTATCGGCATACTGCTTCTGGCCGCAGCAACCGGGCCTGCGCGAGCCGATTTCAGCGACGGCAAGATGCCTGACGGCACCTATCATTGCGAAGTGTACCTGCTTGGCATGTTCCTCAGCCTCGGCGACATCACCATCAAGGGGAACGTCTACAGCGGCCCGGTCTACACCAGCCTCCGCGTCTTCGACCCCGTGCAGCAGGGCTATAACTATCAAATGGACGCAAACGGCGTGATCTCGTGGCTGGGGCCGCTGGGCGGATATACCACCGGCGGCAATTCGCTGTCGCTGACCCAGGCGACGCTCGACGGTGAAACCGCCCCTTCCTTCGACATCATCATGAAGCAGCCCGACGGCGCCTTCACCGCCTCGACCTGCACCAAGCAATGAAGCGGCAGGAAAAAAGGCGCGGAACCTTGCGGGTTCCGCGCCAGCAGTCTGTCGGGAGGATTTGACTAGATCGTCTTTGCCGACATCTGCGCGGCGATGTAGTCGGCCTGGCGGATCGCGAGCGACACGATCGTCAGGGTCGGGTTTTCGGCGGCCCCGGTGGTGAACTGGCTGCCGTCGGACACGAACAGGTTCTTGATGTCGTGCGCCTGGCCGTGCTTGTTGACGACGCCGTCTTCCGCTTTCTCGCTCATCCGGTTGGTGCCGAGATTGTGGGTCGACGGATAGGGCGGCGTCGGGAAGGTGCGGGTGGCGCCGACCGCATCGTAAAGTGCCGTAGCCTGTTTGTAGGCGTGGTTGCGCATCGCGGTGTCGTTCGGATGGTCGTCGAAATGCACGTCGGCGATCGGCATGCCGTGCGCGTCCTTTTCGTCGGTATGCAGCGTGATGCGGTTCTCCGCACGCGGCATATCCTCACCGACGA
Organism: Mesorhizobium sp. M0518; assembly: GCF_040321125.1. Classification (NCBI taxonomy): domain Bacteria; kingdom Pseudomonadati; phylum Pseudomonadota; class Alphaproteobacteria; order Hyphomicrobiales; family Phyllobacteriaceae; genus Mesorhizobium; species Mesorhizobium sp. M0518. The sequence continues at coordinate 2,674 of NZ_JAMYQY010000005.1, forward strand.
TCCACAGGCCGGCCATGTGGTCGTAGTGATCGAGTGCGGTGGTGAACGAGCGCCCCCAGGCACCCGGATCGAGGAACGCCGCCATGAACGGCAGGCCGAGCGACAGCGTCTCGAACTCGTAGCCACCCACGAACCCACGAGACGGATCATGCCGCGCCTCGTCGCGGATGATGCCGGCCATAGTGGTGCCGCGATACATATGCACCGGTCTGTCGAAGATGGCATAGACCGAGCCGGTGGTGTGGCGCATGTAGTTCTTGCCGACCTGCCCCGATGAGTTGGCAAGCCCATCGGGGAATTTGCCCGATGCCGAATTGAGCAGCAGCCTTGGGCTCTCGATCGAATTGCCGGCAACCGCGACGATGCGCGCCTTCTGCTCCTGCAGCTTGCCGTCCTTGTCGGCGTAGACGATGCCGGTCACCTTTCCGCTAGCGTCGTGGTTGATCTTGATCGCCATGGCGTTCGGCCTGACTTCGAGATGGCCTGTCGCCTCGCCCTTGGGGATCTCGGTGTAGAGCGTCGACCATTTGGCGCCCCATTTGCAGCCCTGGAAGCAGAAGCCGGTCTGCTGGCAAGACATGCGGTCGTCACGATCGACCGAATTGATCGCCATGTTGCCGGTGTGGCATTCCTTGTAGCCGAGCTTGTCGGCGCCGGCCTTCAACACCTTGAAATTGTTGTTGCCCGGCAGCCGCGGCCAGTCATTGGTGCCGGTGACGCCCATCTTGGCTTCAGCCTTGGCATAGTAGGGCTCCAGCTCGGCCAGCGTGATCGGCCAATCGAGCAGGTTGGCGCCTTCCAATTTGCCGTAGGTCGACAGCGTCTTGAACTCATGCTCCTGGATGCGCAGCGAAGCTCCGGCCCAATGCGTGGTCGAACCGCCGACCGACTTGACGATCCAGGCCGGCAGGTTGGGAAAGTCCTTGGCCACACGCCAGTCACCCGACGTGGTGCGCTTGTCCGTCCAGGCGAGCTGGCTGAACGAACCCCACTCGTCATTGATGAAGTCTTCGTATTCGTGGCGCGCGCCGGCTTCCAGGATGACGACGTCGACACCCTTCTGGGCGAGTTCGTTGCCGAGCGTGCCGCCACCGGCACCCGAGCCGATGATGACGACCACGCCGTCGTTGTTCAGATCAAATGAAGCTGCCATGGTTTCCTCCCATGATTTCTGTTTGCGGGTTCAGGAACGACGGGGCTCAGAGCCACTCGATGTCGTCGAAACCGCGCGCGATGTAGCCGCCCTTGGAATAGGACTCGCCCTCGTAACCGAAGATCGGCCACACCTCTTTCTGGTTGTAGAGGCTGACGACGAGGCCGCCTCTGATGGCCTGGAAGAATGGCGTCACCTCGATTTGCTTCAGCACGGCGATCCGCTGGTCCTCCCAGCCAAGGCCGCGATAGCCGCCGCCACCGGACTTCTTGTCGAGGTCGGCGATGCCGTCCTCGAGCATCGACTTGTAGGCGGCGTCCTTGCCGGCCTGCTCGTCATGACCTTTCACGGCAATGGCGTAATATTTGTCCGGAACCTGATCGTGCGGATAGATGTCACGCGCCATCTGGATCAGCGTCGCCATGGTTTCGGGCTTGAGTGCCGATGTCTCGAGCCCCCAGGCATGTTCGGGGCTGATGACGGCGCTGCCGGAGATGACGAGCAGCGCACCGATGCCGCCGCGTCTGAGAAGCTCTCGACGGGAAAGCCCAGGCTTCGCGTCATAGATCGTGACCATTTTATTCCTCCCTGCTTGCTATGTGCGCTCTGCTCAGAACGCCGTTGCTGGCGCGCCGCCCCTCAGAGGCGGCTGCGATGTCTCCTATTGGAAGCGACCTGTGCGTTGCAGAACCTCGATCTTGTAGCCGTCGGGGTCCTCGATGAAGAAAAAGCGGGCGATCAGCGATCCGTCGCGGTTGAACTCGACGATCTTCTTCGGATTGAGGCCAAGCGCACCGAGACGGTCATGTTCGCTGTCGAGATCGGCGACCGAGACAGCGAGGTGACCGTAGCCGTCGCCGAGCCCGTAAGGCTCTTGCCGATCCTTGTTCACGGTCAGTTCGAGTTCGAACCCCGACTCTGCGTTGCTGAGGTAAATGAGCGTGAATGTCTCGAAGTCCAGCCTGTCGGCGACATCGAGCCCGAATGCATTTCTGTAGAAATCGACGGACCGGGCCTCTTCGAGAACCCGGATCATGCTGTGGATCGCCTTGGCCAAATCAGTCTCCGCTCTGGTGTGGAGACGATTATGCGCGGCACGGACAATAAGGTGGTGGCAGCCGGTTACCACGCCCGAAGCCGTGAACCGTCCTCCATCGCCAACAAGGACAAAAGTTCGATTGCCGTGGCGGCGATTTTGCCCGAGAATGCATGTGGGGACAGGTCAAGCAGTATCAAACTGCACGCCCGTCCACCCAAGACCAACAATTATGGGAGGTTTGTCGGATGTGCAGGGTGTTTGCGGGCCAGGATCCCGAAGGCTATCGCCAGATCAACCGGTCGATTCGCATCGACGGCCACTCGACCAGCATCCAGCTTGAAGGAACATTCTGGGCGTTGCTCGACGAGATCGCCGAAAACCAGAACCTGACGACGCCGAAATTCATCTCCAAGCTCTATGACGAAGCCATAGAGATCAACGGCGCCATCCCGAACTTTGCGTCGATGCTGCGCACCACCTGCGCGCTCTATTTGCGCGGCCATCGGCCGGGAATGGATGAGCAGATGGTGCCGAAGCGGGAGGCCGCTTAGCGTATTGCGCTCAGCTGAGTTCTTGGGCGAGCCCGATGAGAAGCCCTCCAGGCCCTCGAATGTAACATAGCCGATACACGTCTCTATACTGGACGACTTCGCCTTCGAGCCGCGCACCGCGATTGCGGAGCCTTTCGAGCGTCCCGTCAATGTCGTCCACAGTGAACATGACGCGGAGGTAGCCCAGGGCGTTTACCGGGGCGTTGCGGTGATCCGCGACGACAGGCGGCGTGAGGAAACGGGACAGTTCGAGCCGGCTGTGGCCGTCCGGCGTCCGCATCATGGCAATCTCGACGCGCTGATCGCCCAGTCCAGTGACACGTCCGGCCCATTCTCCTTCGATCGTAGCCCGCCCTTCGAGCTCAAGGCCGAGCTCGCCAAAGAAACCAATCGTCTCTTCAAGGTCATCGACGACGATTCCTATGTTGTCCATCCGTTTGAGCGCCATGGTTTTTAGTCTACAAGGTGTCGTCCAGGTCGTAAACTCATTAGCCTGCTTGCCAGCTGAGCAAGTATGATCAAGGGATCTTGAGAGCCTGGTGATGCGTCGCGGTGGGCCTGGCATTGACCGCGACCTCGAACGCCACCCGGTCAGTGGCTGGTTCCTGATTCATGCCTGATGGCACGACGCTGTTTCTATCGGTCCAGCATCCGGGCAGGTAGGCCGGATGCTTCGCGGGATCGTGGCCCGACTTTCGGGCAGCCATCCGGCTTCAACAACACACCCAGACCCGATCGGCAGTCGACCGAACCCTCGCTAACGATTTTGTGATGTGGTTGACGAGGTCATTTTCATCTCGCAGTCTATCGGCATTCGATCTGCGGATTAAACTAACTATCGTTGTCATGATTACTTGGGCGTCACTTCCCGGGTGCGTTCTCTTATTTTCGAGATTCCTAATATGAACCATCGCAATCCTGTTCGAATGAATCGGCGTCTTTTCCTGTCCTCGGTCGCAATATTTACGGCAACCGCGACATCGGCCGGTTTTACGCGATCGTTCTCGGGCACTTTGCCCTGGACGCCAATGGCATCCGATCCACCCGCGCAGGTCGTGGCCGGCGGCTGGCACTTTTTCTCAGCCCAGGAAGCAGCCCTTGTCGAGGCGATCGTCGACCGCATCATTCCGGCCGACGAGCTCAGCATGGGCGGCAAGGAAGCCGGTTGCGCCGTCTATATCGACAGGCAGTTGATGGGGGCGTTCGGAGTGTCGAGCCGGCTTTACACGCAAGGCCCGTTTCTGCCTGGACTGCCCACCCAGGGCTATCAGGGCGAGGCCAATCCGGCGCAGCGTTACCGCACCGGGCTTGCCGCCATCGACGCCTTCCTGAAACAGCGGGACGGCAAGACATTCGTCGAGCTCGCATCGGCCGAACAGGATGCCTTCCTGACGGCAATGGAGGCCGGGAAAGTCGACCTGCCCAATGGCGTCAAGGGTCCCGGTTTCTTCGGGCTTCTGCTGCAGAACACCATGGAAGGGTTTTTTGCCGACCCCGTCTATGGCGGCAACAAGGACATGGTCTCGTGGCGCATGCTTGGTTTTCCAGGTGCCCGCTACGACTACCGCGACCATGTCAGCAAACACAATCAGCCATATCCGCAGCCGCCTGTCTCGATCATCGGGCGTCCCGAATGGCTCGGCAAAGGCGCCTGATCATGACCAAGATACTGCCTCGCAAAGACGTCGTGATCGTCGGCCTCGGCTGGACGGGATCCATTCTGGCCCACGAATTGACCGATCAGGGCCTGGACGTGGTGGCCATAGAGCGCGGCCCCTGGCGCGACACGGCAACCGATTTCAACATCGGCTATGCGCAGGACGAGTTGCGCTACAGCATCCGGCGCGACCTCTTCCTGCAGCCGACCGTCGAAACCATGACGGTGCGCAATGACCCGTCGCAGAAGGCGCTGCCGATGCGCGATTTCGGCTCCTTTCTCCCCGGCAACGGCGTCGGCGGCGCCGGCGTCCACTGGAACGGCCACACCTGGCGGTTCTGGGATTCGGACTTTCAGATAAAGACCAATCTGACGAAGAAATATGGTGCATCGAGAATCGCCGATCTCCAGGTCGAGGACTGGGGCGTGACCGGCGCGGAGATGGAGCCCTATTACGACCAGTTCGAGTATCTGGCAGGCATCTCGGGCAAGGCCGGCAATATCAAGGGGCACTTGCAGGAAGGTGGCAATCCGTTCGAGGATCCAAGGTCGCGGGATTATCCGAACCCGCCGATGCAGATGACCTACGCGCCAACCCTGTTCGCCGAGGTTGGCCGGTCGATCGGCCTGCATCCCTTCCCGACCCCATCCGCCAACATGTCGCGGGCCTATGTCAACCCGCTCGGCATCGCCATGGGTCAATGCACCTATTGCGGGTTCTGCGAACGCTTCGGCTGTGCCAACTATTCGAAGTCGAGCGCCCAGACCACCGTCCTTCCCGTGCTGATGAAGAAGTCGAATTTCGAGGTTCGCACCGACAGCGAGGTGCTGCATGTCGATCTGGCCCCCGGAGGCAAGTCGGCGCGCGGCGTCACCTATGTCGATACGTCAGGCGAGGAATATTTCCAGCCGGCCGATCTGGTGCTGCTGTGCGCCTACGGCCTGCACAATGCCCGGCTGATGATGCTGTCCGGCATCGGCAAGATCTACGACCCCGGCAGTGGCGAAGGAACGGTTGGGCGCAATTACTGCTACCAGACAAATGCCGGCGTGCAGGTGTTCTTCGACGACAAGAACTTCAACCCGTTCATCGCCGCCGGCGCGCTCGGCCAGACGATCGACGATTACAATGGTGACGCGTTCGACCACGGCGCGCTGGACTTCGTCGGCGGCGCGGGCATCAACTGCATTCCCACCAACGGGCGCCCGATCGGAACCAGGCCGACCTTGCCCGGCACGCCGAAATGGGGCAGCGCCTGGAAGAAGGCAACGGTCGAGGGTTACAGGAGCACGCTTGGCTACTCGTCCCAGGGAAGCAGTTACGCGACGCGCAACAACTACCTCGACCTCGACCCGACCTACAAGGACCGTTTCGGTCGTCCGCTGATGCGCATGACGTTTGATTTTCCCGACAATGACATCCGCATGTCGAACTATGTCTGCGACCGGATGGAGGAAATCGCCAAGGCACTCGGCGGCAAGCAGTACGCCGTCGGCCGCCGCAAGAAGGGCTGGGACAGCGTCCCCTACCAGAGCACCCACAATACGGGCGGCGCCATCATGGGAACGGACCCGAAGAAGAGCGCGGTCAACACCTTCCTCCAAAGCTGGGACGTCCCCAATGTCTTCGTCATCGGCGCGTCGGCCTTCCCGCAGAATGCCGGCAAGAACCCGACAGGAACCGTCGGCGCGCTCGCTTTCCGCGCCGCCGATGCCATCCGCAATCAATATCTGCGCAATCCCGGTGCACCGCTGGTGCAGGCATGAACAAGCTCGTTTTCACGCTCGCCATCGGCGCCGCGGCCCTCAACGCGGGCCCGGCACGGAGTGCCGACCAGGCGGACCAGATCATACGTGGACAGTATCAGGCCGTGCTCGGCGACTGCGCAGGCTGTCATACGCAGGCCGGGGGCAAACCGCTGGCTGGCGGACTGCCGCTCGAGACGCCGTTCGGCATGCTTGTCCCGCCCAACATAACCCCCGACGGCGAAACGGGCATCGGCAATTGGTCGGAAGCCGATTTCCGCAGCATGATGAAGTCAGGCGTCGGCCACAATGGCGTGCGGCTCTACCCCGCAATGCCCTACCCCGCCTATACCAGGATGAACGATCGGGACATTTCCGACCTGTGGGCCTATCTGACGACGGTTGAACCGGTATCGAATAAGGTCGAGGCCAATCAGCTGCCCTTCCCGTTGAACATCCGGCTGGCGATGCTGGGCTGGAATGTCCTCAACTTTACCGAGGCAAGCTTTCAGCCGGATTCCTCCAAGTCGGCGGAGTGGAATCGCGGCGCCTATATCGTCCAGGGCGCAGGACATTGCGGCACCTGCCACTCGCCCAAATCTTTCCTTGGCGCCGACAAGGACAGCGAGTTCCTGCAAGGTGCCTCCCTGCAAGGCTGGTTTGCCCCCGACATCACCAACAACGCGCAATCGGGCCTTGGAAAATGGTCTCAGGAGGATCTGGTCCAATACCTCAAGACCGGCGTCAACGCGCATTCGATTGCATCAGGTCCGATGGCGGAGGCCATCGAGAACTCCACGTCGAAAATGACCGATCCCGATCTCAAGGCGGTTGCAGTCTACCTCAAGAGCCTGGGCTCGGATGTCGACAGCGTCCAACCGGCAAAGCCTGACGCGACACGGATGGCAACGGGCGAGGCAATCTATCGCGACAATTGCTCGGCTTGCCATGGTGGAGATGGTGCCGGGTCAGGCGTGCTTTTCCCTTCCCTTGCCGGCAATTCGATCGTCGCGCAGGGCAGTTCCGAAACATTGGCCCGGCTCGTCCTTGCCGGCAGCCAGGCCGTGCACACGGCTGATGCACCGACTACGCCCGCCATGCCCTCCCTGGCCTGGCGCCTGAAGGACCAGGAGGTCGCCGACGTCCTGACCTATGTGCGCGCCAGCTGGGGCAACGCCGCCCCGGCGGTCTCCTCTGACGATGTCGCTGCCGTACGCAAGGGGCTGACCCGGTAGACCCGTACTCTAGCTCTCTGCTGCGACAGCGAGCGCCAGACGGCTCATGTCTGCGAACAATTCCTGGCGCTCGGAATAGTCGGTCTGTTCGCCGGTCTCGATGTTGTCGACCACGACACACATCGACAGCGCACGCGCTCCGAAATGCTCCGATATGCGATAGAGCGCGCTGGTTTCCATATCCACGGCCAGGGCTCCTTCCGCCCGCGCAACGGCAAAACGGGCGCGCCCTTCCGGGTGATAGAAGATGTCGCTGCACACCGTCAGGCCGGCATGATGGTCGATGCCGAATTCTACCGCCTTGGCCAGTGACGATGCGAGGAGCGCCGGGTCGGGGCCAGCGGGTCCATAAAGGCCGAAAACCTGGCCGCTCTGGGCGCTTTCCGCCTGTGCCGATTGTGAGATGACAAGGCTGCGCAGTTTTGCCTTTGCGGTCAGGCTGCCGCAGGTGCCGGTGCGGATCAAGGTCCGGGCGCCATAATGGTCCAGCAGTTCATGCGCATAGATCAGAAATGATGAAACGCCGATGCCCGTCGCCTGAATGCTGATGGACTTGCCACGAAACAGCCCGGTGAAGCCAAGCGTGCCGCGGCGGCGATTGATGCAGCGCGGCGCTTCCAGGAACGTTTGCGCCATCCACTCGGCACGCTGCGGATCACCCGGCAACAACACCGTGTCGGCGTAGTCGTCCTTGTCCGCTTCGTTGTGCGGCGTCACAAGTTGCTCCCCTAAGCCTTCCTGCCGTTTCACCCGCAATCATGGCGTTGTCACGGCGTTGTGCAAGGAGGAACATGGGAAAGGCTCTAAGACTCCAGCACGTCCTTGACGATCGTCGCCAGTTGCTTGAGCGAAAACGGCTTGGGCAGAAAGCCGAAATGCGCATCCGCCGGGAGGTTTCTGGCGAATGCGTCCTCGGCGTAGCCGGACACGAAGACGAACTTGATGTCCGGCTGGCGCTTGCGCAATTCACCAAGCAGTGTCGGTCCGTCCATTTCCGGCATGACTACGTCGGAAACGACGATATCGACCTTGCCGCCCAGCGCCTCGAACACTTCCAGCGCCTCGACGCCCGACGATGCCTCGTGCACGGTGTAGCCACGCGAGGTCAGCGCCCGCATGCCGCCCATGCGCACGGCATCCTCGTCCTCGACGAGCAGCACCGTGGCCGAGCCCGACAGATCCTTGGCCGGATCGGCGACCTTTGCCGGCGCTGCCGGCGCATCGCCGGGCTCGCCTGCTTTTTTCGCTTCGGCGATGTGACGCGGCAGGAAAATGCGGAAAGTCGAGCCTTTGCCGACTTCGGAATCGCAGAAGATGAAGCCGCCGGTCTGCTTGATGATGCCGTAGACCATCGACAGACCAAGGCCGGTGCCCTTGCCGACTTCCTTGGTGGTGAAGAAGGGCTCGAAAATCTTCTTCAGCACGTCGGGCGCGATGCCGCTGCCGGTGTCCTCGACTTCGACCACGACATAGTCCGCCGGGGCGAGTTCGCGGTAGGAAAAGGCCTTGCACTCCTCGGCGGTCACATTGCGGGTGCGCACGGTGAGATCGCCGCCCGCCGGCATTGCGTCGCGCGCGTTGACCGCAAGATTGACCACCACCTGCTCGAACTGCCCGATATCGACCTTGACCGGCCACAGGTCGCGGCCATGGTCGACCTTCAGCTTGATGTCGTTGCCGACCAGGCGGGCGAGCAGCATCCTGAGATCGGCGAGTACGTCGGTCAGGTTGAGCACTTCCGGTCGCAATGTCTGCTTGCGCGAGAAGGCCAGAAGCTGCCGCACCAGCGAAGCCGCCCGGTTGGCGTTCTGCTTGATGTTCATGATGTCGGGGAAGGACGGGTCCGACGGGCGGTGGTTGGTCAACAAAAGGTCGGACGCCATGATGATGGCAGTCAGCACATTGTTGAAATCATGCGCGATGCCGCCGGCAAGCTGGCCGACCGCCTGCATCTTCTGGCTTTGCGCCATCTGCCCTTCGAGCGCTTTCTGCTCCGTTGTCTCGACGGCGTAGACGATGGCCGACTCCTCGGCCCCCTCGCCGCCGGTGCCGTCGGCGACGGCGTTGACGTAGAAGCGGATGTGCCGTTCGTCGTTGCCAGGCAAAAGCGTGTCGATCGGCTCGATGTCGGCCTGCCGCTGCTGCGCTTTCTCGAAGGCAGCCGCGAAGGCCGGCCGGTCGCGTTCGTGGATCACCGTGTCGAGCCTTACGCGACGGTCGACGGCGTCGCGATCGACGACAGACGAAAACAGCGACAGGAACGGCGCATTGGTACGCAGGATGCGCCCATTGTGGTCGACGCCGGCGATCGCCATCGGTGTCGAGTTGAAGAAGCGGGTGAAGCGCACTTCCGAAGCCCGCAAATCGGCAGAGGCATCCTCGCCTTGCGTGCGGTTGAGCACGATCGTGCGTGTCGGCCCGTTCAATCCTTCGCGGCTGGCCGAAACGCGGTGCATGAAGCGCACCGGCAGCGCTTCGCCCGTCGTGGTCGTCAGGTCGAGATCTATCACCGCGTTGCGTGTGGTGCCGGGGTCGGCCTTGACCGAGCGGACCAGCGCCATGCCGTCGCCAGCCACGATCTCCGACAGAGACACGGCGCCGGGCGTGAAGCTGGTGAGGTCGATGCCCAGCCATTCGGCGAGCGTGGCGTTGATATAGGTGACGCGGCCCTCCTGGTCGGCCGAAAAGAAGCCGGCCGGCGCGTGGTCGAGATGATCGATCGCCTTCTGCAGGTCGAGGAAGAAGCGCTCCTGCTCGGCCCGCTCCTGCGAGATGTCGGCAAGCTGCCAGGCCAGCATCGGCAGCCGCTGGCCTGGAACGCTGAAGGCGCGGGCGCGTGCCCGGTACCAGCGGGCGCCAGGCTCGGCACCGGGCCGAATGGACTGTGCGAGCCTAAACTCGCCGTCGCCCGGCTGGCCGTCGCGCAGGCCGGATGCCAGGCGATAGATCGTCACCGAGGCTTCGGGGACATCCGAGAGCAATCCCTCGACGGTCTTCAGGTCGGCAGCGGACGATGCTCCGGTCATATCCGCATAGGCGCGATTGGCGTAGACGACGCGGCCCTTGGTGTCGGTGACGAGAAGCCCCTGCGACATCGAATCGACGAAGGATTTCGACAGTTCGTCGCCTGTCGAGCGTGGCGTGACCTGCACGAAGCCGATCGCCGTCGCGAACAGGAAGCCGACGCCGATCATCGCCAGCACGCCGAGCATGCCGAGCAGGAAAGGATCGCCGAGGCGCTCGCGGAAAAGCCCGAAGACGATCGCCGCCCCCGTCAGAACGACGATGAAAATGATAAGCCGGGTGACCGCGCCGGGTCGCGTATTCTGGTCGACGATCGGTACCGGATAGAAATCGCCGCGCGCTTCCTTGGCCATGTGCCCCCTGCTCGTGAATTCCGGTGTTCCGACACCCGCCCCTAGCGGGTTGAATCACATTCTCCTAGTCCGGAAAAGGCCTGGGCGGCAAATGTCGGATAAAAATGATGTCTTCCAGGCTTCGGAGTTTTTCTAGCTGTTCACCAGCGTGAAACGCAACTTGCGGTGGCCCGCTGCAACGGTCTAGTGTCTCTTCACTTCCAAGGGCGATCAGGGGAACCCAATGCAATGGCTCGATAGCGTGGCAGGTCCCGGTTATGCCGCAGCATTGTTGTGGACGTTTGCAGCGCTTGTCCTGCTGGTTATCGTTCTCGTTATCATCAAGCTGGTGCGCAACCTGACATTCGGAACCTTCGTCGCCGGTGGCCGGAACCGCAAGACGCGACTGGCCGTCATGGATGCCACCGCCGTCGACAGCCATCGCCGGCTGGTGCTGATACGCCGTGACGATATCGAGCACCTGCTTCTGATCGGCGGCCCGACCGACGTCGTCGTCGAGCGCGATATCCGACTTTCGGCGCTACGCCGGCCGGCATTGACCGGAGATGGCGGCTTGCAGCCGGTTCCGGCCGCCGCGGCCCCGGCAAGACCGCGTCCGCCGCAACCCGCTCCGCCGCCGGCGAGACAGGCTCCCGCTCCACAGCCGGTGAACACGACGCCACCCGCCCGCCCGCGTACAACAGCGCCGCCGGCACCTGCACCGAAGCCGGCAACGCAAAGCTATCAGCCGACCAATGTCACGCCGTTGCCTGCCTACGGCTCCGCCAACGCCAACACCGCCCGGCACGCGCCGCCACCACCGCAGCCGGTGCAGGACAGCATCGACGACACGCTGATGAGGGAACTCGAAGTGTCGCTGGATCAGCCCCGTTCGGGCGGCCCGGTGGGCAAGCCGGCGGCGCCGCAGTCGCTCGACGACGAGATGACCAAGCTTCTCGGCGAACTCTCCAGTCAGAAGAGATGAGCAACTGCCGGGTCGCTATCCCCGCGGAAAACATCGTCGCCGGTCTACTGGTCTACTGCCGAACCACCTCGTCCGAAGCGCCAAATATCAAGGGTTTACTGCCTTCGCCCGCCCTGAGCGGTGGATGCCGCACCAATAAAAATGGCCGGAAAACCGGCCATTTCAGAATCGAGTTCGTTCGATGACAGCCGGCCGTGAGCCGCCGGCCTGACCTTCAGTCGTCGCGATAGACTTTTTCGCGGCGCTCATGCCGCTCCTGCGCTTCGATCGACAATGTCGCGATCGGACGTGCATCGAGCCGCTTCAGCGCGATCGGCTCGCCGGTCTCTTCGCAATAGCCGTAAGTGCCTTCGTCGATGCGCTGCAGGGCGGAGTCGATCTTTGCAATGAGCTTGCGCTGACGGTCGCGGGCCCTGAGTTCGATGGCACGGTCGGTTTCCGAAGAGGCGCGATCGGCCAGATCGGGGTGGTTGGCGTTCTCTTGCTGCAGGATTTCCAGTGTTTCGCGCGCTTCGCGCAATATGTCACTCTTCCAGGTGACGAGCTTTGAGCGGAAGTAGGATTTCTGCCGCTCGTTCATGAACGGCTCGTCTTCGGAGGGTACGTAATCGGCGGTAACGATGTCGTTCATTCGACTCACCCAAACTGCCCCAATTTTGGCGCCTATATATTCGTCGTCCGACGCCTGCACAAGCGCAATCGGCCGCTGTCTCACGCAATTGTTAAAGTACCCGTCACGCGTCTCTGCGGCCGCGTACGGTCGCTTTGGTACAAAATTCGCCGAGACACTTTCGATCCGGTGGCACATGCTTTCCGAGATTGCCGTGACCCCGGGGGCCGATACGCAAGAGACCTTTGCAGCAAGCAGCATTGGGTGATTCGCCGTGTTGAAGAGCACGGGCCATTGTGCGCAACGCCGTTCTCGTGGCTAATCCGGGACGCTTCGGCATTCGGAGGTTGGGTGAGCAGGCTTTATCTGTTGCGACATGCAAAGGCTGGCTGGGCACTGCCCGGCATGCGGGATTTCGATCGCCCGCTCGATGCGTCCGGCCGCGCCGATGCCGAAATGGTGGGGGCCGCCATGCGCTCCCGCCTCTATGTTCCGGACCGGACGCTCTGCTCCAATGCCAAGCGCGCCAAGGAGACGCTGGAAGGCCTGGCCGGCCAGACCGACACCGGCCGGGTTCTGTTCTTCGACGCGCTCTACAGCGCGGACGCGGCCGGGTACCTCCACCTTATCCGCGACAATGGCGGATCAGGCTCATTGCTGGTCATTGGCCACAACCCGATGATGGAAGACCTCACCATGGCAGTTTCGGGCGACGGCGACGAGACTGCGCGGGTCACGCTGAACCATGGGTTCCCGACCGCGGGCCTGGCAGTCGTCCGCTTTGACGGCGATCTTGCCAGCGCCGCCCAAGGCGCCGGCTATCTCGAAGCGTTCCTGACGCCGGCCGATCTCTGAAGCCATTTCAAAGCCTGGTAGCAGAGCCTATATCGGACGGACCGAAGTTCGAGAGAGCATATTTTGGCATCATCGCTGACCACCTTCACCGACGAGGCGAGGATTGCCCTCGACACGCTGTCGGGCCGCGCCACCGGGCTTTTTTCCCCATCGCTGCGCCTCGGCGTGACGGGATTGTCCCGCGCCGGCAAAACGGTGTTCATATCGGCCCTTGTCCACAATTTGATCCATGGCGGCCGCCTGCCGCTGTTCGAGGCGCAGAAATCTGGGCGCATCGCCCGCGCCTTCCTCGAGCAGCAGCCGGACGACGCGGTGCCGCGTTTCCAGTACGAGGACCACATCGCCGCCCTGGTCAACGATCGTGCCTGGCCCGATTCGACGCGCGCCATTTCGGAACTGCGGCTGACCATCGAATATGAATCGGCTTCCGGCTGGAGCCGCATGTTTTCCTCCGGCAGATTGTCGGTCGATATCGTCGACTATCCCGGCGAATGGCTGCTCGATCTGCCGCTGCTCGGCAAATCCTTTGCCGATTTTTCGCACGAAGCCTTTGAAATGGCCGTTCTGCCGGTGCGCGAGGACCTTTCGCAGGGCTGGCGGGCGTTGTCGTCCGGGATCGATCCGAACGCCGACGCCGACGAGATGACGGCGCGCCGCCTGGCCGAAAGCTTCGCCGCCTATCTGAAGGCCTGCAAGCTCGACGAGCGGGCGCTTTCGACCTTGCCGCCCGGCCGTTTCCTGATGCCGGGCGATCTCGAAGGCTCGCCGGCACTGACCTTCGCGCCCTTGGCCGGGATCGGCGACAGGCGTCCGCGCCCGGGGTCGCTGCACGCCATGATGGACAGGCGCTATGAGGCCTACAAGACGCATGTCGTCAAACCCTTCTTCCGCGAACACATCACCCGCCTCGATCGCCAGATCGTGCTGATCGACGCCATGCAGGCGCTGAACGCCGGCCCCGGCGCCATGGCCGACCTGGAACGCGCGGTAACCGAGATCCTCAGCTGTTTCCGACCCGGCCGGGGCAGCTTCCTCACCGATCTGTTCTCGCGGCGCATCGACCGCATCCTGGTTGCCGCGACCAAGGCCGACCATCTGCATCACGAAAGCCATGACCGGCTGCAGGCGATCGTGCGGCGGCTTGCCGACCGCGCCGTGGCACGGGCGAATTTCACCGGCGCCGATGTCGATGTGGTCGCCATGGCGGCGGTGCGCGCGACGCGCGAAGGCGCCGTCAAGCAAGGCCGAGAGACGTTGCCAGTCATTATCGGCACGCCGATCGCCGGCGAGAAGATCAATGGCGCAACCTTCGATGGAAAGACTGAAACAGCCATATTTCCCGGTGATTTACCGGAGAAAATTGATGCGGTTTTTGATCTTTCGGGAGCCGATCACAAGCAGGATGCCGCGGACCCTGCAATCCGCTTCGTCCGTTTCCGTCCCCCAAAGCTAGAACGCACGGCCGAAGGTATCACCCTGTCGCTGCCGCATATCAGGCTCGACCGTGCCTTGCAGTTCCTGATCGGAGATCATCTGGCATGACTGCGCCCCGCAAGCCGGCAGCGTTCCGCATCGAGCCGGAAGCCGAACCAAGGCAAGAGGCGCCGCAGGCGCGCCGTGCCCAGGCCGATGCCCAGCGCAAACCCCGCGCGATGAAGGCCGATGTCGCGATGGTCATCCCGGCGGAAGTCGATGTCTTCGACGAGCCTGACATCATTGCCGCGGAGCCGCCGCCGGCGATCGCCCCCAGAAAACGCTCACTGCTCGGCAGCATCTTCTTCGGCGCCTTTGGCGTGCTGGTTTCGCTAGCTGTCGGCCTGTGGACCGACCAGCTCATACGCGACCTCTTCGCGCGCGCCGAATGGCTGGGCTGGCTGGCCGCGGGCATGGCTGCCATCGCCGTGCTGGCGCTTATGGTGATCCTGATTCGCGAGTTCCTGGCGATCGCCCGCCTTGCCGAGGTCGAAAAACTGCAGAAGCGTGCGCTCGACGCGATCGCCCGCGACGATCCCAAGGCTGCACGATCGGTCGTCGACGAATTGTCGGCCTTTGTCGCGGCCAAACCCGAAACCGCGGCCGGCCGGCGCGCGCTGGCCGAACTGCGCGGCGAAATCATCGACGGCGGCAATCTCGTGCGCCTGGCCGAGGCTGAAATTCTCGGACCACTCGATGCCAGGGCGAAGGTGATGATTCTCGAAGCCGCCAAACGCGTTTCGCTGGTGACGGCGGTCAGTCCACGCGCACTGGTCGATGTCGCCTATGTCGTGTTCGAGGCCGGGCGGCTTATTCGCCGCCTGTCAGAACTCTATGGCGGACGGCCGGGAACGCTGGGTTTCTTCCGCCTGGCGCGCAGCGTGCTGGCGCATCTGGCGGTTACCGGCTCGATCGCGATCGGCGACAGTTTCGTCCAGCAGATCGTCGGCCACGGCCTGGCCGCGCGCCTTTCGGCCAAGCTTGGCGAGGGCGTCGTCAACGGCATGATGACGGCACGCATCGGCATTGCCGCGATGGAGACGGCGCGACCCCTGCCCTTCAGCGCCGCCAAGCGTCCCGGATTGGGCGACTTCCTCTCGGCGCTGACATCGTTCGCAACCAGGAAAGACGGTGAAACGACCCATCCGGCAAGTGAGCCGGGCTGAAGTGTCTGGATCTTCGGAATTGTTACCGGACTGCTTTGCGGCGGCCCCGCGGTGACGAAGCATTAACCAATCTTGTTCATGGTCAGACGGGTTCCAAACAGCATCTTTGTTGCCGGGTGTCGTCGATGAAAAGCGTAATTCTATCCAGCGTCCTGCCCTTGGCAACGGTGATTACGGCAGTCGTCGGCATTGCCGGAGTGGCCTCTGCGGCGGAGCCGGACAAGCAGTTCTTCCAGTCCGCCGAAGGCAAGTGGATCGGTCCCGGCGAAATCGTCGCCGGCAAATACAAAGGCACGAAGTTCAACTGCAGCTTCACCGGCTCGACGCCCGACGGCAAGGTCGGCATGTCGCTCGACGGCGGCTGTCGGGTCGGCATGTTCACCCAACCGATGTCGGCCAAGATCGAGCGCAAGGGCCGTGAGGGCTACAAGGGCAGCTTCATGGGTGGCGCGACCGGTTCCGGCCTCGACATCATCGGCGGCAACGTCGTCGATGCCCGCAAAGTGGTCTTTACCATCAACCGCAACCAGCTGCGCGGCGTCATGCAGGCTCGCATCCCTGACGACAATTCGATGACGGTGACTATTGCCGTGCGCGTCGACGACCAGCTGGTGCCGGTGATCGGCATGAGCCTGAAGCGCGTCGACGCGGTCGAAGTCGGCTCCATCGCGCCGAACTGAACAATTCAAAAGAAAAGGCGGCCGCCACCCGGTCGCCGCCTCGTTTGATCCAATCGAATCAGGGCGTTAGCCTTTGATCGTGGCCGTCAGTTCGTCATAGGCCTTGCAGGAGTCGGCCAATGTCGTAGCGCCCTGATACTTGGTTGTCACCGCCTGGACCTTGGCCGTCAGATCAGCCGCTTTGGACGGGTCCTTGGTAATCGCTTCCTGAAGTGCTGCAGCCATGTCCTGCGCCTTCTTGGTCGCGATCTCCGCCGTGCACTCAGGCGCCTTCGAGCAAGCCGAACCGGCAAGCACCGCCAGGCCGACGGCAACAAACAAAAACTTCTTCATGTCAGTCATCTCCTCAAAAAGGGCGCGACTTGATCGTCGATCACCCTCCAATGGCCGAAGCCGAGCGTCCTTAGCCTTCGATTGCGGCAAGATGCAACGTGTTCCCGGCCTCAACTTGTGTATCGCGCCTGCAACATCGGCGGCGGCCCGGATTCAGGCTATTTTATCAGCGGCAGCAAAGTTCAGCTGCGCGGCTGCAGCAGCGCCAAGACGGCGGTCGATGCGGCAAGGATAGCAGTCAGAGTCAAAGGCCCAGTCGCGCCATAGGTGTCCACGACATAGCCGCCGACAACCGCGCCGATGGTGATGGCAATTTGGAAAGAGGTGACCATCAGGCTGCCCGCTGCCTCCAGCGCATCAGGCGCCGCGCGCGACATATTGGTCGGCAGCACCACCGGCGCCATGCCAAAGGCGAAACCCCACAGCGTAACGAAGCCGAAGGCAACGCCGATATGCGAGCCCCAAAGCACCAAAGTAAGTGCCGCAACCGCCATCAACGCTGCGGTGACTGCGAGGGCCATGTGGATGTTGGTGTCGGCCATGCGGCCGCCGGCAACATTACCGATCACGGCAGCGATGCCAAACCCGAGCAGAGCCAGGGCAATCGGTCCGGTTGTAAGGAGTGTCACCTGTTCGAGGAAGGGACGCACATAGACCGAGCCGGCAAAATGCCCCGTCATCAGCAAAACAATAGCCAACATGCCGAGTTGGATGCCGCGCCGCCGGGTCAGCCGAAATACATCTGCAAGGCTGTTGCTTGCCGTTGCAGGCAAGGTCGGCAGGCTGAGAAACTGCAGCAGCATGGCAAGCGCGGCCAGCCCCGCCGTCATGGCCATGGCACTGCGCCACCCTATCCAGTCACTGATCAGCGCGCCCATCGACGGTGCGGCAATGGTGGCAAGCGAGACGCCGAGGGTGACGATCGCCATGCCCCGACCTGTCGCATTGGCGCCAACCAGCCTCGCCACGACGGCGACCGAAAGTGCCCAGAAAGCGCTGAGAGCGATGCCCAGTCCGGCCCGGCCCAACAGCAACAGCCAGAAATCGGTCGCCAGCGCCGCCAGGATATTGGAACCGACCGCAAGGGCGCTGAGACCAACCAGCACCGCCTTGCGGTTCAAGCGGCCGATGAGAACATTGCTCAACATGGCCGTCACGGCGCCGACGGAAGCGGTGGCGGTGACGACCTGGCCGGCCGTCCCCTCGCTGATGCCGAGATCGCGTGCCATTGGCGTCAGCAGACCTGCGGGCAGGAATTCGGCAGACACCAGGGCAAAGCTGGTGGCCGCCAATGAAATGACCGCGAACCAAGTGGCTGCGCTCCACGCGGCTGGTGCATCGGCATCAAGGCCAATCGCCGCGTCTTCAAGCTGTAATGTTGTGTCAGTCACGGAAAGATCTCCAAAGTTTGGAGGTCTTAAATAGGCGAGTCCGCTCGGATGATATGTATCTTAGAATCCGAAATTCATGTCCGTTCGTCCGGGAATTGTGCGACGCACAACGCCCGGCGAGACATTGGTGATGCGCTTGAACGCTCGCGCGAAGGATGCCTCGGAATCATAGCCCAAACGGGTAGCGACTTCGGCAACCGACAAGCCGTTTTGGCCCAGCAATTCGCGGGCAAGCTGCATACGCAGGCGGGCGAGATAGTGTGCGGCACCCTCTCCCAATACCGCACTGAAACGCTCGGCGAAAATCGAACGCGATTGGCCTGCCACGCCGGCCAGGCTTCCCAGCGTCCAGTTGTGGCCGGGGTCGCGGTGCATGGCCGCCAAAGCGCGGCCTATATGGGGGTCGCGGATGGCTGCGAGCCAACCGGTGGTCGAGGCTCCGTTGCAATTGACCCAGCAGCGTATGAGCCGGGCCGTTAGCAAGTCGGCCATACGCGACAGAATCGTGGCGCTGCCCATCTGCGGTTGCGAGGCCTCCACCGTCATGGCCGCCAGCAAAGGACCGACGACCGGGTCATTGCCGGCCACGTCGCAACCCTTGATGACAGGCGGCATCAACGTGATCAATGGGTTGAGCGCATAGGAGTCCAAGGCCATGGAGCCGCAGAAAAGGGTGCTCGTCGCTCCCGTTCCTTGCCGTACCACTTCGCAGACGTTGCCCCCCAACTTGATCACCTGGCAACCTTCGAGCGAGTCCCCTGCAACGTCCGGCGCGCTGGCCAGCCGATGGGCGATGCCTTGCGGCAGCAGCACCAGATCGCCATCGCGCAACTCCTGCCAGCCTTGCGATTCAGTATGAATCCAGCACGGGCCCTGGCCGACAAAGTGAAACCGAAGCAGCTGTTGTTGCGGAAAGTCTATGCTCCATGGGTGCCGGAGCTCGCAGCGACCATAGTTGACACCACTCAAGCGAAAGTCTTGTAAAACTTCGCTGAGCGCATCCATCGGGATATGTGGCGTCGAAGACGGCCGGGACGAATAGTCAGGCATATACGAGATATAGATGCCGAACGTCCGACAGGCAAGCGGGGACCGTTGTTCCACCAGGGGAATCGCTGCAACGGCACCCTACCTTTCCCGGCAGATTTCTCGCCTTGCCTCCCGCTCCAACTGCATGCAAGGAGTGCTGCGAGACACAGGGACAAGAGGCATGGCGGCGGAAGCATCGGGCAGTGATCTGGTTCAGGTGGTGGCGCTGCTTGCTGCCGGCGTCGTCGCCGTCCCCATCTTCAAGCGCATGGGCCTCGGCTCGATTCTCGGCTATCTGGCCGCCGGCGTGGTGATCGGCCCGTTCGGCCTCGGCGTCTTTTCCGAATCGGAAGCCATTCTTCATGTCGCCGAACTCGGCGTTGTGATGTTCCTGTTCATCATCGGGCTGGAAATGCAGCCATCGCGGCTCTGGGGCCTGCGCCGTGAGATATTCGGCCTCGGCGCGCTGCAGGTCGGCGTCTGCGCGCTGCTGCTGACCGGTGTCGGCATGGCTGGAGGGTTTCCGATCGCACAATCCTTCGTCGCCGGCGCCGGCTTCGTGCTGACTTCGACAGCGATCGTCATGCAACTTCTCGAGGAACGCGGTGAAATCGCCGCCCCGAAAGGCCAGCGCATCGTATCGGTCCTGCTGTTTGAAGACCTAGCCATCGTACCGCTGCTGGCCCTGATCGCGTTCCTGGCGCCCGGTGGGGCCGACACCAGCCTGTCGGAGCGGCTGACCGAGGTCGGCATCGGGCTCGCCGCGATCGTCGGCCTGGTGGTGGCAGGCCGCTATCTGCTCAATCCGTTCTTCCGCATCCTGGCGGATGCCCGTGCCCGCGAGGTGATGACGGCGGCAGCGCTCCTGGTCGTTCTCGGATCCGCCCTCGCCATGCAGCTCAGCGGCCTGTCGATGGCGATGGGTGCCTTCCTGGCCGGCGTGCTTTTGTCCGAATCGACCTTCCGCCATCAGCTCGAAGCTGACATCGAACCCTTCCGCGGCATCCTGCTCGGTCTGTTCTTTCTCGCGGTGGGCATGTCGCTCGACCTGCATGTGGTCGCGGCGAACTGGCGGCTGATCGCCCTTTATGTCGTCGCCTACATGGTGATGAAGGCGTTCGGCATCTACATCGTCGCCCGCATCCTGAAATCAGGCCACCGCGAAGCCCTGGAGCGCGCGGTCTTCATGGCACAAGGCGGCGAATTCGCCTTTGTCCTCTACTCGGCGGCCGCGGCGGTCGGCATCATCGACGGCAACGCCAACGCGACGCTGACGGCGATCGTCATCATCTCCATGGTGCTGACGCCGCTGGCGATCATCGCCTTGCGCTATCTGACGCCGCGCGACGAGCAGTCGCTCGACGGCGTCGATGTCGCCGATGGCCTGACCGGCAGCGTGCTGGTCATCGGCTTCGGCCGCTTCGGCCAGATCGCGAGCCAGCCGCTGCTGCTGCGCGGCATCGACGTCTCGATCATCGACAATGATGTCGAAATGATCCAGGCGGCGGCCGATTTCGGCTTCAAGGTCTACTATGGCGACGGCACGCGACTGGACATCCTGCATGCCGCCGGTGCCGGCCGGGCGCGTGCCGTGCTGATCTGCGTCGACAAGGCCGATGTGGGTGTTCGCATCGCCCAGCTGATCAAGGCCGAATTCCCACTGCTCACAGTGCTGGCCCGCGCATTCGACCGTGGAACGGCGCTGCAGCTCATTCGTGCCGGCGTCGACTACCAACTGCGCGAAACCTTCGAATCCGCACTTGTTTTCGGTGGCTCGGCACTGGAATCGCTGGGCGTCGACCCCGAAGACGTGGCTGAAACGATCGAAGACGTCAGGCGCCGCGACACCGATCGCTTCGAAACCCAGCTTGCCGAAGGCATTCGCGCCGGACAGCGCTTCCTGAGAGGCAATATCGGCACGCCGATTCCGACACCGCTCTCCACGCCGCGCCGGCCTGGTCAGGCACTCAATGAAGAAACCGCGGGTGTGCTGCACAAGTCCGAACCCGCCGATTGAGCAAGGAACTATGCATGGAATTGGACAGCCGGGCCCTATCGGTCACCAAATTCTGGCGCGATGCCGGCGAGGATGCCTGGTTCGAGAAGAACGAAGCATTCGATGCCGAGTTCCGCGACCGCTTTCTCGGCCTGCACTATGCCGCCGCTCGGCGTGAATGCGACGACTGGCTGGAACATGCCGAAGGCGCGCTGGCGCTGATGATCCTGCTCGATCAGTTTCCGCGGAACTGTTTTCGCGGCACCGGCCATATGTACGCGACCGATCCGCTCGCCAGATATTTCGCAGAGAGGGCGGTCGCGGCCGGCCATGACCTGGCACTCGAGGAAGAACTCCGCGTTTTCCTCTACCTGCCGTACGAGCATTCGGAACTGCTGGCCGACCAGGACATTTCGGTCGAGCTGACGCAGGCCAGGGCCGAGCCCTACCTGAAATACGCTGTCGAACACCGCGATATCATTCAGCATTTCGGCCGTTTTCCGCATCGAAACAAGATGCTTGGCCGCGAAACCACGGTGCAGGAGCAGGCGTTCCTGGATGGTGGCGGCTTCTCTGGCTGAAGATCCGGCTACTGCCTCGTCCGGACCTCAGGCCAGCCACCAATCCCGGCCGGACGACAATCGCTCGATGCCTGAAGTATCGACGGCGACCAGGCGGTCGGTGATGCTGCGGCCGCTGACAACCAGGCTGGGCGCGATCTCGGCCAGCGGCGCCAGCACGAAGGCGCGCTCCAGCATGCGCGGATGCGGCACCTCCAGCCCGGTCTCGTGGATGACGCGGTCGCCGAACACCAGAATGTCGATGTCGATCAGCCGCGGCCCCCAGCGCTCCTCGCGCACCCGCTTCAGCTTGCGCTCCGCATCGAGGCAGAGGTCGAGCAAGGCACGCGGTGCAAGCACGGTGGAAATCTCGGCGGCCGCATTGAGAAAATCCGGCTGATCGAGCTTGCCCCAGGGCGGCGTGCGATAAAGCGACGAGACGCCGGTGACGCGCGTATCCGCGTCGGCATCCAGCATTCGCAGCGCCGCGCCCATGGATTTCGCCGGATCGCCAAGATTGCCGCCAAGGCTGAGATAAACGGTACTATTCGGGCCAGACAACGGTCACCTCGACATAATCGAGCACGCCGGGCACCGGTGCGTTCGGCTTGCGCACCGTGATCTCGGCTTTCTTTATCTGCGGAAAACGCGCCGTCAGCGCACGGGCCACTTCGAGCGCCAGCGACTCGATCAGAAAACGGCGCTGCCCGGTGATGATCTTTTCAATGACGGTGAATGCAATGCCGTAATGGACCGTATCCTCGATGGAATCCTCGGCAAGCGCCCGGCCCGGATCGACGGTGAGAACGGCATCGACATAGAAGCGCTGGCCGAGCCTTTCCTCCTCGTCCAGCACGCCGTGCCGGGCAAAGAAAGCGCAGTTCTTCATGCGGATGACATACATCGCTCAGTTTCTCGCCCGGTCCGTCTGACGCGCCAGCATAGCATCCGCAAGCGCCAAAGCGTCCACGTTGAATGCGACATCGTGGACGCGAAACAGATCGGCGCCCTGGAGCCTCAATATAACGCTGGTCGCCGCTGTTCCGACCCCTCTGTCGGCGGCATCACGGCCGGTGACCGTGCCGATGAAGCGTTTTCGCGACGTACCGACCATCAGCGGCAAGCCGAGTGCATGCAATTCCGAAAAGCGTGCCATCAGGTCGAGATTTTCCTCCGCCGTCTCCTTGGCGAATCCGAAACCGGGATCGAGCACGATACGATCGTCGGCGATGCCGTTCTGGCGGGCGATTTCCAGCGACTTTCGCAGGAACGTCAGTTGATCGGCAACCGCATCCGGGAGCTTCTGGCGATCCCGCCCGGTATGCATGATGACAAGCCCGGCGCCGGTGTCGGCGGCGACACGCGCAATATCGGGCTCGCGCTGCAAACCCCAGACATCGTTGACGATATGCGCGCCGGCGGCAACCGCCAGCCGCGCCGTGTCGGCGCGATAGGTGTCGACCGAAATCAGCACCTCGCTCACGCCCGCCAGCGCTTCGATCACAGGCAGGATGCGGTCCTGTTCCTGGCTGGCCGATACCGCGGCGGCACCTGGGCGCGTCGATTCTCCGCCGACATCGACGACCCGTGCGCCTTCCCCGATCATGCGGCGCGCCTGGGCCAGCGCCCTTTCAGGGGCGTCGAACTGGCCGCCATCGGAAAAGCTATCGGGCGTGACATTGAGGATGCCGACGACCACGGCCTTGCCGCCAAGGTCGAGATGGCGCCCATGCGCCAACTGCCATCGCCTGGCCGTCATTGCTCATCGACCATGGAGTTCATCAATCATGTGTGATCCCTGGCGGATCAATTTCATTGCGCCGGCAACGGCCGTAAAGCAAGGTGGTCGAAGAGGCAACATGATGAAACGATCCATGCTTGGCATGAAAAAACCGTCCTTGGGCGTGAAACAATCCTTGGCTTGCGCGCTGCTGCTCGCCATGACCCCGCTTCCGGCGGCTGCCGCCAATCTCGTCAAGACGTACAGCTATTTCGCCATCGGCGGCAGCACGCTCGACGACATCGAGGCACAACTCTCCAAACGCGGGCCGGAGGTGAAAAGCACCGGCACGCGGCACCCGGGCGCCACGCAAATGGCTTTCACCACCCGCATCAGCTATGCGCAGACACCGAGTGCCTGCCGGATCGCCGACGCGGTGGTGACCGTCAAGGTGAAGGTGATCCTTCCGGAGTGGCGCCGCCCGCGCAAGGCCGATGCCGATGTCAGGCTGTTCTGGGATACGCTGTCCGCCGACATCAAGCGCCATGAGGAGCGCCATGTCGAAATCGCCAAGAACCATGGCGGCGAACTCGAAGAAGCCTTGAAGGCCACCTACCCGCAAAAGAACTGCGACGCCGCCAAGGCCAAGGCGGCCGCGATCACCGCGGCTGTTCTGGCCAGGCACGACCGCGCCCAGCTTCAGTTCGACCGCGTCGAAAGCGTCAATTTCGAAAGCCGCATCCTGCGGCTGCTGCGCTACCGCATGGAGCGCATCGGCAACGGCCGACTGCCGCCGGCCTGAACGCACCCGAACTGAAAGCCAAATTCGCCGAAGCGTAGTGCCAGATTCGAAAAACTTTCGAGCCCCTGTCGAAACCGGCCTATATGGGACGACATATATCAGGCTCGCCAGACGCGAGCTTAAAACACCAATGCGATCCAAACGGTCAAGAAACCGGAACGGCTGAACAGCGCCGGTCAAATCGCAAGCTTTTGGATGAACGATCATGGACCAGGCTGTCGATAACAAAACGATGGCGGAAACCGGCACGCCGATAACAGAGAGCGAAAAGAACGCCATCATCGGCGGCGTGCTGTTGTCGATGCTGTTGGCGGCACTCGACCAGACCATTGTCGCGCCGGCCATGCCGACCATCGGGCATGCGCTCGGAAACGCACACTATCTGCCATGGATCGTCACCGGTTATCTCCTGACCGCTACCGCCGTGGCCCCGCTCTACGGCAAGATTTCCGATGTCTACGGCCGCCGGCCAACCGTCTATGCCGCGATCCTGATCTTTTTGGCGGGATCGCTGGTCAGTGCGATGGCTCCCAACATGTTTGTGCTGGTTGTCGGGCGGGCGATCCAGGGCGCCGGTGGCGGCGGCTTGTTCGCTTTGACGCAGACCGTCGTCGGCGATCTCGTTCCGCCGCGCGAGCGGGCACGCTATGCCGCCTGGTTCTCCGGCACATGGGCTGTCGCCAGCGTTGCCGGTCCGTTGCTCGGCGGCACTTTCGCCGAGCACCTGCACTGGTCACTGATCTTCTGGATCAACATTCCGCTTGGACTTCTTGCGATGGCGATCATCAACAAACCGCTCAAGAAACTGCCCGTTGCCGCAAAGCGCCATCGTATCGACGGCCTGGGCGCGTTGCTTCTGATCATTGCCACGGCGCTGCTGCTGCTCGCATTGAACTGGGGCGGCAGCGCCTATCCCTGGATTTCGCTTGAAGTCATCGGCGTTCTCGGCGGTTCGGCGATTTTCTGGGGCGCTTTTGCCTTGCGGCTTATGCGAGCCGCCGAGCCGCTCATCTCACTCGAAGTGCTTGGCAATCCAATCGTTCTGGCGGGCACGCTTTCGATGTTCCTGCTTCAGGCCGCAAGCGTCGGCATGGCTGTGTACCTGCCCGTCTATCTTCAGGCGGTGCTCGGCCTGTCAGCAGCAGAGTCGGGCATCGCGATGCTTGGGCTTCTGCTGGGGACGGTCGGCGGCGCGGCATTCAGCGGGCGTATGATACCGCATTTCACCCACTACAAGCGCATTGCGATGGTGGGCGTCGTCTTCAGCATGCTGTGCCTCTGCCTGCTGGCCGTCGTCGCAGGATATGCAACGCTGCTGGAGGTAGAGGTCTTGACGATCTGCATCGGGTTTGGAACCGGAACGACGTTTCCGGTCACCACCGTGTCGGTCCAGAACGCCGTCGATCGCGTGCATCTCGGCGTCGCGACGGGCGTGCTGACATTCCTGCGTTCGCTTGGCAGTGCGCTTGGTGTCGCGATGCTCGGCGCGGTCGCTCTGGGCTACGGCCTGCCGCTTGCCGGTGAAGGCGTGCGGATCGTGGGCCATAGCGCGACGGTCGAGCCGTTCGTGATGATCTTTGCCGTCGCCGCCGCTACATTGCTGCTGGGGCTGATCACGCTGACGCTGATGCCCGAAAAGGAGCTTCGCGGTTACGCCGACAATGCGGCGCCCATCCTCGCCGAGTAAGCTTCAGCCGGAGACGCCGAGCTTCTTCTGCAGGCTGGTCGAGGAGGTCGTGTACTGGAAAACGATGCGCTCGCCGGGGCTGATGATGCGCTTGGCGGCCTGCGCCATCAGCGCCACTTCGTGGAAGCCCGACAGGATCAGCTTCAGCTTGCCCGGATACCAGTTGATGTCGCCGACCGCGAAGATACCAGGCACCGATGTCTGGAACTTCTCGGTATCGACCGGAATAAGGTTCTCGTGAAGGTTGAGGCCCCACTCCGCGATCGGTCCGAGCTTCATGGTCAGGCCGAAGAACGGCAGCATGCGCGTGCAAGGCACCTCGACGTCGCCGTCCGGTCCCTTGATGGTGGCCGATGACAGTTGGCCGTCGGCACCGGTCAATCCGGTCACCTGCCCGACCTGGAATTCGAGTTGCCTCATCTCCTGCATGGCATACATCTTGTTGACGCTGTCGGGGGCGGCACGGAACTCGGGCCGCCGGTGCACCAGCGTCACGCTCTTTGCCACCGGCTGCAGGTTCAGCGTCCAGTCGAGTGCCGAGTCGCCGCCGCCGACGATAACGAGGTCATGGCCGCGAAAATCCTCCATCCGGCGCACCGAATAGAAGACACTCTTGCCTTCATAGGGCTCTATGCCGGGGATCGGCGGACGCTTGGGCTGGAAGGAGCCGCCGCCGGCGGCAATCACCACCACCTTGGCCTCGAACACCTCATTTTCGTCGGTGGTGACGCGAAAACTGCCGTCCCCCAGTTTTTCCAGGCTGGAAACCATTCGGTTGTAGCTGAAATCAGGCTTGAACGGCGCGATCTGCTCGAGCAATTTGTCGACCAGCCCCTGCGCCGAGATCGAAGGCCAGCCTGGAATGTCGTAGATCGGCTTTTCCGGATAGAGCTCCGCGCACTGGCCGCCCGGCCGATCGAGAATGTCGATCAGGTGGCACTTCATGTCGAACAAGCCGAGCTCGAACACGGCAAACAGGCCGACCGGCCCTGCCCCGACAATAAGCACGTCTGTCCTGGTGGTTTCGGTCATGCCTGTGCCTCGCAGCGCATGACCCCGAAAATCGGATCGATTTTCGGAAAGGATCATGCGCAAATAAAAGTGCTACAGCGTCCTTTGCGCGTCCAAGATGACGCTCGGCGCTGTAGTGAAACAGCAGGACACTGCATGACCATCGCTCCGCTGCCAAGCCACAGCGGGAAAAATCAGTTGGCAAAGATACCGCTTATCCCTGGCGAGCGGGCACGCGGACAACCAGGCCGTCAAGCGCATCGCGGACCTTGATCTGGCATGACAGGCGCGAGTTGGGCTGGACGTCGTAGGCGAAGTCCAGCATGTCCTCTTCCATCGCTTCCGGCTCGCCGACTTCAGCCGTCCAGGCTTCGTCGACATAAACGTGACAGGTGGCACAGGCGCAGGCACCGCCGCATTCGGCTTCGATCCCGGGCACGGCGTTG
Organism: Mesorhizobium sp. M0518; assembly: GCF_040321125.1. Classification (NCBI taxonomy): domain Bacteria; kingdom Pseudomonadati; phylum Pseudomonadota; class Alphaproteobacteria; order Hyphomicrobiales; family Phyllobacteriaceae; genus Mesorhizobium; species Mesorhizobium sp. M0518. The sequence continues at coordinate 30,155 of NZ_JAMYQY010000005.1, forward strand.
CGGATCGCGTTCTCCATGACCGTAGAGCCGTTCTCGGCGTCCATGTCGAAATGCGTGCCGTCATGGGCAATGAAAGTCAGCTTGGTCATTTGTCACCTGAAGGGAGTTCCAGCCGAGATAATCACTCCGGCTGACAAGTCAACTGCCGCATGAAAGCGCCGCCCGATGACGTTTTTCCGCAAATCGGGTTCGGCGCGGATTCAGCGGTTGATGGCGGCGATGAAATCGCGCACTTCGTCGATCAGCGTGCCAAGCCGCTTGAGCGTCTGGCCGTCTTCCGGCCGGCGCTCGATCTCGGTGGCGCAATCGGCAATGGCAAAGGCGCCCACGCCCCGTGCCGAACCCTTTAATCCATGGGCGAGCAGAAGCCGGTCCTTGATGTCGGCGTCGACTATTCTGTCGCGCACGGACAGCGCCTGCTGTACAAACAGCGCCAGCACCTCTTGCTCAAGGCTGCGGTCACCCATCGTCTGGCGGGCAAGGTGTGCCAAATCGACCGGCCGTGACCGCCTTGGTCCGGATACGTCGCCCCCGGGCATTGAGAAGGCAATGCCGCTTTCGCCACGCATAAACTCGAACTCCGTTTCTTCGATTCGCCCAAAAACCTAGGCGAATCCAATGGACAACGGGTTAATGAATGGCCGGGAAAAATGTTGCCAAAGCGGCGCCCAAATCACAGTTCCGTTAACCTTATATTTAAAGTTTTACGTATCCCGCGGAATGCATGTTTTCTTTACCCCCCTGTGTCATTACGATACGAGGGGTCCATTTTCAGCCTCCTGCGCGGGGCAAGACAAACAGAATTATAAGCCCGCGGCAGCTAGTACAGGGTAGCGAAGGCATGGCAAAGAAACCAACGACGACGAGAACTCTCGACAGCGACGTGGCCAGGGAACTGGAAAAGGCGCTCGATCTCGACCTCAGCAACGAGATCGGCAGCGGCGACCTCGACATCGCGGCTTCGATGGAGGATCTGGAAGCTCAGATATCCCAGGCGGCCGACGAGCTGGCGCGCGAGGGACGCAATCATAAGCCGGAACAAAACCCGGAGCCCGTGGTCAATCAGAACCACGCCGCGAAACCCGCGCCCAAGGCCAAGCCTGCCGAATTGCGCCCCGTGGAACCGCGCAATGGCGCCCAGCCCGCGGGTTTCGCGCCGGCCAATGACGATCGCCAGAAGGACTACAAGACGCTTCTGCACAGCCTCAACAGGCGTGCCTCGAACACCATTTACTGGGTCGTCGCCTTCGTTTCGCTCGCCTGGTTCGCCGGCGCCGGCGGTTTGGCCAATCTGCTTTTCGGACCGAGCATCTGGAGAATCCGTACGCTCGACCAGTTCCTTGCCCGTCCGGAGCTGATCGGCCTCGCCGTCGCGGCCATCGTGCCCGTCATTCTGTTCTGGGCCTTCGCCGCCATGATTCGCCGCGCCCAGGAAATGCGCATCGCCGCACAGTCGATGACCGAAGTGGCTTTCCGCCTGACCGAGCCGGAAAACCTTGCCCAGGATCGCGTCATGATGATCGGCCAGGCCGTTCGTCGCGAGGTCGCGGCCATGGGCGAAGGCATCGAACGCACACTTGCCCGCGCCGTCGAACTGGAAACGCTTGTCCACAGCGAAGTCAACCAGATCGAACGCTCCTATTCCGAGAATGAATCCCGCATCCGTTCGCTGGTCGACGGGCTCGGCAGCGAGCGCGAAGCCGTCGTCACCCATGCCGAGCGCGTCCGCGCCTCGATCACCGGCGCGCATGAGACGCTGAAGGACGAGATCGGCGCCGCCTCCGACATCATCCGCGACTCGATCCTCAATGCATCGACCAAATTGTCGATGACGATCACCAATTCCGGCGACACGCTCATCGACCGCATCAACGAAAGCTCGATGTCGATCTTCGATTCGGTGGAAGGCCGGCTCGATTCGATCACCGACCGGCTGTCGACCTCGGGCGAGGCCTTCGCCAGCCTGCTCGACACCCGCATTGCCAAGCTGACGGACACCACGGACGGCCTGACGCGGTCCTTGACCGATCTGCTGGACGATCGCACCACCGGCATGGTGTCACTGCTCGGCGGTGCCGCGCGCACCCTCAATTCCGAATTCGAGGCCAGCCTCAACGGCATCGAGCGCACGCTCGCCGAACGCGGCCAGGCACTGATCAGCGAGTTCCAGACCCGCGCCGAGGCGCTCGACACCGGAACGCAGAAGCTCAATGCGGCACTCGAGGCCCGCGCCCGCCAGATCAACGAAACGCTGGTCGAGCGCGCCCGTGAAATCGCGCACACCTTCGCCGAGAGCAAGGACACGCTGTCGGCGATGATCGATCAGGGCAAGACCCAGATCGGCGCCGACATGGCCGACATCGTCACCTCGACCTCCTCCATGCTCGAAGCCCGCGCCAGCGACTTCGCCGGACGCATGGAAGCCGCCCGTCACGTCGTGTCGCGTTCGTTCGACAGCGACATCCAGCGGCTCGCCGACGCCCGCGTCGGCATCGAGGAAGCTGTCGAGAACCACAGCAGGAAACTGTCCGAAAGCCGCGAGCGCATGGCCGCGGCCATGGAGGCCGACCTGGCGAAGTTCGCCGAGGGCCGCGCCGGCATCGATGCGGCGGTGACCAACCAGGTGCAGAAGCTGGCCGAAGGCCGCAGCCTGATCTCGCGCGCTCTCGAAGAGGATCTGCGCAAGGTCAATGAATCGCGGGCGGCCATCGATGCGTCGCTCGGCAGCCATCTCGAAAGGTTGGAAGAAGGCCGCAACAGGCTCTCCACTGCCCTAAACGAAGACTCCGGGAAACTGGTGCAAGCCCGTACGATCATTGATGAAATGGTCGCTGGCCATGTCGGCAAGCTCGCCGAGGGCCGCAACATTCTGTCGCGCGCCTTGGAAGCCGACCTCGGCAAACTGTCCGACAGCCGCGCCGACATTGACGGTCTGGTCGCCGGTCAGGTGGAAAAGATCGCCGAAGGCCGCGCCGTGCTCGCCAAGGCGTTGGAAAACGACATCCTCGGCATCAAGAGCCTCATCGAAACCCATTCCGCCAAACTGGCAGAGGACCGCACGCAGCTTTCCCATTCGCTCGACAATGATCTGTCCGGCATACGCGGCCTGATCGAAAGCCATTCGGGACGGTTGGCCGAGGACCGCGGCCTGCTGTCGCAGACGCTCGAAGCCGACCTTGCCAAGCTGGCCGAGAGCCGCTCTAGCATCGACGGTCTGGTCGCCGGTCAGGTCGAAAAGCTGGCCGAAGGCCGCGACATTCTCAAGCGCGCCCTGGAATCCGACCTGAACACGATCAAGGGCGTTATCTCAAGTCAGTCGGAAAAGCTGGCCGAGGACCGCGGTCAGCTTTCCCGGGTCCTGGAAGCCGACCTGCAGAATGTGAACAGCGTCATCGCCGATCACATGAACAAGCTTGTCCAAGACCGCTCCGCCCTGTCCAGGGCCCTTGAGGACGATCTCGCCAAGCTGGCCGACAGCCGCTCCAGCATCGACGGGCTCGTTGCCGGTCAGGTCGAGAAGTTGTCCGAGGGTCGCGACATCCTGCGGCGCGCTCTGGAATCCGACCTCAATGCGATCAAGGGAACCATTGCCGATCAGTCGCAGAAGCTGGTCGATGACCGGGCACAGTTCGCCCGGGCGCTCGAGGCTGATCTCGAAAGCGTCAACGGCTTGGTCAACAGCCATTCCGAAAGGCTCGTCCAGGATCGTTCAACGCTGTCGAAAGCGCTTGAAGCCGACCTCGAAAATGTCGGCGGCCTCGTCAACAGCCACGCGGAAAGGCTTGTCCAGGAACGCTCGACCCTGTCGAAGGCGCTCGAGGACGATCTCGCCAAGCTGGCCGAGAGCCGCTCCAGCATCGATGGCCTGGTCGCCGGCCAGGTCGAGAAGCTCGCCGAAGGCCGCGATGTTCTCAAGCGCGCGCTGGAAGCCGATCTCGCCAAGCTGGCCGAAAGCCGCTCCAGCATCGACGGTCTGGTCGCCGGCCAGGTCGAGAAACTGGCCGAGGGCCGCGACATTCTCAAACGCGCCCTCGAAGCTGACCTGCAGAAGCTGACCGAAAGCCGTGGCGATATCGACGACGTCATCGCCGGACATGTCGGCAAGCTGTCCGAGGGCCGTAATATGCTGGCCCGCGCACTGGAAGACGATCTGGGCAAGTTGGCCGAGGCCCGCAAGGACGTCGACCGGTCGCTGTCGGGTCACATCGACCAGATCGCCGCCAGAAGCTCGGACATCTCTGCCGCGATTGCAGGAGACGTCGAGAAGATCGAGCAGGCGTTCAGCCGTCAGACCGGCATCATCGAGGAGCGCGCCGGCACCATGGAGCGTGCGCTCTCGACAGGCGTCGACAACGTCCGCGCCGTGCTCGAGAAGAGCGCCGTATTTGTCGCCGGCGCCCTGCGCGAGAAGGTGCTGGAAGTCACCAGCACCCTGCACGAGCAGGCCGGTGCCGCGTTCAGCGACGCCGACCGCAAGATCGCCGAGCGCGCCGAGCAGACCTCCGCCGCCCTGCTGGCGCGGGCCGAAGACATCGCCCGCACCTTCGAGGATGCAGACCGTCGCCTGCACGCCCGTGCGGAAGATACGTCGAGCGCCTTGCTTGCCCGTGCGGACGACACGTCCAGCTCGCTGCTGGCCCGCGCCCACGAAACCGCCGATCAACTGGCTGCTCGCGCAAGCGAGATCGCCGGCACCTTCGAAGCGGCGGACCAGAAGCTCGCCGCCCGCGCCCAGGAAACCGCCGATCAGCTGACCGCCCGGGCTCAGGACACCGCCGATCATCTGGCAGCTCGTGCAAGCGAGATTGCAGGCACGTTCGATGCCGCCGACCAGAAGCTGGTCGCCCGCGCCATCGAAACGGCCCAGTCGCTGGCCGCGCGCGCCGGCGACATCCTGCGCAACTTCGAAGGCGCCGACCAGCGGCTCGGCATGCGCATCGGCGAATCGGCCGAAGCGCTTGCCGCACGCGCATCGGACCTTGGCCGCATCTTCGATGCCGCCGACCAGCAACTCGTCTCGCGCATCGCCGAAGGCTCGGAAGCGCTGTCGAGCCGTGCCTCGGAAATCGGCCGTATCTTCGACGACGCGGATCAGCGTCTGGTGTCGCGCATCGCCAGCAGCACCACCACGATCGGCGAGCATGCCGAGACCATCGTCGGTGCCTTTGCCGATACCGAGCAAAGGGTCGCCGAACGCGCCAGGCGGACCGGCCAGGACATGGCCGTGCACGCCCGCGAAATCGAGCAGGCGCTTGCCGGCGCCGACGAGCGGCTCGCCTCGAGCGCGGCGGCCGCGGCCGCCCGTGTCGAACAGCAGGTCTCAGGCGTCGAGAACCGCCTCGCCTTCACGGCCGAGACGATGGGCCAGAAGCTCAACGAACAGGTGTCGAATGCCGAGGCGCAACTCGTCTCGCGCGCCAATGTGATCGCCGAGACCTTCACCGCGGTCGGCCAGCATATCGGCCAGAGCACCAACGATGCCGCCAAGACGATCGGCGCCAACACCCGCGAACTCAACACCATGCTCGCCGCACGTTCGGCCGAAATGTCGAAGATCCTCGACGAAACCGCACGGCCGTTGGTCGAGCGTTTCGCCCAGGGCGGCTCGGACCTGCAAAAGAGCATGGAAGAGGTCACCGAACGCGCCACCGAGAAGCTGCGCAGCGAGAATGCCGCGCTTGTCGACGCACTCGCGAACCGCACCGCCGAAACCTTGTCGGCGGTCGAGGGCGCCCGCTCGTCGTTGTCCGACAGCGTCGCCGATCTCATCGGCCGGATGACCAAGTCCAGTTCGCAGCTCGGCCAGCTGATCGAGCAGGCCGCGGTCAATCTCGGCCAGGTCGATGAGCGCCTGAGCGGCAGCACGCAAAGCTTCGCCGCCACCACGGAGAAAGCCGCGCAGACCTTCGCCAGCTCGGCGCGACTGGTCGATTCGAACACGACAAGGCTGACGGAACTGTCGTCGTCCACCTTGCGCGAGGTGGCGTCGATCGCCACCAAGTTCGACGAACACAGCCGCCTGCTGTCCAGCGCTTCGGACCTGCTGAGCTCGGCCCAGAGCAATCTCGAACACACGCTCGAGAGGCAATCGTCGCTCGAAGACCTCGCCGTCGGCCTGGTCAAGAAGTCGGAAGATCTCGAAAGGGTCATGCGCTCGTTCGAAAATCTCGTCGGCCAGACGCTGCAGAACGCCGAAGGCAAGACGATGGAATCGGCCGACAAGATCCGCAATGCCATCACCGACGTCGTCGATTCGGCAACCAAGCGCTTTGCCGATGCGACCGAAGAGATGCGGCGCACCGCGGGCTCGATCAAGAGCGAACTCGACCTGACCCGGGCCGAGCTCAAGAAGGGCGTCATCGAAATGCCGGAAGAGGCAAAGGAATCGACTTCGGCCATCCGCCGCGCCGTTTCCGAGCAGATCAACGCCCTCAAGGAGCTTTCGGACATCGTGGCCAAGTCCGGCCGCGGCGGCGGTGACGGATCAGAACCACGCAACCTGCGCCCGGCGCCGCAAGCGCCGGCCGCACGCGCTGCCGAGCCGCCGCGCCGCGCACCGGCACCGCAGCCGGACCTGCGCACGCCTCAGGCGCCCTTGGGCGGCCCTGCATTGCGAGGCACGCTCGACCTTGAGCGTCCTGCCGAGGCGGCACCGCGTCCGCGCGGCGATGCCAGTGCCCGCACGCCTCAGGGCGGATGGGTGCGCGATCTGCTTACCGCGGCATCGAACGATGAGGACCTCAGGTCGGCAGCCCCTACGGCCCCCGTGGAAGCGCAGCGCGCTACTCCTGCCCAGCGCTCGCCCCTGCATGTCGTGGAATCGCTGAACTCGCTCTCCGTCGATATCGCGCGTGCCATCGACCACGATGCTTCGATCGAGCTGTGGAACCGCTACCGACGCGGCGAGCGTGACGTGTTCACGCGGCGGCTCTACACGCTGAAGGGACAGCAGACGTTCGACGAGATTCGTCGCAAGTATCAGGCCGAGGCCGAGTTCCGCGCCGCCGTCGACCGCTACTGCGACGATTTCGAGAAGCTGCTCAAGGATGTCTCGCGCAACGACCGTGACAACATCATGGCGCAGACCTACCTGACGTCGGACACCGGCAAGGTCTACACCATGCTGGCCCATGCGAGCGGCCGCCTGCATTGAGACAGGAATTGAACAGGCGGGGCCATGGTCCCGCCCGTGACTGCGCTGAACCTCCGGCACGCGCCGAACCTGCCCGCAGCACGTTTGCAAGCCGATCGACGCGTTCGGGACTTGCCCAAGTCGGATTTCCGACGCACTGAAGTCCACCGACAATACCCGCTGCCTGACGCTCGAAGGGTGTGATCGTGAAGACGGCAATCATATTCGACTGCGAGTTTCTTTGCCTGGAGGGCTCGCAACGCCGATTCTGGTGCGCGGCACACGACCCCGACCCGGTGATCGCGCAGATCGGTGCGGTCAGGCTTGGACTTGAAGGCGACTTCCCCCTGCTCGGCACACACAAAGCCTATATCAGACCGGTCGACCGGTTTGGTCAGAGATACGCCCTCGATCCGTTCTTCACCAAACTGACCGGCATCACCGAGGAAGATCTGGAGACCGAAGGCGTGGCGCTAGGAGATGCGCTCGCCGACGTCGATCGTTTTTCCGGAGGGTCGCGATTCTGGTCCTGGGGCAAGGACGAATTGAACATGATCGCCATCAGTTGCTATGTCGCGGGCATTCAGCCTCCGGTCCCGGCCACCCGGTTTGACAATGCCGTCAAGCTGCTGATCGCGGCCGGAATGCCGATCGAGGATCTGGCGAGAACGCCGAGCAACAAGCTCGCCGATTACTACGGCGTCGAACACCCGCCATTGCAGGGGCACGACGCGCTCGGTGACGCGCTGTCCGTCACCTATACCCTGCAGTACCTGATGAAGACCGGAAAGCTCCGCCCGGAAATCTTCGACCGCTTGTAGGTAGAGAAGCCTGGGGGGATGAAGCTTTGTGGGATTCCGGCGCCCCCGCGCTCAGATCACCGAATCCGTCCAGCTCACGATCTGCCCGGCGGCGTCGCCGAACGCCTTGTCGAGCGCGCTGACATAGGCAGGATTGCCGCTGCCCGAGACGGGTGCGGCTGCGGTGAAGCTCTTGGAGGCACGGACCTCGCCGTTGCGATCGTTCAGGATGCGCACGAACAGGTCGACCTCGGCATGCTCGCCGCCTTCGACGCGCACCTCGAAGGACCGGATTTCGACGATCACCTGATAGTCGATCGCCAGGCCCTCGCCCGGCTTGCCGACGCCGGCAAAGCTGCCCGAGCGCTGGAAGGTCTCGGCCAGCCGCGCCTGCACGATCAGCGGCAGCCGGTCGGCCCATTGCGCGCCCTTGAGATACTGGATCGAGCGATCCGACGGCTTGATGACGATGTTCTGGCTGTCCAGCGCCTTGAGCGCCGACGGCTGCGCGATCAGGATCTGCCGGCGGCTGTGGCCATGCGCGTCGACCGAAGGCGCCGACAACTCGAACGTATCGAGCGGCGCGGGCTTGCCGCCCAACGCCGCGCAGCCGGCCAGCGTCAAGGCAAGCAGTGCCGCAGCCGATGTCAACCCGCCCGTTTTCACCCACACAGACTTCACGCGCGATCCCCGTTGTCCCCGGATCGTAAGATCGACCCGCTTTCGCGGCTCATGTTTCTGGGGCGCGCCGACGCCGAAGTCAACGCCGCGCCCTGCCATCGAATTGCCGAACCTCGCCGTCGCCACCCGAAAGGATGCGCTGCGGATTGCGACTGAGATCGGTCACCGCCTCTTCGATGCGGCTGATCGAACGGCGGCTGTCCTGCACCAAAGCCTCGACATTCGAAAGCCCCTGTCCCGAGAAGCGCGCCAGATTGTCGGTGATGACGCCAAGGCGGGCATTCAGCGTGTCGGCAACCTGCTTGAACGACTTCAGCGTCGCCCTGGCATCCGCCATCACGCCGTCGGCCTGGCCCGACCCGAGCAAGGTATCGACCTTGGCAAGAATGCCATCGACGCGCACCGAGGCATCGTTGAGCCGTTGCGCGAGCTGCTTTGCATCCTTGATCGTCTGGTCGATGTCGTCGGCCCGGTTGGCGAACTTGTGGGTCACCTCAGCGATGTCGGCGGCGGCCTTGTCGGCGCTCTCGCTGGCCTTTTGGATGTTGGCGAGCGCCGAGCGCACTTGTGCGGGATCGATACCGTCGAGCACGTTGTCGACCTTGGCCAGCGTGCCTTGCGTCCGTTTGGTAAAATCGTTGACCGACCCCACGGCCGTATCGACGTTCTTGATCACGCCGTCGAGCTGTTTCGACGTCTCCTTGAGGTTACCGGTTACCGCGTCGACATTGGCGACGATGCTCTTGATCTTGTCCTTGTCGACGGCGTTGAGAAGGCCTTCGGCTGCTTTCAGCGTGCCGTCGAGTTTGCCGGAAACGCCTTTCAGCTCATCCGCCAGCGTGCTGGCGGCGGACAGGAACTTGTCGATGCCGTCCGAATTCTTGGCCAGCGCATCGGAGAAGGTCTGGACATTCTGGACGGTCTGCGTCAGCGGCCCGCGAACGTCCCTGGTGAAGCCTTCGAGCTCGGTCAGCACCTTGTCGGCGCGGGTGAAGATATTCTGCGCCGTCTGCAAGAGGTTGGTCACCGCCGACGGGTTGGCGACGATCTCGGCGACCTTGCCTTCCTTTTCCGCCTGGTCGAGGAGTTTCACTTCCTTGGGGTCGGCGCCCTTGAGCTCGATGTTGGCCTGCCCGGTCAGGCCGGCAAGCCCGATATCGGCTTGCGTCGATTTGGTGATCGGCGTCATGCGGTCGATCTCGGTATCGGCGATGGCAACCGTCGGATTGTCGACGTCGATATAGACGCGCTTGACGTCGCCGACCTTGACCCCGTTGAACAGCACGAAACTGCCGCGGCCAAGCCCGGACGCAGAGCCCGGAATGCGCACGCGCAGCAACGTCGTCTCGCCCTTGTCGCCGATGGCCGCCGTCCAGTAGACGAAGGCAAACGCCGCCAGGATCGCGGCCAGCGTGAAGATGCCGACAATGACGTAGTTGGCTCTGGTTTCCATTGTCCCACTTATGGCTATGCGCGCGCCGCAAGATCAAGTTGCCGGGCGCGTTTTCCGCGGAAATAGGACTTTACCCACGGTTCCTCGCTCTTCAGCATGTCGCCGATGGTGCCTTCGACCAGCACTTTTTTCTTGCCGAGCACGGCCACCCGGTCGCAAGCGGTGAACAGCGTGTCGAGATCGTGCGTCACCATGTAGACGGTCAGATCCATCGTATCGCGCAGCTTGACCACCAGCTCGTCGAACTCCGCCGCGCTGATCGGATCGAGGCCCGATGTCGGCTCGTCGAGGAAGACGATGTCGGGATCGAGCGCGAGCGCCCGGGCCAGCGCGGCGCGCTTGATCATGCCGCCGGACAGTTCGGACGGGAATTTCTGCGCTGCATCGGGCGGCAGCCCGACCAGCTCGATCTTGAGCATCGCCAGTTCGTCCATCAGCTTTCGCGGCAGGTCGAGATATTCGCGCATCGGCACCTGGACGTTTTCCAGCACTGTCAGCGCCGAGAACAGCGCGCCGTGCTGGAACAGCACGCCAAGCCGCATGTCGATGCGCAGACGCTCCGCATCATCAGCTTTCTCGATATCGACGCCGAACAGCTTGATCGTACCCGACTGCTTGCGCGTCAGGCCGAGAATGGTGCGCAGCAGAACGGATTTACCAGCACCCGAGGCGCCGACAAATCCAAGGATTTCGCCGCGCCTTATGTCGAGCGACAGTCTGTCGAGGATAAGCTTGTCGGCGAAGGACACGCTGATGTCATGCGCGGATAGCACGATGTCGCCCTCACCCGCGTCATCAGCCAATGCGCCTGCCCTTTTCCTGTTTCGCAGCTTCATCTCAGAACTCGATCGCTGCGTAGAACATGGCGAAAAGTCCGTCGAGGATGATGACGACGAAGATCGACTTCACAACCGAAGCGGTAACATGCTGGCCGAGCGATTCGGCGCTGCCGCCGACCTTCATGCCTTCGACCGAGGCAATCGTGCCGATGATCATGGCCATGAACGGCGCCTTGATCAGGCCGGCAAAGATGGTGCTGAGATCGATGGCGACGCGCAGCCGGTCGATGAAGGCGGCGGGCGGGATGTCGGAATAGAGCCAGGCAGCCAGTATGCCGCCGCCGAGTGCGGCGAAATTGGCGATGATGGTCAGGCACGGCAAGGCGATGACCAGCGCCACGAGCCGCGGAAAGACCAGGACGCCGATCGGGTTGAGCCCGATGACCTTCAGCGCGTCGACCTCCTCGCGCATCTTCATCGAGCCGATCTCGGCGGTGATCGCACTGCCGGAGCGGCCGGCGATCATGATCGCCGTCATCAGCACGCCAAGCTCGCGCAGGATCAGCACGCCGACCAGGTCGACGACGAAGATATCGGCGCCGAAATAGCTGAGCTGATAGGCGCCTTGCTGGGCAACGATGGCGCCGACGATCGCCGACATCAGCACCACCACCGGAATGGCGCCGACGCCCATGCGGTCAATCTGGTTGAAAATCGCCGCCGGGTTGACGGCATGGCCACGGCCGAGCTTCATTTGCGCGCCACGGATGGTGGCGCCGAGGATGTTCATCGAGGCGAGAAAATCGTCACGCATCTCGTAGACCCGGCGGCCAACCGCCTCCAGCGCGCGAATGACGATGTTGGGCGGTCGCGCCGGGCCGGATTCGGGTTCGCGCCGCACGGCCTCGCCGACAGCTTCGAGCAGGATCGAAGCGATCTCGCTCTGGCCTTGCATCTGGATCTCGACGCCCTTCTTCTCGAAGGCGCTGACCAGCCGGTCGATCAGCCAGGCGCCGGCGGTGTCCATCTTCTCGATCTTGGAAACATCGAGCGCCAAGGTTTTGAAGCCGCTTCGCTTTTCGATCTTGCGCATGTCGGCGTCGATGAGCGCGACGGTCCTTGTGGTCCAGATTCCGGAGAAAGCGCAGCCAAGAACGCCATCCTCCTCGCCGATCGCCACGCGCGGTTCGTGGTCAGCCTCCCCTGCGGTCGTGCCGCTTGCGTCGCGCTTGCCGATGGTCAACATGGCGTCCTGTTTAGCCTGACGGGTCTGACCTGTCGATTTGCCGACAACGGTTGTCGCATAGCAGGAGCAGAAAAATATGGCGCGTGTCATTTCGGTCGAGGCCGAGCGTTTTCCCATCGCCGGAACCTTCACCATTTCGCGCGGTTCCAAGACCGAAGCCGAGGTGATTTCCTGCACGATCGGCGACGGCGGCCACTTCGGCCGCGGCGAATGTGTCCCCTACAAGCGCTATGGCGAGACCATGGAGGGCGTGCGCGACGCCATCGAGGCCATGCGTGGCCGGATCGCCGGTGGCATCGGCCGGACCGCCTTGCTCGATGCGATGCCGGCCGGAGCCGCCCGCAACGCCATAGACTGCGCCCTGTGGGATCTGGAGGCAAAGCTCAGCGGAACCTCGGTAGCAGTCGCGATAGGTGCTCTTCCCTTGCAGGCGCTCGAAACCGCCTACACGCTGTCGCTGGGCGAGCCGGAGGCGATGGCGGCGCAGGCCCGCGCCAATGCCGCGCGGCCGCTACTCAAGGTCAAGATCGGCGGCGACAACGACATTGCCCGCATCCGCGCGGTCAGGCAGGCAGCGCCAGACAGCCGCATCATCCTCGACGCCAATGAGGGCTGGAGCGACGACAACATCGTTGCGAACCTCGCCTTTGCCGCCGAACAAGGCATCGCGCTGATCGAACAGCCGCTGCCGGCCGGTCGTGACGAGATCCTGCGCCATATCGCCCATCCCGTGCCGATCTGCGCCGATGAAAGCGTGCATGAGGCTGAGAATCTCGAAGCGCTTGTCGGTCTCTACGATGCCGTCAACATCAAGCTCGACAAGTCGGGAGGCCTGACTGCGGCACTGGTGCTGCGCGATCGCGCCCGCGAACTCGGTTTCGGCGTGATGGTCGGCTGCATGGTCGGCACGTCACTGGCGATGGCGCCAGCGGTGCTGCTTGCCCAGCATGCCGATTTCGTCGACCTCGACGGTCCGCTGCTGCTTGCCCGCGACCGGGTACCGGGCCTTATCTACCAGGGATCGCTGGTGTCACCGCCCGATGTGGCGCTGTGGGGCTGAGCGCGCAGCAAGCCCGATGAGCACCAGCCCGATCAAGGCGATCGGGATCATGGCAAAGAAGCCGTCCACGCCGAGACGGTCGTAGAGCGGGCCGGACGCCAGCGTCACCACCGCCATGAAGAAGCCGTTGGAGAAATAGGCAATGCCTTGCGCGGCACCTGTCCGCTCCTCGGAGACGGTTTCGCCGATCATCTTCTGCAGGCCGATCAGCCCAAGCGCCACCGAGACCGAGTGCAGCGACTGGACACCGAAGAAACCGGGAATGCCGAGGCCGAGCGGCCAGACCAGCGGAAAGGCGATCCAGCGCACGATGGAGCCGATCCCCGCCATCACCATGATCGACACGACGGAGAACCGGTCAAAAAAGCGGGTGAACATCATGAACATGCAGACTTCCGACACCACACCCCAAGCCCATAAGAGACCGACAACCGAATCACTGATGCCGATCGATTTCCAATAGATGGAGACGAAACCGTAGAGGAATGCGTGGCTGGCGGTGATGACGCCGACGCCGACGGAAAAATACAGGAAATACGGGTTGAGAAGCTTCGGCGCCGAATGCTGGATGTCGGCGGCCGACAGCGGTGAGGCGCGCCGCGGACGGCCTAGACGCGGCGCCAGCAGGCCGGCGGCAAGGGCCGCGGCAAACGCCGCCAGAATGACAACCGGAACGGCCTGCGAGCCGGTTGCCGACAGAATGAAGCCGCCGGCGACATTGGCGCAGAGATAGGAGATCGAGCCCCATTTGCGCATGCTTGTGTAGTTCGAACCGAAGCGGCGGACCCCCGAAAGCGCCAGCGAATCGGCGATCGGCGAATGCGGCGTCCAGACAATGGTCAGCGCCAATGAGACCGCCAGCACCATCGCATAGGTCGGCGGCAGGAAATAACCTGCCGACAAGAGCATTGATGCAGCCATCAGCGCGACATAGACATCGGCGCGGTCCCTGGCACGGTCGGCCAGCGCGGTCAGTAACGGCGTCGTCACCACGCGCAGGAACATCGGCGCCGCCAGAATGACGGCGATCTGCTCGGCGTGAAAACCCTTGGCCTGCAGCCACAGTGGAAAATAAGGCAAATGCGTTCCGAGCGGCACGTACAGCGTCGCGAAGATCAGGCTCATGCGCAGTTCGAAATGGCGCGGCTTGACGAGTTGTTCGGGCGAGAGCTGCGGCAGGGCCATGAATCGATCCAATCGCGCTGTATTCGACCGGACGGCAACGCGTGTCGATCCCTTAACATGGACGAAAACCGGGCGAAACCGTTTGGACTAATCGATTGATCCCGCAGCTGAGACGAACTCCGGCCTATGCCGCCTGCCCTACCCGATCTTCGATGAGCAGCGGGATAAAGGGCTCGTCCAGCGACTCTGGCAGCACCTTCGCCCAGGTCAGAATTTCCATCCGGCCATCGAAATGCTCGACCACCGCCGTGCAGCTTTCCACCCAGTCGCCGGTGTTGATGTACTGGACATCGCCAAAATTCTCGATGACGGCATGATGGATGTGGCCGCAGATGACGCCATCGACATGCGAGCGGCGCGCCTCGTCCGCAAGCATGGTCTGGAACGAGCCGATGAAGTTCACCGCCTTCTTGACGTTGTGCTTGGCCCAGGACGAAAACGACCAATACGGCAGGCCGAGCAGTTGCCGCAGCCGCGTCACCACGCGATTGACCAGCATGGCCGCGTCATAGGCGTGATCACCGAGATAGGCGAGCCAGCGCGCATTGTGGACCACGGTGTCGAACTGGTCGCCATGGATGACGAGCAGCCGCTTGCCGTCGGCGGTCTCGTGGATGGCGCGGTCGGCGACGACGATGCCGCCGAAATGCACGCCCTGGAACTGGCGGGCGAACTCGTCATGGTTGCCGGCGATGTAGGTGATGTTGGCGCCCTTGCGCGCCTTGCGCAGCAGTTTCTGCACGACGTCATTGTGGCTTTGCGGCCAGTGCCAACTCCGCCGCAACCGCCAGCCGTCGACGATGTCGCCCACCAGATAGATGATATCGGCATCGTGATACCGAAAGAAATCGATTAGGAACTCGGCCTTGGCCGCCTTCGAGCCCAGATGGACGTCGGAAATGAACATGCTGCGGAAAGTGCGGGGCTCTTGGCCGGACATCGCGATTTCACCGTTGCTTTCGCGAGCCTATGCCCCGATTCATGCAACAACCGTATGACGGTTGCGATTGGTCCAGCCGAAGGACTAGCCTGCCGGCCAAATCACAGGAGAAATCGTCATGGATCTTGGTATCCGCGGAAAGAAGGCCATCGTCTGCGCTTCGAGCAAGGGGCTCGGAAAAGGCTGCGCCATGGCGCTGGCCGAGGCCGGTTGCGACATCGTCGTCAATGGCCGCAACGCCGAACTGGTGGCCAAGACCGCCGCGGAGCTGCGCGAGCGTTACGGCGTGTCGGTGACGGAAGTCGTCGGCGACGTCTCCAAGCCCGAGGTGCAGAAGGCGCTGCTCGCGGCCTGTCCCGAGCCAGATATCCTCGTAAACAACAATGGCGGGCCGCCGCTTCGCGACTTCCGCACGCTTGATCGCGAAAAGATCCTCGAAGGCGTCACCCAGAACATGGTGACGCCGATCGAGCTGGTCCAGGCCGTCCTCGACGGCATGGCGGCGCGCGGCTTCGGCCGCATCGTCAACATCACCTCGTTGTCGGTCTATGTGCCCATTCCCGGCCTTGATCTCTCGTCCGGCGCGCGCGCCGGCCTGACCTCGTTTCTTGCCGGCGTGGCCAGAACGGTGATCGACCGCAACGTGACCATCAACAGTCTTTTGCCGGGTAAGCTCGACACCGACCGGCTGCGCGGGCCGCACGAGGCCGGCAGTGTCGAAAGCCCTGAGGCCGCAGCCGCGCGCAAGACCCGCATCAGCGCCGACGTTCCGGCCAAGCGGCTCGGTACGCCGGAGGAATTCGGCCAGATCTGCGCCTTCCTGTGCTCGGTCCATGCCGGCTATCTGACCGGGCAGAACATACCGGTCGATGGTGGTCTCTACGTCAGCGCCTTCTGATCAACTTGTCCGTGAAACTGCAGGAATGGTCTGTCAGAAAATCAAGATAAGCATCTGATTAATTGTGGCTTTCGACGCGCCACCGGGTAAAGCTCTCGGCGCGTCAATTAGCGTCGCGAAAAACCACGGCTGCATGCTAAAAGGGAATCTCCAGCCAGATTTCGAGGGAGCGGCCGCATGGAAGGCGAGAGCAAAAAGACGGCACGTTCGGACCTCGACGAAGCCGCCCTCTACTTCCACAAGCACCCAAGGCCGGGAAAACTCGAGATCCAGGCGACCAAGCCGCTCGGCAATCAGCGCGACCTGGCGCTCGCCTATTCGCCTGGCGTCGCCGCCCCGTGCCTGGAAATCCGCGACGATCCGGCGACCGCCGCCGACTATACCGCGCGCGCCAATCTTGTCGGCGTCGTCACCAACGGATCGGCCGTTCTCGGCCTCGGCAATATCGGCCCGCTGGCCTCCAAACCGGTCATGGAAGGCAAGGCCGTCCTGTTCAAGAAATTCGCCGGCATCGACGTCTTCGACATCGAGATCGACGCGCCCGGCATCGAGCGCATGGTCGAGACGATCTCGGCCCTGGAGCCGACCTTCGGCGGCATCAACCTCGAGGACATCAAGGCGCCGGAATGTTTCGAGGTCGAGGAGCAGTTGAAGGCCCGCATGGCCATACCGGTCTTTCACGACGACCAGCACGGCACCGCCATCATTGTCGCCGCCGCCGTGCTCAACGGGCTGGAATTCGCCGGAAAAACCATATCGGACATCAAGATCGTCACCTCCGGCGCCGGGGCTGCCGCCCTTGCCTGTCTCAACCTGCTGGTCTCGCTCGGCGCCAAAGTCGAAAACATCTGGGTCACCGACCGTTTCGGCGTTGCCTACAAGGGCCGCACTGATGAGATGGATCGCTGGAAAGACCCTTATGTAAAGGACACCGAGGCGCGCACGCTGGCCGACGTCATATCGGGCGCCGATGTCTTCCTCGGCTTGTCGGCGGCAGGCGTGCTGAAGCCGGAACTGCTTGAGCACATGGCGCCAAAACCGCTGATCCTGGCGCTGGCCAACCCCAATCCCGAGATCATGCCGGAAACGGCGCGTGCGGCGCGTCCCGATGCGATGATCTGCACAGGCAGGTCTGATTTTCCTAATCAGGTCAACAACGTACTTTGTTTTCCTTACATATTTCGCGGCGCGCTCGACTGTGGTGCCAGCGCTATCAACGAGGAGATGAAGATGGCGGCGGTGCGGGCGATCGCAGCGCTAGCACGCGAAGAGCCATCCGATGTCGCGGCACGCGCCTATTCCGGCGAGACGCCGATCTTCGGCCCTGAATTCCTGATCCCTTCGCCCTTCGATCCGCGCCTGATCCTGCGCATAGCGCCCGCGGTCGCCAAGGCAGCCTGCGACACCGGTGTCGCGACGCGGCCGATCACCGACTTCGCCGCCTATATCGACAAGCTGAACCGCTTCGTCTTCCGCTCCGGCCTGGTGATGAAGCCGGTGTTCTCCTCCGCCAAGGCATCGAGCGCCAAGCGCGTCATCTATGCCGACGGCGAGGATGAGCGCGTGTTGCGCGCCGCCCAGGTGGTGCTCGAGGAAGGCATCGCCGAGCCGATCCTGATCGGCCGCCCGCACGTCATCGAGGTGCGCCTGAAGCGCTACGGCTTGCGCATCAAGCCCGGTGTCGATTTCGGCCTGATCAACCCGGAAGACGATCCGCGCTACCGCCATTATGTCGACCTTTTGATCGAACTCGCCGGCCGGCGTGGCGTGACGACGGAGGCCGCGCGCACCATGGTGCGCACCGACAACACGGTAATCGCAGCGCTTGCGCTGAAGCGCGGCGATGCCGATGCCATGGTCTGCGGCCTCGAAGGCCGCTTCGAGCGGCATCTGCGCAACGTCACCTTGATCATCGGCCCCCGCGCCGGCATCAAGGACCACGACCTGTCGACGCTTTCCATGCTGATCTCGCAGCGCGGCATCATCTTCCTGACCGACACCCACGTCTCCGTCGACCCGACGGCGGAAGAAATCGCCGAAATGACCGTGCTGGCGGCGGAAGAAATCCAGCGCTTCGGCATCGAGCCTAAGGCAGCGCTCTTGTCGCATTCCGATTTCGGCTCGCGCGATTCGCCCAGTGCCCTGAAGATGCGGCAAGCAGCGGCGATCCTGGCGCGCATCGCGCCTGACCTTGAATGCGATGGCGAGATGCATGCGGACACTGCTCTGTCGGAGCACCTGCGCCAGCGCGTGTATCCCCATTCGAGGCTGAAGGGCGAAGCCAATTTGCTGGTGTTCCCCAACCTCGATTCGGCCAACATCACGCTGACGGCGCTCAGAACCATGACGGATGCGCTACACGTCGGGCCGATCCTGCTCGGCACCGACATGCCGGCGCATATATTGACGCCGTCCGTCACCTCGCGCGGCGTCGTCAACATGACGGCGCTTGCCGTGGTCGAAGCCGCCCACAAGGCACAGGCGGTCGTCAATCTGGGCTGAACACGGATTTCGCGGTAAACTGCAGTTAACCGCGAACACGGTAGCCTTGCGGGGCTAACAGTCGGGATTTGGCAGGCGGAGTTTGGGCGGATGGCAAGCGGAGGGTGGAAGCAGGCGCATGCTGCCGTGCTGCTTGGCCTCCTGTTGTCTGCAACCTGGGGGGTGGCCGAGCCACAGGCTGCTTCGCGGGTCTGCCGCCAGCTGGAAGCCGATCTTGCCGCGTCCTCGCGCGGCGGCGGTGGCGGTCCGGCGCTGATCCGGAAATACGATTCCGTAATTGCCAGGCAGCATGAACAGATTTTGAAGGCTCGCAGCCAGGCGAGCCGGGCCGGGTGCGGTTTTTCGCTGTTTGGCCGCAACCTCAATCAATGCGCCGGACTCAACGCCACGATCGACCGCATGAATGCCAATCTCGACGCCTTGCAGAACAAGCGCGAGCGGCTGGCCGGCGGCGGCTCTCGCCGCGACCGCGGACGCATCCTGGCGGCGCTTGACGCCAATGGCTGCCGCGACGACATCGTAGCGCCTCGGCGGACGCCTTTGCAGGAAGCCAACCGCGACGGCGGCAGCGCAAACCTGTTCAATCAGCTTTTTGGCGGCAACAGCCAGCAACTCGATATGCTTGATGAGCCTAGCCCGCCCGACGATCCAGGCGAGGAGCGCAATGTCCGCCGGGTGCTCAACCAGCCCGGCATACCCGATTTTCCGAGCGTCGGCGGTGAGTTCCACACCTCCTGTGTGCGCACCTGCGACGGCTACTTCTTCCCGATGTCGAACTCAGCCTCGGCTGGCGATTTCGAACGTGACCAGAAGAATTGCGAATCGAGCTGCCCCGGCACCGAAATGCAGGTTTTCTACTCGCGCGGCATGGGCGACGATTCGGCCTCGATGACGTCATCTATCACCGGCCGGCCCTACAGTGAATTGCCGACCGCCTATCTCTACAAGCAGCCCGATATGTCGCGGCCGCCGGCTTGCGGCTGCAACGCCGCCGCGCAGGGTTTTCAGATCATCGCCGGCAACCCGCCGAATCCGGAACAGTTGCAACCCGAGACGGACTCCGCACCGTTCATTCCGGTGCCGATCTCCAAACCGGATCCAGGTGCCGATCCCGAAACGCTGGCCAATCAGGAAGGCGGGCTCGACCGCGAGACGATCAAGCGGGTTTCCGCCAAGCCGGTGACGTCGCCGATATCAGCCTTGCCGCCGGAACAGCGGAAGGTCAGGGTCGTCGGGCCAACGTTCCTTCCCGACCCATCAGCGGCAATAGATCTGCAAGCTCCGGCCCCGAAGGCAGTCCGGTAAGGGCTGTTCTGAGCGGCATGAACAACGCCTTGCCCTTGCGGCCGGTCGCTTCCCTGATCTTGCCCGTCCAGTCCTTCCAGATCGTCGCGGTCCAGGGTTCCTCCGGCAACAGGTCGAACGCCTGTCGAAGAAAGTCGCGGTCCTCATCGGAAAATTCCGGCGTCTCCTGAGGCCCTTCGCGCAGGATGCGCCACCAATTGACCGCATCGGCCAGCCTGTCGAGATTGCCGCGCACCGCCAGCCAGAACGGTTCGGCCTGCTCGCCGGAGACGCCGAGCACGATCAGACGGTCTTGTGCCTCGGCGAACGGCATGTGGTGCAGCAGCGACCGGTTGAGTACGAACAGCTCGTCCGGATCGAACTTGGCCGCGGATTTCGATGTCGCCGCCGGATCGAAGCGTTCGGCGAGTTCGCCCATCGTCGGCATCGCTGCGACATTCTCCGAAGTGCCTACCAGAACGGCCAATGATGCGACGGCCATCGGCTCGATGCCGTCCTCGCGCAGGCTCTCGATGGAGAGCGCGCCGGTGCGCTTAGACAAGCCCTCGCCCGATGCGGTGGTCAGGAGATTATGGTGGCCGAACACTGGCGGCTCGGCAGCCAGCGCCTGGAACAGGGCGATCTGCACGCCGGTGTTGGTGACGTGGTCGTCGCCCCGGATGATATGGCTGACGCCCATCTCGATGTCGTCGACGACAGAAGGCAGCGTGTAGAGATAGGTGCCGTCCTCGCGTATCAGGACCGGATCGGAAAGCGAGGCCAGATCGACGGTTTCCTCGCCGCGCACCAGGTCGTTCCAGTGGATTTCGGTGCGTTCCGGCTGTTGTGGATCGCCTGAGAAATTGGGGAGGAGAAACCGCCAGTGCGGCTGGCGGCCATCGGCCTGGTACTCGGCGATCTGCTCGTGCGTCAGGGTCAGCGCCTCGCGGCCATAGACCGGCGGCAGGCCGCGCGTGCGGCGCACCTTGCGCCTGAGATCGAGTTCCTCCGGCGTTTCATAGCAGGCATAGAGAACGCCTGCCGTCTTCAGCCTCTCGACCGCCGCGTCATAGACTTCGAAGCGCCGCGACTGGTACTCGGTGGCGTCGGGAAAAATGCCCAGCCAATGCAGGTCATAGAGGATGGCGTCGGAAAACTCCTGCTTCGAGCGCGCAATGTCGGTGTCGTCGAAGCGCTGGATGAATCGGCCTTTGTTGTTCATGGCGAACAGCCAGTTGAACAGGGCCGTGCGCGCATTGCCGATATGAATGCGGCCGGTCGGCGACGGGGCGAAACGAACGGTAACTGTCATGAACGGGGCGTACCGGATGCTTTTGTGGTTGACAAGACGCGCCCCCGCGTTGCCCGGCAGACATAGAACATGGCGGCTGGAATGAAAAGACCGGGCGGTGGACGCCTCAGGAGGCGCGCAGTCCGGAGGCGGCCTTTGTGACCCAAGCGTAGCCAGCCGCTAGGGCCGACGACCGGTTGAAGGCGATCAGCGGCCGAAATCATCGGAACTGAGGCGGGTCCAGCGGTCGCCCACCAATCCACCGATAAAAATGTCGCCGGAGCGGACCGCTTCCGTGACCTCGGCGATCCGCGAGCGCACCATCGTTCCCCCGGCATAGCGGAAGAAGACATTCTTGTAGCCAAAGAGTTGGGGGATGAATTTGGTTTGCGTCTGTCCGGTGATGCCGACGCAGCCCATCTCCCATGCGGCGGCGACAAGCGCATCCAGTGTCGCGCCCCAGTGCGATCCGAATGCCTGGATTTGCAACAGGTTCGCCATGTCGCCGGCTTGACCGTAGAAGGCATAACAACCGAGCATTTTGCCCGTTTCGTCGTAGATCCCACCGAAATGAAGGGGGCCGTCGGCCCGCTTCTCGGCCGCCAGCGCAAGCAGTCGTGGCAGTTCCCCATCCTTCCAACTCGGCCGAAGAGCGTAACCAGACAGGAGAGTCGGCAGCTTCTCGGCAAATTGCACGGCATCGATCGGCTCACGGTGGGTGCGATGTGACGATGAATGGAGGACGGGGGGCTCGAACCTTTTCTTCGCGAGAGCATCGAATGCTCTCGCGCATGGATCGAGTACAAGGCGAGGCAGGCCAGGCCATTTACGGTGCAGTGCGGAGGCGGCCATCGCCGCCGGCCGGAAAACATATGTCCATCCCAGACAATGCACCGGCAGGAGTTGATACTTCATCGGACGCGCGAAGGCCAAGGATGTCCGGTTGGCCGAATCGGTCAGTTGCAGATCGAATTCGCCTTGATGCAAGGCACGCAGCAATTGGGGTCCGGCCGAGCCGTCATCGGTGCCGGGGTCGGCCATGAGCGGCCCGATGATCGCCGCATTCAATGCCGCTCCATTGAGCTCGTAGCGGGCTTTCAGAACGCCGAGGAACCCACCCAGACGACCGTGCCGGTTGATCTGGACAAGAGCGTTGCTTTCCCCGGAGTGGCCGGCAGGGTCGAGATAAATCTCTCTCATATACGCGGCCGTCTCCGCGATCGCGCGATCGAGGAGGTGGCGGCGGCGGCGGCGAAACTTCGTCAGGAAGAGTGCGGCGACGCGCTCGAGATCTTCGGCAGCGAGCGGACGAACCGAGCCATGCTGAGATTCCAGCACTGACGGCGCAGCCAACTTTTCCTCGGCATTCGCAGAAAGATGCATCGTGAAGAACGTCCGTAGGTTGCTCTCCATCGGATATATATCAACCAATGGTAGAAACAACGTATCTCGGTCAGTATGATGAACAGAGGTCTCAAGACTTACTATCCGGACAGGACTTCACAGGCAAATCAAGTCGGCCAGCATCACGGCGCTGATCCGCGGGTTGGCCGCGGCCCTGCGATCGCATGCCTGCTCCAGCCCGCTAGGCTGACCGTGCCGGACAGAGGCGGCCTCCGGCCGAAGCTGGAGGCCGCCTCAGGTCAGCTCACAAGTCCCTTGGTCAGTTCCAACGCCTGGCGTTCGAACAGGCGACGGTAGATGCCGCCTTTCAGCCGGATCAGTTCGTCATGCGAGCCTTCCTCGACGATGTTGCCGCGATCGAAGACCAGCAGCCGGTCCAGCGCCCGCACCGTCGAAAGCCGGTGCGCGATGACCAGCGTCGTGCGGCCGACCATCAGCCGCTCCATCGCCTGCTGAATCAGAACCTCCGATTCCGAATCGAGGCTCGATGTCGCCTCGTCGAGGATCAGGATGCGAGCATCGGCAAGAAAGGCGCGCGCGATCGCCACGCGCTGACGCTCGCCGCCCGACAGTTTCACGCCGCGCTCGCCGACCAGCGTGCCGTAGCCCTTCGGCAGGTTGGTGATGAAGTCATGCGCACTCGCCAGCTTCGCGGCATGCTCGATCTCCTCCTGCGTCGCACTCGGCCTGGCATAGGCGATGTTTTCGGCCAGCGACCGGTGGAACAGGATCGGCTCCTGCTGAACGATGGCGATCTGCCCGCGCAACGAGGCTTGCGCCACCTGCGAGACGTCCTGGCCGTCGACCAGGATTTGCCCCGCATTCACGTCATAGAGCCGCTGGATAAGCTTGACGAAGGTGGTCTTGCCCGACCCCGAATGGCCGACCAGCCCGACGCGCTCACCCGGCGCGATATCGACCGAAAAGTCGCGGTAAAGCGCCGATCGGTGATGGCCATAGTGAAAGGTGACGTTGTCAAAGCTGATCCGTCCTTCGGTGATCCGGATCGGCTCGGCACCTGGCCGGTCCTCGATGCCGAGCGGTTCGGACTGGAAATCGACCAGCTCTTCCATATCGTTGATGGAGCGCTGCAGATTGCGGATATGCGTGCCGATATCCCTGAGATAGCCCTGCAGCACGAAAAGCGAGGTCAGCACGAAGGCAACGTCGCCGGCGCTCGCCTGCCCCCACGACCACAGCATCAGCGCCAGGCCGATCACCGCGGCGCGCATGACCAGCAGCAGCACGCCTTGCGTGGTGCCGTTGATGGTACCGCGCACCCAGGTGCGCCGTGTGCGCGCACGCCATTTGGCGACGACCTTGGCGAGGCGGCGTTCTTCGCGCTCCTCGGCGCCAAAGCCCTTGACGACGGCGTTGCAGCTGACCGCGTCGGCCAGCGAGCCGCCGAGGCGGGTATCCCAGGTGTTGGCGAGCCTTGCCGCCGGCGCGACATAGCCAAGCGACAGCAGCGCCGTCACCGTGATGAACAGCACCGAACCGGCAGCAACGACCGCACCCATCAACGGCCAGAACCAGCCGAGCAGCAACGTCGAGCCGACCAGCATGACGACCGACGGCAGCAGCGCGATGAGGATGGTATCGTTGAGCAGGTCGAGCGCCCACATGCCGCGCGTCACCTTGCGAACGGTCGAACCGGCAAAGCTGTTGGCATGCCAGTCGGTGGAAAAGCGCTGGACGCGATGGAAAGCATCGGCGGCGATGTCGGCCATCATCTTCAACGTCAACTCGACGATCCCCATGAACGCAAGATTGCGCAACACGACGCCGGCCAACGCCAACGCCATCAGCATCGAGAACGCCGTCATCGCGGCATTCCAGGCAATCGCGTCGGCGCCGGCGCTGCTGGCGACGGCGTCCACCAGCCGGCCGGAGTAGAGCGGCGTCAGCACATCGGCCAGCGTCGACAGCAGGAAGCTGCCCATGATGAGCGAGAGCCGCCAGGGCTGGCGCCGCCAATGGGTGAGCGTGAAGCCAAGAACGCTGCGAAAGGCGCTCGCGCGCAAATCGATCTTGAAACGAGCCATGATGTCATTCGGGCACAAACGAGCCCGATCCCAGTAGGTCGAAAATTGAAGAAGCCGCGCAAGGGGCCAAGTGATTGCCCGGAAGCGGAGCGGCATATTTGGCGTATCGCCCATAATCGGGCGGCGATCGGCATCGGCATAAGCCTGTGCTCGATCCGGCATCAGCACGAAGGGGAAACCTTCGCGGAGCGCCGGATGAGACCTAGGCTTCGCGGCCTCGCACTTCCATGTGAAATACTGCCATTCGGACCTCCCGCAAGACAATTGCGGAGGGGTCCTTATAGAGACGCTTCGATGCATCGCCAAGACGGGCTGACGCCAAAAGCGTATCTGGTCCAACCACTGCGATTATTTTGCAACAATGGCGGGCAAGCCGCGCCTCATTCAGGAACGCGATCGAAGCGCATGTAGCGGCCATCGGTTGATGGCTTGAACCCGAGCTTTTCATACATGCCATGGGCATCGCTGGTCGACAGGCTCCAATGGAAAACGGTCCTGACCTCCGGATGGTCGATCAGGGCCTGGACGAGCCGGCTGCCTATGCCCTGCCCGCGGTTCTCCGGCCAGACGATGATATCGGCGAGATAGGCGAATACCGTGCGGTCGGTGATCGCGCGCCCGAAGCCGACTTGCTTGCCATCGACATAGGCACCGACGCACAGTGAATTGGCAAAGGCGCGGCGATGGACTTCATCAGTGCGTCCGGCGCCCCAATAGCTTGCCATCAACAGGTCCGATGTCGCACGGAAATCGATCCGTGATATGTCGAAGCTGATTTCACAATCGGGCATGGCTGTCTCCGGCCGCACCGCCGCGCGCTTTCGGTACTTAGCTGCGATCCCTGAAACGATTGGTGATGGGATAGCGGCGGTCGCGGCCAAAATTCTTTTTGGTGATCTTCACGCCCGGCGCCGCCTGCCTTCGCTTGTATTCTGCGATGTAGAGCAGGTGCTCGATGCGCGTCACCGTCGCCCGGTCATGGCCGCGCGCGACGATGTCGTCGACGCCCATCTCGTTCTCAACCAGGCATTCGAGAATATCGTCCAGCACCGGATAGGGCGGCAGCGAATCCTGGTCGGTCTGGTTCTCGCGCAATTCCGCCGATGGCGCCTTGTCGATGATGTTTTTCGGGATCACCTCGCCCGAGGGACCAAGCGCGCCCGGCGGCACGTGGCTGTTGCGCCAGCGCGACAGCGCGTAGACCTGCATCTTGTAAAGATCCTTGATCGGATTGAAGCCGCCATTCATGTCGCCATAGAGCGTGGCGTAGCCAACCGACATCTCGCTCTTGTTGCCCGTGGTGACGACCATCGAGCCGAACTTGTTGGAGATCGCCATCAGGATGGTGCCGCGCGCGCGGCTCTGCAGATTCTCCTCGGTGATGCCTTCCTTGGTGCCTTCGAACATCTGCGTCAGCGCGTGCAGGAACCCTTCGACCGGCTCGAAGATCGGCACGATGTCGTAGCGGCAGCCGAGCGCCCGGGCGCAATCCTCGGCATCCTTCAGCGAGTCTTTCGAGGTATAACGATAGGGCATCATGACGGCGCGCAGGCGTTCCTCGCCGAGCGCATCGACGGCGAGCGCCGCGCAGATCGCCGAATCGATGCCGCCGGACAGACCAAGCACCACATTCTTGAAGCCGTTCTTGTTGACGTAGTCGCGCAGGCCTAGCATGCAGGCGCGATAATCGGCCTCCTCCCGGTCCGGGATTTTCGACATCGGCCCTTCGGAACAGACCCAGCCTTCGGAATTTCCATTTTGCGCGCCTGCGGCGTCGCGGGTCCGCTTCCAGGTGGTGATGTCGACCGCTTCCTCGAACTGGCTCATCTGGAAGGCAAGCGTCTTGTCGGCGCCAATGGCAAACGACGCGCCGTCGAAGATCAGCTCGTCCTGGCCGCCAAGCTGGTTGGCATAGATCATCGGCAGCCCGCATTCGATGACCTGGCGGATGACGACCTGGTGGCGGACATCGATCTTGGCGCGATAATAGGGCGAGCCGTTCGGCACCAGCAGGATTTCCGCCCCGCTTTCGGCCAGCGACTCGCAGATATCGACATCGCCCCAGATGTCCTCGCAGATCGGAACTCCGATGCGCACGCCGCGGAAATTGACCGGCCCCTGGATCTCGGGTCCGGCCTGGAACACGCGCTTCTCGTCGAACTCGCCGTAGTTCGGCAGATCGAGCTTGTAACGCTCGGCGATGATCTTGCCGCCATCGGCGAAGACGATCGAATTGTGCGTGCCGCTCTTGCGCTTCAACGGCGTGCCGATGATGACGCCGGGACCTCCATCCGCGGTGTCGGCGGCAAAATCCTGTGCCGCCTTTTCGCAGGCTTTCAAAAAGGCCGGCTTCAGCACCAGATCCTCCGGCGGGTAGCCGGCGAGGAAAAGCTCGGTATAGAGCACGAGATCGGCGCCTTGACGTGCGGCATCCGCCCTCGCCTCGCGGGCCTTGGCGAGATTGCCTGATATATCGCCGACAGTCGGATTGAGCTGGGCGACGGCGATGCGCAGGATGTCGAGCTTCTTGGTCATGCCTGCTGACTTAGCGCGGCAAAATTGCCCGGGCAATGGCGTTCGTTTGGACCAATTCGGACCGATTGACATACGTCAATCGTGTACGGACCGATCGACGTGCTTCAATCGTGGCGAGACGACTAGGTATCAGTCGTCGCCCATATATTCGCGCAGCGCTTTCGGCGAATGGTTCTCGCCGATCGACATCGCCAGGATGCGTGAAATATGCCGGCGCGGCAGATGCGTCTCCGCTGCCCATTGGTTGATTTGCCTCTGGATCTTGTCCATGTCCTTCTTCGAAGTCGGGCTTTCTGCGATGTCGAGGCCGGCGTCGCGCAACGCCGCGGCCATATCGCCCGAGATGACGAACGCATCCCAACCCAGCCAGCGCAGGAAATACTGGCCCGTATTGCCGCCCAGCCGGCTGCCATGCTTGCCGAGCCAGGCCATCAGCCCGACCTGGTCGTCAGCCGGCCAGTTGGCGAGGAATTGGCCGAAACCGCCATATTCCTTCGACACGCGCTCGACGAAGGCAGCGTTGTCGCGCACGGATCTGATCTTCTGCGGGTTGCGCACGATGCGCTGGTCGGCCGTCAGATCGTGCCAGAAATCATCGGGCTGGAACAACAGCCGCTTCGGCTCGAAGCGCAGAAACGCCTCCTCGAAGCCCGGCCATTTCTGCTCGATGACGCGCCAGACGAAACCAGCGGCGAAGACGCGTTCGGCCATAACAGAGAGAATGCGGTCATCGGCGATGTCAGCCACGGCGGCATTGTCAGGCGCCGGACCCAGCAGCGACGTAAGTTCCTCTTCGCCGCCCTTGCGTTTTGCGGCGCGTGCGCGAATTTTCCTGAAATCGGCCATTGGTCCCTCGGCAACTGGAATCAATCTAACACTTCCCGTGTGAGCCGGCAGCCTCTACCTCTTACGGCAAGCCAAAGACCCTGGAGATGGCCATGAACAAGACGATCGACGACCTGGCGAACCGCTGGCTCAAGCGGCGGCCGGACGGCCTCAGCCAGCTCGAAAGCCGGGTGCTGCAATCGACGCTCGAACGGACCACCATCTCGCGCGACACCAACAAGGCCGTCGCCTTCCACCAGACCTTCGGCGACCGGCTCGCCGACATGATCGCCCGCATCGGTGGGTCATGGTCCTTCATCCTGACCTTCATCGCCTTTCTGATCCTGTGGACATCAGGCAATGTCTGGCTGCTGTCGCGTGACGCCTTCGATCCCTACCCGTTCATCTTCCTCAATCTCGTTCTGTCGATGGTCGCCGCCTTGCAGGCGCCGGTGATCATGATGGCGCAGAACCGCCAGACCGAACGCGACCGCATCGACGCCGCCCACGATTACGAGGTCAACCTGAAAGCCGAGATCGAGATCATGGCGCTGCATGAAAAGCTGGATGAACTGCGCCACGGCCAGATTCTCGGTATGCGCGACGAGATCGTGCAACTGACCGAAATGGTCAAGCGGATCGACGAAAGGCTGTCTTCGCAGCAGTCGGCTTCATGACCGGCGCGATCCATCATTTCATCGAACAATACGGGCTGCTCGCGGTCTTTATCGGTTGCGTCGCGGAGGGCGAAAGTGCCGCCATCCTTGGCGGCTTCTTCGCCCACCAGCAGGTCTTCGTCCTGTGGCACGCGGTTCTTGCGGCCGCGCTCGGCGCCTTCGTCGGCGATACTTTCTTCTTCATCCTCGGACGAAGCTTCGCCGACCATCCCTATGTCGTCAGATTGCGCAAACGGCCCGGCTTCCGCCGCGCCTTTCGGCTGCTCAACACCCATCCCGACATTTTCGTGCTGTCCAACCGCTATATCTACGGCATGCGCCTCGTCGGCGGCATTGCAGCCGGGCTTTCCAACATTGCCGCGCCGCGCTTCGTCATCCTCAACGCGCTTTCATCGGCGGTCTGGGCGGTACTGTTCGGCACGATCGGTTATATCTTTGGACTTGGCGCCGAGCGCGTCATCGGCCAGGCGTTGATGCATCACGAACGGTTGCTGATCGGGCTTGGCATCGGCCTGACCGTGGCCGTTCTGGCATGGGTCGTCGCCCGTCACATCGCCAGGAAGGAACGCGCCAAGGAGGGCTGATCGTCAATCCACGCCGAGCGCCTGATCCCCCCGATCGAGGATAAGCGGGATGATCAGGTCTTCCTCGTCGGCAAGATGCCTTGTCAGCATGGCGATCAGCCGGCTGTTTTCGTCGGCATAGGCGTCGGCGGCGAAGCGCTGTCTGTCTTCGCTCTCCTGAAGCGTCTTGATGAACGCGTTGGCCGCCTCGGCATTGCGCTCCAGCCCTTCATGGATGGTGTGATGGTCGGCATCGAGTATCTCGAAACCGTGCTTCAAACGGGGCTCGGCCTTGGCGAAGAGCGGAAAATATTGATAATCCTCGACGTTGTGGTGACCGTCGAGGTTGCCTAGAAAATGATTGAGGCGGGGCGCGAACCAGCGCGCGAAATCAGGCGCCGTCAGCCGTCCCTCACGGAAGTCTTCAATGCCGTTGGCCAGCATGCCGCCAAGTTCGCGGAACATGTCGTGCCGCTGCAGCCACATATTGGCGATGCCGTGGATGTTGGCATGGTCCTGCCAGTTTTCACGCGGATATTTCTCGGCCAGCCAGCGCAGATCGTCTGGCAGGCCCACGCGGTCGAGAAGCAGAAAATTGGCGGCCCCGGCCATGACAGTCTCCTTTGGTGACTGGCATATAGGCATCGAAAGGCTAGATCGGTAGCCCAGTGATCCGCTCGATAATGGCGATGCCCCAGACGCCGGCGACGATGAGCACCGAAATCAGCACCGCCAGCGAACCGCAATCCTTGGCCAACTGGATATCGACATTGAACTCGCGGCTGAAAGCGTCGCATGCCGCCTCGATGCCGGTGTTAAGCACTTCGACCATGATCAAGAGCAGCACGGCGCCAATCAGCAAGGCATAGCCGCGCCACGAGATCGAAACGAACCAGCCGAGCGGCAAGGCAAGCGCCAGCAGCATCAGCTCCTGCTGGAAAGCCTTCTCGCTGGTGGCCAGCTTGCGAAACGCCCGCACCGAATTGAAATAAGCATCGATCAGCCGCTGCATGCCAAACCCCTTTGCGAATCACCGGCACGGGATAATGCAATGGCTGGGCAGATCAATGGAATAAGGTGACTTGTCCAAGATTCATTCAGCAACTGGTATGGACGGTGTCGACTTTTCAAACTGTGGCAGCCCGTCGTCGATCGAATAATAGTCGCCCTTGTCACCGACGAAGATATGGCATTCCCCGTCAAGGCCTGTCGGCTTGTCGAACGATCCCGCCATGACTGAAACGTAGTCCTGGTCTCGCGGCTTCCAGAACAGCACCGATCCGCATGCCTTGCAGAACCCACGCCTGGCGAAGGTAGAGGCTTCGTACCAGGTGATACTTTCCGTGCCCTCGATCACAATGTCGGCGTTGGCAACATTGGTCGCGGCATAGAAATGTCCGCTCTGCTTGCGGCATTGCGAGCAATGGCAATAGACGACGCCACGCAGCGCCCCGTTCGTTCTGAAGCGGACGGCTCCGCACAGACACGATCCCGTGTGATTGTCGCTCATTTCGACCTCCTCGAGGAAAACTCTGCCTCAGCATCGTCGTCAGGATTCCAGCTTTGCGACGACCACACGCAAGCAAATGCGACATGTACTGGCGTGGTGAATCCGAAATTCGGTTTCATTTTCAAGAGCGCGATGCGCGAATTTCGGATTCAAAGCCACCAAACTGGCGTCGTTTTCGATTATTGGGTGCGCAAATTTAAGCTTTTACAGCCGCAGGTAGAGAAAAACTGTGGAATCTCGGCAAATTAAGGAAACTTTAGCGCTGGCGCATTTATGGTCATGGCAAGCGAAGGTCGTGGGTGGGGACGCATCCCTTTGCAAGTTGTTCTGGAGTCGGTCGCATTCCCCAGGTCGGCGACAAAGGGAACCCGCGAATTCTACAGCGGAATCCGAGGGGAAGAATCAAAAATGCAGCCGGCAGCTCTTCCGACCGAACGAAGCACCGACATCGCGGCCAGTGTCGTTGCCACAATGCGCCAGCTGGGCGTGCTCAGCCTGCCGCGCAACTACGAGATTTTCTACGAGGCGCTGAGCGGCACCAATCGCGAACTCAGCCTCGCCGTCGTTTCGCTGAGCAGCCGGCCGACACAAGATGAACTGGACCAGATCGGGCGCACTTTCTTTGCCCACAACCATGGTCCGGGCATCGTCGAGCATGCCAGAGACGTCATCGCCAGGGAGCTCGAGGAGGTTGCTTCGTTGCTGCGGAGCGAGCGCAGCCACATCGAGAAATACGGCAGGATCCTCGATGAGACATCGAGCGGCCTCAGCGGCCGCAGCCTTCTCTCTCAGGATCTCCTGCAGAAGATCGCCAACGCCATGGCGGTTGCCACCAATTCGACGATCGATCACGGCCGGCAGGTGGCCTCGACGCTCAGCGACAAGACGGCCGAACTCGAGAGCGTCAAGTCGAAGCTTGAGGAGTATAAGCGGCTGGCCGACACCGATCCGTTGACCCATATCTGGAATCGGCGCGCCTTCGACAAGGAGATCACCAGGATCTACAACAGCAACAGGGGTATCCTGTTCAACGCCCTGGTTCTTGTCGACATCGACCGCTTCAAGGATATCAACGACCGCTATGGCCACCCGGTCGGCGACAAGATCATCCAGAGCATCGCCGATATTTTCCAGACCAGCATTCGCGGCGACATGTTCGTCGCCCGCACCGGCGGCGAGGAGTTCGCGCTGATCATCGAGGGCGCCAGCGAGGACGCCACCTATGACGTCGCGGAGCGTATTCGTGCCCTGATCGCGCAGACGCCGTTCACCAGCAGCCAGACCGGTACGAATTACGGCACCGTTACCGTCTCGATGGGTATCTGCATGGCGTCCGAAGCCGAAGGACCCGAAGATCTCTACACCAAGGCCGACCGGGCGCTCTATCGCTCGAAGGTCAGCGGCCGCAACCGCGTCACCAGGCACTCGACGATGGCAGGCCCCCGGGCCGGCAAGAGCTGGCTGCTCTACAAGAAGGACTGACAGTCCCTGCCCGCTGGTGCCGGGAACACTGGACTAGCGCAGACATAAAAGGCGCCCGATTTCTCGGACGCCCTTTCGTGGATCTTATTCGGACTGCGCGAAAATCAGCCGTTGGCAACCTGCTTGTGCTGCACCGGGTGGCTCTTCTTCAACAGATCCGAGACCAGGAACGCCAGTTCGATCGCCTGGTCGGCGTTAAGACGCGGATCGCAATGGGTGTGGTAGCGGTCCTGCAACTCCTCGGCGGTGATGGCGCGCGCGCCACCGGTGCATTCGGTGACGTTCTTGCCGGTCATCTCGACATGGATGCCGCCCGGATGCGTGCCTTCGGCGCGGTGCACCTCGAAGAAGGTCTGCACCTCCTTCAGAATGCGGTCGAACGGCCGCGTCTTGTAGCCGGCGGCCTCGATCGTGTTGCCGTGCATCGGATCCGACGACCACACCACGGAGCGGCCTTCCTTCTGCACCGCGCGCACCAGCTTCGGCAGATGGTCGGCGACCTTGTCGGAACCGAAGCGGGCGATCAGCGTCAGCCGGCCGGGCTCGTTCTCGGGATTGAGCAGGTCGATCAGCTCCAGCAAGCCGTCCGGCGTCAGCGACGGACCGCATTTCAGGCCGAGCGGGTTCTTGATGCCACGGCAATATTCGACATGCGCATGGTCGGGCTGGCGGGTGCGGTCTCCGATCCAGATCATGTGACCCGAGGTGGCGTACCAGTCGCCGGAGGTCGAATCGACACGCGTCAGTGCCTCCTCATAGCCGAGCAGCAGCGCCTCGTGGCTGGTGTAGAAATCGGTCTCGCGCAGCGCGTAGTTGGTTTCCGAGGTGATGCCGACGGCCTTCATGAAGTCCATCGTCTCGGTGATGCGGTTGGCAAGAGACTCGTATTTCTCGCCCTGCGGACTGTCGGACACGAAGCCGAGCATCCAGCGGTGCACATTCTCCAGGCTGGCATAGCCGCCTTGCGCGAAGGCGCGCAAAAGGTTGAGCGTCGCCGCCGACTGGCGATACGCCATCTCCTGGCGAGCGGGGTCCGGAATGCGCGACTTGGGGTCGAATTCGATGCCGTTGATGATATCGCCGCGATAGCTGGGCAGCGTCACCTCACCCTTGGTTTCGTTGTCGGACGATCGCGGCTTGGCGAACTGGCCGGCAACGCGGCCGACCTTCACCACCGGCTGCGCGCCGGCGAAGGTGAGCACCACGGACATCTGCAGGAAGACGCGGAAGAAGTCGCGGATGTTGTCCGCGCCATGCTCGGCGAAGCTCTCGGCGCAATCGCCGCCCTGCAGGAGGAATGCGTCACCGGCGGCGACAGAAGCGAGCTGCTTCTTCAGCTTGCGCGCCTCACCGGCAAAAACCAGCGGCGGAAAGGTTGCGAGCTGGGCCTCCGTGTTCTTCAGCGCGGCAAGGTCCGGATAGGCAGGGACCTGCTTGATCGGCTTTGCTCTCCACGAATTCGGCGACCATTTCGTCATCGCTGCACCCAACGCTCTTTCCAGCGGCCTATACTCCGCCATTCCCGCCCCCATTTGGGGATCGCGGCTCCATACACGAAGCCGATTTCCTATTCTAGACCGGAATTCAAGCGCTGGCGAATGGTCCGGGCGGGCTATGCCGCCTTCTCCACCAGCCGCGCCAACTGCGTCATGACCACCGCCGAGCCCGCCAATCGCTTCTCGGGGGTTGGCCAATCGCGTACGAAGACGACGCTGTGGTCCGGCCGGATCTTGGCCAGCGAGCCCTGCTCGCCGATGAACCGGACGAGCCCAACCGGGTTGGAGAATTCGCGCTTGCGGAAATGAATGACGACGCCCTTCGGCCCGGCGTCGAGCTTCTCGACATTGGCTTTGCGGCAGAGCGCCTTGATGAAGACGATCTTGAGCAGATGCTTGACCTCTTCCGGCAGCGGGCCGAAGCGGTCGATCAGCTCGGCGCCGAAAGCGTCGATTTCCTCGGTGTTCTCGAGATCGCCGAGACGGCGATAAAGCGCCAGCCGAAGCTGCAGGTCCGGAACATAGCTTTCCGGGATCATCACCGCCGTGCCGACGGCAATCTGCGGCGACCAGCCGCCATCCTGGACCTCGCCGGAATCCTTCACCTCGGCGACAGCCTCTTCCAGCATCTGCTGGTAGAGCTCGAAGCCGACCTCCTTGATGTGGCCGGACTGCTCTTCGCCGAGAAGATTGCCGGCGCCCCTGATATCGAGATCGTGGCTGGCGAGCTGGAAGCCGGCGCCCAGAGTATCGAGCGATTGCAGCACCTTCAGCCTCCGCTCCGCGGTGTCGGTCAGCTTGCGGTTGGCCGGCAGCGTGAACAGCGCATAGGCGCGCACCTTCGAGCGGCCGACGCGGCCGCGCAACTGGTAAAGCTGCGACAGGCCGAACATGTCGGCGCGATGGATGATCAGCGTGTTGGCGGTCGGGATGTCGAGGCCGGATTCGACGATGGTCGTGGACAACAGCACATCGTACTGGCCGTCGTAGAAGGCATTCATGATGTCGTCGAGTTCGCCCGGCGGCATCTGGCCATGGGCCACCGCCACCTTCAACTCCGGCACGTATTCCTTCAGGAAATCATGGATTTCCGAGAGATCGCTGATGCGCGGCACCACATAGAAGGAATGGCCGCCACGATAGCGCTCGCGCAGCAGCGTCTCGCGGATGACCAGCGGATCGAAGGGCGAGATGAAGGTGCGCACCGCCATGCGGTCGACCGGCGGCGTGGCGATCAGCGACAGTTCGCGCACCCCGGTCAACGCCAGTTGCAGCGTGCGCGGGATCGGCGTCGCCGACAGCGTCAGCACGTGCACGTCGGTCTTCAAATCCTTCAGCCGCTCCTTGTGCTTGACGCCAAAATGCTGCTCTTCGTCGATGATCAGCAGGCCAAGGTTCTTGAACGAGATTGCGGAACCGAGCAGCGCATGCGTACCGATGACGATGTCGACCTGGCCCTCGGCGATACCTTTCTTGGTCTCGGCCAGTTCCTTGGCGCCGACTAGCCGCGACGCCTGGCCGACACGGATCGGCAGGCCGGAGAAACGCTGCGAAAAGGTCTTGAAATGCTGGCGCGACAACAATGTCGTCGGCACCACAACCGCCACCTGAAAGCCTTCCATCGCCGCGATGAAGGCGGCGCGCAGCGCCACTTCGGTCTTGCCGAAGCCGACATCGCCGCAAATCAGCCGGTCCATCGGCTTGCCGGCGCCAAGGTCGTCCCGTACCGAGTCGATCGCTGTCTGCTGGTCGTCGGTTTCCTCATAGGGGAACCGCGCGGCGAACTCGCCATAGAGGCCTTCTGCCGGCACCAGTGGCGGTGCGGAGCGCATCTGCCGCTCGGCGGCGATGCGGATCAATTGACCGGCCATGTCGAGCAGACGTTTCTTCAGCCGCGCCTTGCGCGATTGCCAGGCGCCGCCGCCAAGCTTGTCCAGCGTCGCCTCGGCCGTATCAGAACCGTAGCGCGACAGGAGTTCGATGTTTTCCACCGGCAGGAACAGCCGGTCGTCGCCGGCATAGTGGATTTCCAGGCAGTCATGCGGTGCGCCGACCGCTTCGATGGTGCGCAGGCCTATGAAGCGGCCAATGCCGTGGTCGGCGTGGACGACAATGTCGCCGGCCGACAGCGCCGAGGCCTCGGCAATGAAATCCGAGGGACGCTTCTTGCGTTTCGAGCGCCGGATCAGCCGGTCGCCCAAAATGTCCTGTTCGGCGACGACGACCAGTTTTTCGGTCTCGAAGCCGGATTCGAGCGGCAGCACGGCCAAGGCCGCCTGACCCGGTTCGAGCTTTTCGGCTTCCGCCAGCGTCGCCACCTGCTTGAGGTTGCCGAGATGGTGTTCGGCAAGGATCTGGCCAAGCCGGTCGAGCGAGCCTTCGGTCCAGCCGGCAATGACAATGCGGCGGCGCGCTGCGCGCTCGTCAGCGATGTGTTTGACGACGACATCGAACACGTTGGCGTTCGGATCGGCGCGTTCCTCGACAAAGCTGCGGCCAAGGCGCGAACCGGCATGAAAAACCTTTTTCGCGCCGGCGTCAGGCGCGTCAAACGGCGTGAAGTCGATCGCTTCACGCGGCCCTAGCGAGGCAATCAGGTTTTCCGGGGAGAGATAGAGCAGGTCCGGTGCGACCGGCTTGTAGGGCACGGCGTCCTTCAAGGCACCGTCCGCCTGCTTCTTGCGCGCCTCGTAATGGTCGAGGATCAGCGTGTGGCGCTCGGCCAGCGCCTCATGCGCCAGATGGTCGAAGATGACAGGCGTGTCAGGCAGATAGTCGAACACCGTCTCCAGCCGCTCATAGAAAAACGGCAGCCAGTGTTCCATGCCGGCAAACCGCCTGCCTTCGCTGACTGCTGCATAGAGCCCGTCATCGCGCTGTGGAGCGCCAAAGGCTTCGATATAGGAGCGGCGGAAACGGCTGATGGTTTCCGCCGTCAGCGCCACCTCGCTCATCGCCTGCAGCGCCATCGACTTGCGTTGACCGGTGGTGCGCTGCGTGGCGGCATCGAAGACACGGATCGATTCCAGCGTGTCGCCGAAGAAATCGAGCCTGAGCGCTTCGGTCCAGCCGGGGGCGAACAGGTCGAGAATGCCGCCCCGCACCGCGAATTCACCGATACCGCGCACGGTCGGCACGCGCTCGAAACCGGACGTTTCCAGTCGCGACACCAGTACGTTCATGTCGATCTGGTTGCCGGGCCTGGCGTGGAAGGTCTGTGCCTCGACGAGATCCGCCGGCGGAATGCGCTGCAGCAGCGCGTTGGCGGTGGTGAGGATGACGGCGCGGTGCGGCTTCTTCGCCAGCGCGATCATGGCGGTCAGTGCATCGAGGCGCTTGGCGGCCGCATCCGAGCCGGGCGAGACGCGGTCGTAGGGCAAGCAATCCCAGGCCGGCAGTTCCAGCACCGGCAGGCCGGGGGCCGCGAAAGACAGCGCCTCGATGATCGCCGGCAGGCGCTGACCGTCGCGTGCGA
Source organism: Mesorhizobium sp. M0518 (assembly GCF_040321125.1). Taxonomy (NCBI): domain Bacteria; kingdom Pseudomonadati; phylum Pseudomonadota; class Alphaproteobacteria; order Hyphomicrobiales; family Phyllobacteriaceae; genus Mesorhizobium; species Mesorhizobium sp. M0518. The sequence goes on from NZ_JAMYQY010000005.1 coordinate 67,418, forward strand.
CGAACAGAACCGGCTTGTCGGGCGCGATCTCGAGTGCCGCCTGCACCAGCGCAAAGGCTTCGTAGCCGTCGGCGACGCCGTCGACGATGAACTGGCCGGCGCGGCCTTTCGGCAGACCGATGGTGGGAATGAGGCTCATGAAATCACGTCGTTCAGACTGTCGTTGTTCAAAATGTCATGGACTGGCGGAAAGCCAGGATCTTTTGCAGGACGGCACAATCGATATCGGCCGGAACCGGGCGTTCGCCGGTGACCATGGGCAGGAATTCGGTATCGGGAATGTCGAGGAGCCTCTCATATTGGTCGATTTCGTCGCCGGTCAAGGCGCCGATCTCAGCGTCGGCGAAGGTGCCGAGGATAAGGTCCATCTCGCGCATGCCGCGATGCCAGGAGCGAAACAGAAGCTTGCGGCGGCGGACGTCGAGCCCCTCGCTTGATCTCGTCGTTCCGGTCATCGTGCCGCATCCTTGCTTGCTGCGGGCGCATATAGCGTGGATAGAAGGGGCTGTCAGCCTTGCAACGGCCCGGTTGGCGTCTAACATCTCGGTGTGACGAACATTCCTGACAGTATCGGCGCTAGCACCCCCCTCTGTCCTGCCGGACATCTCCCCCTCAAGGAGGGAGATCGTATGGCACGACTGCTTTCGCCAATTTCCAACTGCGCAAGGCGGGCGAGGTCAGAACTGCTAATCGCCCCCCTTGAGGGGGAGATGGCCGGCAGGCCAGAGGGGGGTGAGCGCAGACACCGCATGGTTTCTCTCAGATGAGACCTTCCATCCTCGATCCCTTGTTTGTCCCGATCACCTCGCTTGCCGGCGTCGGACCGAAAGTCGGCGCGCTGATCGAGAAGGTTGTCCCGGCCGATCTGGGTGACCGCCCCGCCCGCGCGGGCGACCTTCTGTTCGTGCTGCCGCACACCGTCATCGACCGGCGCAGCCGGCCGGGCATCGCAGGATCCGCGGAGGGCCAGATCGTGACGCTGGAGGTGCGCATCGACCGCCACCAGCCGCCGCCGCGCGGCAACAGGTCGGTGCCTTACCGGGTCTTCGCCCATGACGACACCGGCGAGATCGCGCTGACCTTCTTCCATGCTCACGCTTCCTATCTCGAAAAGGCGATGCCCGAGGGCGAGCATGTCGTGGTCTCCGGCCGCATGGAATGGTTCAACGGCCGCCCGAGCATGGTCCACCCCGACCACATCGCGCTCGCCAGCGAGGCGGAAAACCTGCCGCTGGTCGAACCGGTCTATCCCCTGACAGCCGGGCTCTCGGGCAAGGTGCTGCGCCGGGCGATCGGCCAGGCGCTGGCGCGTGTGCCCGAATTTCCCGAATGGCAGGACGGCGCTTTCATGCGCCGCCACACGTCTCCCTCCTTTGCCGGCGCGCTTGCCCGCATCCACAATCCGGCCGACCCGATCGATGTCTCCGTCGATGGCGCTGCCTGGCGGCGCCTCGCCTATGATGAGCTGCTGGCGGGCCAGGTCTCGCTGGCGCTGGTGCGGGCAAAAGTCCGCCGCCTGTCCGGCCGCCCTCTGGTCGGCGACGGCCGCATCGTCGAAAAACTGCGAGCCGCACTGCCCTATTCGCTGACACCGAGCCAGGAGTTCGCGCTGGCCGAAATCAATGCCGACCTCGCCGATCCCGAGCGCATGCTGCGGCTTCTGCAGGGCGATGTCGGCTCCGGCAAGACGGTCGTCGCGCTGTTGGCCATGGCGCGGGCTGTCGAGGCTGGCGGCCAGGCGGCCTTGATGGCACCGACCGAAATCCTGGCGCGCCAGCATCTGGCGACCATCACGCCGCTTGCCGCCAAGGTCGGGCTGCGCATCGCCATCCTCACGGGCCGCGAGAAGGGCCGCGAACGCGCTGATACGCTGGCCGGCCTGGCAAGCGGCGAGATCGACATCGTCGTCGGCACCCATGCGCTGTTCCAGGAGACGGTCATGTTCCACGACCTGGTCTTTGCCGTGATCGACGAGCAGCACCGTTTCGGCGTCCATCAACGGCTCGCCATCACCGCCAAGGGCGATGCGCCCGACATGCTGGTGATGACGGCCACTCCCATCCCGCGCACGCTGGTGCTGACCGCTTTCGGCGACATGGACGTGTCGAAACTGACGGAAAAACCGGCCGGCCGCCAGCCGATCCGTACCGTTACTCTGCCGCTGGAGCGGCTCGATGAACTGATCGGCCGCATGGTCGAGGCGGTGGCCGGCGGCCAGAAGATCTACTGGATCTGTCCGCTGGTCGAGGAATCCGAAGAAATCAAGCTGATGTCGGCCGAGGACCGCTTCGCCTCGCTGAAACCATTGTTCGGCGACCGTATCGGGCTCGTTCACGGCCGCATGAAAGGTGCCGACAAGGACGAGGCGATGCGCGCCTTCAAGCAGGGCGAGACACGCATCCTGATCGCCACCACGGTCATCGAGGTCGGCGTCGACGTACCGGACGCCACCGTCATGGTCATCGAGCACGCCGAGCGCTTCGGCCTCGCCCAATTGCATCAGTTGCGCGGCCGGGTCGGGCGTGGCGACAAGCCCTCCTCCTGCGTGCTGCTCTACAAGGACCCGCTCGGCGAGACCGCGAAACGCCGGCTGTCGGTGATGCGCGAGACCGAGGACGGGTTCCTGATCGCCGAGGAGGACCTGAAGCTGCGCGGCGAAGGCGAATTGCTTGGCACCCGCCAGTCCGGCACGCCGGGTTTCCAGGTGGCGCGCATCGAGGCGCATGCCGATCTTCTGGAGGCCGCCCGCGACGATGCCAGGCTGATCCTGTCGCGCGACCCGGAGCTGCAATCGCAGCGTGGCGAGGCGTTGCGCCTGCTGCTTTATTTGTTCGGCCGCGACGAGGCCGTGCGGCTCCTGCGCGCCGGCTGAGCCAGGGCGGCAACCGACGGGTTGGCGAGCATCCCCTCGATCGGCTCGCCATTCACGACAACCATTTGCTTGACCTCGGGCGCCACCAGCCCGGCCGAGACGATCAGCTTGGCGCCGTCCTCGATCGTCATGTCGAGCAGCACGATGTCCGACTTCGGCACATACATCAGGAATCCGGTGGTCGGGTTCGGCGTGCACGGCATGAACACGGCAATCAGCGGATCGCCTTCCTGGTCGAGCTTTTGGTTGATCTCGGTTTCCTTCTCGCTGGCGACGAACACCAGCGACCACACACCCTTGCGCGGATATTCGACCAGCCCGACCTGGCGGAACATGTCACCCTTGTTCGACAGCACGGTCTCGAAAATCTGCTTCAGCGAGCCATAGATGCCGCGCACCAGCGGCATGCGGCCAAGCAGGCGCTCGCCGAAATTGACGATGGCGCGGCCGACTATGTTGGCCGTCAGGAAGCCTATCAGCGTGATCAGGATCAACGCGACGATCAGCCCGAACCCCGGCACCGGAAACGACAAATAGGTGTCAGGGCTGTAGCGGGCCGGAATATAGGGTTTCACCCAGGAATCGACCCAGCCGATGAAAGACCATGCAATGTAGGCGGTGATCGCCAGCGGCGCGCAGACAATGAAGCCCGTGAGGAAATAGTTCCTCAGCCGGGTCACGCCGGAAGTCTTGGGAGCGTCGGACATGATTCACCGGAGGCGCGGGTTGCAGCGCAACATTAGTGAACCGGACGAAGCTTTGGAACTGCGAAGTTTTTAAAGAGCCGATTATGCCGCCGCTTCCAGCGAAGCAATCCAAACGGAAGCAGCATACGTTCGCGATTAGCCGAAACATCCCTCCCCTTCGTCATCCACGGGCGGAGCAAGGAGCGAAGCGACGCGGCGCAGACCCGAGGATCCATTCCGTGACGTCGGCCGAAGAACGCAACCCCTCAAGATGGTCGGCGAATCCTTCGGTCGCTATACTTCGTTCATGACGGGCTATGTCTATTTAACTGCGAGCCGGAAACGCGGCACCATCTATATTGGCGTCACAAACGATCCGATGCGATCCAGCGCGAGAAGTCGCTGAAACGTTGGCCGCGTCAGTGGAAGATTGAATTGATCGAAAAGGTCAATCCGGAGTGGTTCGAGCTTTTCCGCGGGACTGGGTGGTAGCGCCAAGTTCTGCACCGCTTTGATCCGCCATACCGTCCCGGAATGGATCCTCGGGTCTGCGCAGGAGCTTCGCTCCCGCTCCGCCCGTGGATGACGAAAGGATGAGGCCTACTCCACCGTCACCGATTTCGCCAGATTGCGCGGCTGGTCGACGTCGGTGCCCATAAAGACGGCGGTGAAATAGGCGAGCATCTGGATCGGCAGCGCGTAGATGATCGGCGAGATGATTTCCGGCACGTCCGGCAGCACGATCGTCTCCATCGTCTTGACGCTCGTCAGTGCCGCACCCTTGCTGTCGGTGATCAGGATGATCTTGCCGCCGCGCGCCGCCACTTCCTGCATGTTCGACACGGTTTTTTCGAAAATGCGGTCGTGCGGCGCGATGACGATGACCGGCATGTTCTCGTCGATCAGTGCGATCGGGCCGTGCTTCAGTTCGCCGGCTGCATAGCCTTCGGCGTGGATATAGGAGATTTCCTTGAGCTTTAGCGCGCCTTCCATGGCCAGCGGGAAATTGGTGTCGCGGCCGAGATAGAGCACGTTCTTATAGTGAGCGAGGTCGCGCGCGGTCTTTTCGATCTGATGGTCGAGCTTCAGCACCTGATTGGCATAGCGCGGTGCTTCCGAAAGCTCGCGCACAAAGGTCTTTTCCTGCTCCTTCGAGATCGTACCGCGCGCCACGCCAGCCCGCACGGCAAGCGATGCCAGCACCGACAACTGGCAGGTGAACGCCTTGGTGGAGGCGACGCCGATTTCCGGCCCGGCGAGCGTCGGCAGCACGACGTCGGATTCGCGCGCCATGGTCGATTCGCGCACATTGACGACGGCGCCGATCTTCATCCCCGCCTTGCGGCAGTAGCGCAGCGAGGCCAGCGTGTCGGCGGTCTCGCCCGATTGCGAGATGAAGAAGGCGGCATCGTTCTTCGACAGCGGCATTTCGCGGTAACGGAATTCCGAAGCGACATCGATATCGACCGGCAGTCGCGCGTAGCGCTCGAACCAGTACTTGCCAATCAGGCCGGCGAGATAGGCGGTGCCGCAGGCCGAAATCGCCAGCCGGTCGATTTTGGCGAAATCGAAAGGCAGGTCGAGCGGCTTGGAGACGCCGCCGACAAAATCCAGATAATTTGCCAGCGTGTGCGAGATCACCTCGGGCTGTTCATGGATTTCCTTCTCCATGAAGTGGCGTCTATTGCCCTTGTCGACCATGAAACTGGTCGAGAGGGACTGCTGGCGCTTGCGGTCGACCTTTGTGCCGTCGATGTCGAAGATGGTGACGCCGTCGCGGCGCACCACCGCCCAGTCGCCATCTTCGAGATAGGTGATCGAATTGGTGAACGGGGCGAGCGCGATGGCGTCTGAACCCAGAAACATCTCGCCATCGCCATGGCCGACAGCCAGCGGCGGACCGTTGCGCGCGCCGACGATCAGGTCTTCATCGCCCTTGAACATGATGGCCAGCGCGAAAGCGCCTTCCAGCCGCTTCAGCGCCTGGTGCGCGGCATCAACCGGCTTCAGCCCCCTGGCGAGTTCGCGCGCCACCAGATGCGCCACGACCTCGGTGTCGGTCTGCGACGAAAAAGAATAGCCGTCGCGGATCAGCTCGGCGCGCAGTTCGGCGAAATTCTCGATGATGCCGTTGTGGACGATGGCGACGCCATCGGAAAAATGCGGGTGCGCATTGGTCTCGTTGGGCACGCCATGCGTCGCCCAGCGTGTGTGACCGATGCCGATCGTGCCGTCGAGCGGCTCGTCCTTGAGCCGGCGCTCCAGGTTGATCAGCTTGCCTTCGGCGCGGCGGCGGGCGAGTTCGCCACGCTCGATGGTGGCGACGCCGGCCGAGTCATAGCCGCGGTACTCCAACCGCTTCAACGCATCGACGATGAGCGGCGCAACCTGCGAGTGGCCGACGATTCCAACGATACCGCACATGCAGAAAGCCCCCGATTCCCCGGAAAACCAGCGCTATTTAGGGATGGCCGGCCTGCCGTGGAAAGTCACATTGCATTTCGTCCCGTATAACGGAACGCTCATTCTGTCGATGCACCATGACAGGCCGCCTTGCAATCCGGTTACTGCAATCGTTCGGTTTGTCAGGCTTCGGTTTTCAGACGATGGTTTTCACCAGAGAGATATCTCGCTAATAGCCCTGCCATGAGCGAGAGCAAGCCCACCGTAACCCTCTGGCGCCCTGTCGGCCCCAGGGAACTGAAACTGATCCAGGCCTCGGGGATGCAGGCGTTTCCGCCGCGCCTGCCCGAGCAGCCCATTTTCTATCCCGTGACGACCGAAGCCTATGCGGTGCAGATCGCACGCGACTGGAACGTGCCGGCCAGCGGCTCGGGGTTCGTCACCCGGTTCGACGTTCTCAAGAGCTTTCTCGACCGCTACCGGGTCGAGCACGCTGGCAGCAAGGCGCATCTGGAATACTGGATTCCGGCCGAAGATCTCCCTGAATTCAACAAGGCGATCGTCGGCAAGATCGAAGTCACAGCCGCTTTCGGCAAGGACGCGAAGACTTCCGGCTAACGCCCGTTATCCAGCAGCCTTTTTCTTCGCCGCCGCCGCCGAAGCAAAGCGCTCGCGCAATTCCTTGCCCTTGCCTGGAATCGTCTTCTGGCGGGCGCGGCCGAAGGCCAGCGCGTCGTCGGGCACGCTTTCGGTGATCACGCTGCCCGAGGCGATGTAGCCGCCCTTGCCGATGGTGACAGGCGCCACCAGCGACGAATTGGAGCCAATGAACGCGCCCTCGCCGATGTCCGTGAAGAATTTCGAATAGCCGTCGTAATTGCATGTGATGGTGCCGGCGCCGATATTGGCACCCGCGCCGACGCGGGCATCGCCGATATAGGTCAGATGGTTGACCTTGGCGCCCTCCTCGATAACCGCCTGCTTGACCTCGCAGAAATTACCGACCTTGGCCTTGTTTCGGAGATCCGCGCCCGGCCGCAGCCGCGCGTACGGCCCGACATCGCAATTGGACGCAATGGTGGCGCCCTCGATATGGCTGAAGGCATGGATCTTGGCGCCCGTGGCGATTTTCACGCCCGGGCCGAACCAGACATTGGGCTCGACGATGGTGTCAGCGCCGATCTCGGTGTCGTGCGAGAAGTACACGGTCTCCGGCGCGATCAGCGTCACGCCCGACAGCATTGCCTCATGGCGGCGGCGCGCCTGCCAGATGCCCTCGGCCTGCGCCAGTTCGGCGCGATTGTTGATGCCGAGCGCGCTCTCGAAGCTGGCTTCGGTGGCGACGACATCGAGGCCTCGCGCGCCGGCGATCTCGACAATGTCGGTGAGGTAATACTCGCCTTTGGCATTCTTGTTGTCGACCTGATCGAGCAGCGTCAGCGCGTGAGCGCCGGCTACCGCCATCATCCCGGCATTGCAGAAGCCGATTTTTTTCTCCTCCTCGGAGCAATCCTTTTCCTCGCGGATGGCGACCAGCTTGCCGTCCTTTTCGATCAGCCGGCCATAGCCCGTCGGGCTGGGCGGACGGAAGCCAACCACCACGACGGCCGCACCTTCCGCCAGTTTCAGCCGCGCCACGGTCAGCGCATCGGCGTCGATCAGCGGCGTGTCGCCGAACATCACCAGGATATCGTCATAACCCTTTGATATCGCATCGCGCGCGGCGAGCACGGCATGCGCGGTGCCGAGGCGCTTGTCCTGCACGAAGGTCTCGGCCTTTGGAGCGAATTTCGCCGCCGCCTTGCGCATCTCTTCGGCCCCATGGCCGATCACCAGCGCCTGGCTGCCGGCACCAGCGGCTTCGGCTGCCTTCACCACATGGGCGACCATCGGCAGGCCGGCGATCTGGTGCAGCACCTTCGGCAGCACGCTCTTCATGCGCGTGCCTTCGCCGGCGGCAAGGATGACGGACAGGCAGGATCTCTGGCTCATGGAACGACAACCATATGAAAGGGTTGGGAATCAAAGCATGCTAGCAGTGGCGCCATGCTTCACCAATGCGGTTAAATTCCGGTGAGGTGGGAGCGGAGGCGTTCAGGATTCGATCCGCGTTGCCGTAGGCATCCGCGTCGCCCTAAGCAAAAGCAAAGCGATAGCCGGTGCTGTTAGATCATGTTAAATTTTCTAATCGTCTCGGGGATAATTCACATGTGGCCGTTTTCAAAAAAGCAGTCGAATATCTCGCGAGAAATTGTTTCGAGCGCCGACCAGAAAAATTCAAGGCTTGGTAGTGTAGAGAACTTTGCAAGGTATCTTGGCGTTGACATCACCCCCTACGGAGCAGGTGTCGCGCTACTGTCTCTCGAGAGCGGATACAGCGAAGCCGAAACAGCATCACATTTCGCGGTTGTAACTTTGGCTCGCGACATTCGGGAGGCAGGATTCGATATCGAAAAGATAGTGCGATTTGCGCCCATTGCCATGGCAACGCTTGAATGCCTGAAGGAGCTGAAAGATCGAGGATTAATGCGCGAAGAAATTTGGCAAAATGACACCACGGCGATTGGCAAGATCGCTTTTCCAAGTCCGGATACCCATTCTTGGATCGAGCGAGTTCTCAGCGATCCCACGGTAGCTCGTGACCGCGTTGCGGTGAGCCGCATCCAAATTTAGATCAAACCTACCCCAGCCGCCCCAGCACCGGAAAATTCTCCAGCAGCCAATACGACACCGTCTGCACGCCACCAGTGAGGAAAAACACCCCGGCGACGACCAGCAGCGCGCCGATCGCTTTTTCGACGCGGCCGAGATGGACGCGGAATTTGCCGAGGAAGCGCATGAAGGCGCCGGAAAACAGTGCGGCGATCAGGAATGGGATGCCCAGCCCGAGCGAATAGGCGGCGAGCAGCAGCGCGCCCTCGCCCACCGTTTCGCGGCCACCTGCCAGCGTCAGGATCGGCCCCAGCACCGGGCCGATGCAGGGCGTCCAGCCGAAGGCGAAGGCCAGTCCCATGACATAGGCCGCGACGGCACTTGCCGGCTTGCCCTGCGACTGGAAGCGCGCCTCGCGCGACAGCAGCGGAATGCGCAGGATGCCGAGGAAATTCAGGCCCATCAGGATGATCAGCACACCGGCGCCCATTGCCAGCGGCTCCTGCCAGACGCGCAGCAGCCGGCCGATGGTCGAGGCGCCGGCGCCCAGCGCGACAAAGACGGTCGAGAAGCCGAGCACGAAGGCGATCGAGGAAAAGAGCAGCGCGCCGCGTGCGCCTTCACGCGCTGTCGCACCGGCATTGCCGCGGAAATCGTCGACCGACACGCCGGCCATATAACAGAGATAAGGCGGCACCAGCGGCAGCACGCAAGGCGACAGGAACGAGATAGCTCCCGCCCCGATCGCGCTGACATAGCCGATGTCCAATGCCATTTCCAAGAACTCCAATGCCGTGACGCCGATATAGCGACGCGCAGCCTTGTCCACCAATCACCATTGTGTTGGCAAGATCATCCATTGCCCGACGCACTTGCCAGGAAGAAACCACAGCCCGCAGGCGTTGATGCTGTGAGGCCGCGATTTCCCGCGCGTCTCCAGATATCAGTCAGGGAGATTTCCATGAAAACCATAACCGCAGGACTGGCAGCGCTTCTACTCAGCACAGCCGCATCCTTCGCCGCCGACGCGTGGAAGGAAGCCGAGGTCAATGGCACCAAGATCTACACCGACGCCAACGGCATGACGCTTTACACCTATGACAAGGACGAGAAGGGCAAGACCAACTGCTATGACAAATGCGCCACCAACTGGCCGCCGCTGAAGGCCGAAGCCGGCGCCAAGGCGGATGACGAATGGACCGTTGTCGACCGCACCGACGGCACCAAGATGTGGGCCTATGACGGCAAGCCGGTCTACACCTTCATAAAGGACAAGAAGCCCGGCGACGTGACCGGCGACGGCGTCGGCGAAGTCTGGCACATCGTCAAGGCCGACTAAGCCACTCTATCCCAGTCCCGCCTGCTGACTGGTCGCCGGGCATCGCTTCATGCCGCCGGCGGCCAGCATCAATCAGCCGTTCTGGCGTCGAACCGACGCTATTCCCGGCCGTCACTCCGCGACTCGGTGGAAAAGTGAAACCAGGTCGTTTTCGCCGGCTCGGCACCACATCTCCCTTTCCCAAAATTCTGTGATTTTCTCCATACACTCTTAGAGTGTATTGCTGCGGACCGGCCCGCAATTTGGGCGCTTCCCCTTGACCGGATGCAAAAGCGCGGCCATGTGAGCGACAAATAGAACGAGATTTCGTCGCGCGCAGCGGAATTCTTCTGCCGCACCACAGCTGATATGAGACCTCATGGACGTCGTCGTCGTCGAATCGCCGGCCAAGGCGAAGACAATCAACAAATACCTCGGCAAGAACTACAAGGTTCTGGCCTCGTTCGGCCATGTCAGGGATTTGCCGGCCAAGGATGGCTCGGTGCGTCCGGATGAGGATTTCGCCATGTCCTGGGCGGTCGACACCGCCTCTGGCAAACGCCTCGCCGACATCGCCAAGGCGGTCAAGGACGCCGACGGCCTGATCCTCGCCACCGATCCGGATCGCGAAGGCGAAGCGATTTCCTGGCATGTGCTGGAAGTGCTGAAGCAGAAGCGCGCGCTGAAGGACAAGCCGGTCAGCCGCGTCGTCTTCAACGCCATCACCAAATCGTCGGTGCTGGAGGCGATGGCCAATCCGCGCCAGATCGATGCACCGCTGGTCGATGCCTACCTCGCCCGCCGGGCGCTGGATTATCTCGTCGGCTTCACGCTGTCGCCGGTGCTGTGGCGCAAGCTGCCGGGCGCCCGCTCGGCCGGCCGCGTCCAGTCGGTTGCGTTGCGTCTCGTCTGCGACCGCGAATCCGAGATCGAGCGCTTCATCCGCGAGGAATACTGGCAGATCGCCGCCCTGCTGGGCACGCCGCGCAACGAGAATTTTGAAGCGCGGCTGACCGCCTTCGACCGCAAGAAGCTGCAAAAGCTCGACATTTCCAACAAGGCGCAGGCCGACGACATCAAGTCGATGCTTGATGGCGCAACCTTCAAGGCGGTGTCGGTGGAAGCCAAGCCGACCAAGCGCAATCCCGGCCCGCCCTTCACCACTTCGACCCTGCAGCAGGCCGCTTCGTCAGGTCTCGGCTTCTCGGCCAGCCGCACCATGCAGGTGGCGCAACGCCTCTATGAAGGCATGGAGATCGGCGGCGAGACCACAGGTCTCATCACCTATATGCGAACCGACGGCGTGCAGATGGCACCCGAGGCGATCGACGCCGCACGCGACGCCATTACCAAGGAATTCGGCGCAAAATACCTGCCGGAAAAGCCGCGCCAGTATACGGCCAAGGCCAAGAACGCCCAGGAAGCGCACGAGGCGATCCGCCCGACGGATTTCATGCGCACGCCGGCATCGGTCAGGCAATATCTCGATTCCGACCAGATGCGGCTCTATGAGCTGATCTGGAAGCGCGCCATCGCCAGCCAGATGCAGTCGGCCGAGATCGAGCGCACCACCGCCGAGATCGAAGCGGTCAATGGATCGCGCACCGCCGAGCTTCGCGCCGTCGGCTCGGTCGTTCGCTTCGACGGCTTCATTGCCGCCTACACCGACCAGAAGGACGACGATACGGAAGACGAGGAAAATCGTCGCCTGCCCGAAATCCGCGCCGGCGAGCAGCTTGCCCGCCAGGCGATCAATGCCACCCAGCACACCACCGAGCCGCCGCCGCGCTATTCCGAGGCGTCGCTGATCAAGAAGCTGGAAGAACTCGGCATCGGTCGGCCTTCCACCTATACGGCGATCCTGAAGACGCTCGAAGACCGCGACTATGTCACCATCGACAAGCGCCGGCTGGTGCCGCAGGCCAAGGGCCGGCTGCTGTCGGCCTTCCTCGAAAGCTTCTTCAAGCGCTATGTCGAGTACGACTTCACCGCGTCCCTCGAGGAAAAGCTCGACGAGATCTCGGACGGCAAGCTCGCCTGGAAGGACGTGCTGCGCGATTTCTGGAAGGATTTTTCCGGTGCCGTCGCCGACATCAAGGAACTGCGCGTCACCGACGTGCTCGACGCGCTCAATGAGGAACTGGCGCCGCTGGTGTTTCCCGCGCGCGAAGACGGTTCGAACCCGCGCATCTGCCCGAAATGCGGCACCGGCAATCTGTCGCTGAAACTCGGCAAGTTCGGCGCCTTCGTCGGTTGCTCCAACTATCCCGAATGCTCCTTCACCCGCCAGCTCGGCGACGCCGCCAATCCGAATGGCGAGAATGGCGGCGGCGAGGACGGCACCAAGGTCATCGGTAAGGATCCCTACACGTCAGAGGAAATCACGCTGCGGAGCGGCCGCTTCGGCCCCTACCTGCAGCGCGGCGACGGCAAGGAAGCCAAGCGCTCCAGCCTGCCCAAGGGCTGGACGGCAGAATCGATCGATCACGAAAAGGCGCTGGCGCTGCTGTCGCTACCCCGCGATGTCGGCCAGCATCCGGAAACGGCCAAGATGATCTCGGCCGGGCTCGGCCGCTACGGTCCGTTCGTGCTGCATGACGGCACCTATGCCAATCTCGAGAGCATCGAGGACGTGTTCTCGATCGGCCTCAACCGCGCCGTGTCGGTGATCGCCGAGAAGCAGTTGAAGGGCAAGGGCGGACGCAATGGCGGCACTGCCGCTGCGCTCAAGGAGCTTGGCGACCATCCCGATGGCGGCGGCAAGATCGTCGTGCGCGACGGCAAATACGGACCTTACGTGAATTTCGGCAAGGTCAACGCCACCCTGCCCAAGGGCAGGGATCCACAGTCGGTGACCATCGAGGACGCGCTGGCGCTGATTGCCGAGAAGGAAGCCAAGGGCGGCGGCGGCAAGAAGCCGTTCCGCAAGGCAGCGGCGGCCAAGGCCCCGGCAACCAAGAAAGTAGCCGCCAAGAAGCCGGCTGCGAAGAAGCCGGCCGCGAAGAAAAAAGGATAGGGCAGCGTGGCGCGCAAGATCACCGGCAGAACCCACGGCGATCCGCGCACCGCCGACACCAGGGCCAAGGTCAAGGACGACTACCGGCCGTCGCGTGACGAAATCCTGCGCTACATCGCCGAAAATCCCGATCGCGCCGGCAAACGCGACATCGCAAAGGCGTTCGCGCTGCGCGGCGACGATCGCATCTGGCTGAAGGACATTTTGCGCGACTTGCAGGACGAAGGCGTCCTTACCAAGGAGCGCAAGGGGTTGGCCCGCGTCGGCGCCCTGCCCCATGTCACGGTCCTCGATATTTTTGACCGTGATGCCGATGGCGTGCTCTTGGCGCGTCCTACCGAACACACGGCCAATGGACCGCCGCCCATCGTTTCCATCCGCCTGTCGCGCAGTGGCAGTGGACCGGCGCCCGGCATTGGCGACCGCGTGCTGGCCAAGACCTTTCCGGCCGACGAGACGAACGTTGCCCTGGGCGGCCCCGCCTACACCGGGCGGGTGGTGAAGATTTTCGAAAAACGCACCGATGCCGTGCTCGGTGTCTTTCGCATCTTGCAGGACGGCACCTTCCGCATCGAGCCGGTGGAACGGCGCCAGCCCGAACTGATCGTCGACAAGGAATTCCAGAACGGCGCCAAGAACGGCGACCTGGTCGAGGTCGAGCCCGCGCGGGCTTCCCGCTATGGGCTGCCGAGAGCCAAGGTGCTCAACGTGCTGGGTTCGCTGACCAGCGAAAAGGCGGTCTCGATGATCGCCATCCACGCACACGACATTCCGCATATCTTCCCGGCCGACGTCATCGCAGAATCCGAAGCGGTCAAACCCGCGACGCTGGATCACCGCGAGGATTGGCGCGACCTGCCGTTGATCACCATCGATCCGGCCGACGCCAAGGATCATGACGACGCCGTCTTCGCCACGCCGGATCTCGACGAGAAGAACCCGGGCGGCGTGGTCGCCACTGTCGCCATCGCCGACGTCGCCGCCTATGTGCGCTACGGCACGGCACTCGACCGCGAAGCGCTGAAGCGCGGCAATTCGGTGTATTTCCCGGATCGCGTCGTGCCGATGCTGCCCGAGCGCATCTCCAACGATCTCTGCTCGCTGCGCGAGGGCCAGGACCGGCCGGCATTGGCAGTGCGCATGGTTTTTTCGGCCGAGGGCCGCAAGCTCAGGCACTCCTTCCATCGCGTCATGATGAAGTCGGCGGCAAAGCTCGCCTACCAGCAGGCTCAGGCGGCGATCGAGGGCGCGCCGGACGACAAGACAGGCCCTATCCTCAAAACCGTGCTGAAGCCACTGTGGGACGCCTATGCGATCCTGAAGCGCGGCCGCGATGGCCGCCAGCCGCTCGAACTCGACCTGCCGGAGCGCAAGATCGTGCTAAAGCCGGACGGCACCGTCGATCGCGTCATCGTGCCGGACCGGCTCGATGCCCACAAGCTCATCGAAGAATTCATGATCCAGGCCAATGTCGCGGCGGCCGAAACGCTCGAGGCGAAGAAACAGGAACTGGTCTATCGCGTCCATGACGCGCCATCGCTGGCCAAACAGGAATCGCTGCGCGAGTTCCTGCAGACATTGGGCCTGTCACTTGCGCGCGGCGCGCAGATGCAGCCAAGCCAGTTCAACGGCATTTTGGAGCGCGTGCGCGGCGCCGACAATGAAGGCCTGGTCAACGAAGTGGTTCTGCGCTCGCAGAGCCAAGCCGAATACTCGCCAAAGAACATCGGCCATTTCGGTCTCAACCTCCGCCGCTACGCCCATTTCACCTCGCCGATCCGCCGCTATGCCGATTTGATCGTGCATCGCGGACTTATTGCCGCACTCGGATTGGGTCCGGGCGGGCTGACGCAGGACGAAGCGGCACGGCTCGAAGATGTCGCGGTGCTGATTTCCGGCACGGAACGCCGCGCAATGGCGGCCGAGCGGGACACGGTCGACCGTCTGATCGCCAGCTATCTCGCCGAACGCGTCGACGACCGGTTCGATGCCCGCATCTCCGGCGTCACCAAGTCAGGACTATTTGTCCAATTGCCGCAGTACGGCGCGGATGGCTTCATCCCGGTGTCAACTCTGGGCGGCGATTACTATATATACGATGAAACCGCTCGCTCCCTGTTCGGAGAACGCTCGGGCAAAGGTTATCAGCTCGCGGACCGTGTCGAGGTCCGACTCATCGAGGTGGCGCCGATGGCCGGGGCGATGCGCTTCGAGATGTTGACCGACCCGAAGCCTCTGCCGGGCTCCAAGCGGTCGTTTCACAAGGCCAAGGGCCGCGCCCGCGCGTCGCAATCGCGACCGGGTTCGCGCGGCAGGAGACGATGATGACAACAGCCATGGAAGAACAGGTTTTCGGCGGAGAACATCACTCGGGCCGGACCACGCGCCCGCTGTGGACGGCGATGAAGCGCGGCCTGCTCGGCCGCTGCCCGCATTGCGGCGAAGGCAAGCTGTTTCGCGCTTTCACCAAGACCGTCGACACATGCAGTGTCTGCGGCGAGGAATTGCATCACCACCGGGCCGACGACCTGCCCGCCTATCTCGTCATAGTCATCGTCGGCCATATCGTGCTGGGCGCCTTCATGGGCGTTGAGGCGACGTCGACGCTGTCCACATGGCAGCACATCGCCATCTGGGTGCCGCTGACCATCCTTTTGTCGGTTGCGCTGCTGCAGCCGATCAAGGGTGCCGTCATCGGACTGCAATGGGCCTTCTATATGCACGGCTTCGGCGGCGAGCACGACGTGATCGAGCCGCATCCCGAAGCCTAGGCCGCAGCCAAGAATGCTGCCTGGTGCAACATACCGACCGTGAAAGGCCACTTTCGCTTGCCAGAAGTTTCCGCTAGGTCCTGCGCATGGACGGTATGACCAAGGCGGAAGTCGACAGGATCGAGCGGAGCATGATCGCTCATAGCGACCGGCCCATCCGCCCGCGCGACGCGGCAACCCTCATCCTGCTCGACCGCAAGGACGATGACGTGCTGGTTCTGATGGGTCGCCGTCATGCCGGCCACGCGTTCATGCCGGGCAAATTCGTCTTTCCCGGCGGCCGCACCGATCCGACCGACAGCCGCATACCGGTCGTCGCCGCCTTGCACCCGGAGCAGGAAGCCAGGCTGATCGCCGGGCCGGGCCGCACAAGCGCCGCACGAGCCCGCGCCATCGCCCTGTCGGCCATCCGCGAAACCTATGAGGAAGCCGGGCTGCTGATCGGCCGCAAGGGTGCCTTCGCAACCTTCAGGTCCGACTGGCAGGGTTTTGCCGAACACGGCGTGCAACCCTCGCTGGACATGCTGCGCTTCGTCGCGCGCGCGATCACGCCGCCCAACCGGGTGCGCCGCTTCGACACCCGCTTTTTCAGCGCCTGGCGTGACCACGTCGCCGTCGAACTGCCCGGTGGCGGTCCCACCAACGAGCTCGAAGAGCTGGTCTGGCTGCCGCTCGCCAAGGCCAGGGAAGCCGACATACCCGATATCACCCGAATGATCCTGGGCGAGCTGCAAAAGCGCCTCGCCCATGACCCGCTGTTGCGTCCGGGCGGTCCCGTGCCCTTCTACCGGCTTGTCCGCAACCGCTTCACCCGCGAACTTCTCTAGAGCAATTCCAGGAAAGTGTGACGCGGTTTTCCGCCCGGAATTGCGTAAGATCAAAAAGACAGAGTATTCAGCATCTCATGACGGTCGATACCCAACCACAGGGCGACGAACGCGTACACTGGCTGCCGATGGTGGCGGCGATCTCGTCGATCAGCGTCGTCGGCATCGCCATCGGCCTTGGCATGCCATTGCTCAGCGTCATCCTCGAAACGCGCGGCCATTCGGCTTCGATGATCGGCCTCAACACCGCCGTCGCCGGCCTCGCCTCGATCGCCGGTGCGCCGCTGGCGACCCCGCTCGCCATGCGCTTCGGCGTTGCCTGGACAATGATCGCCATGATCGCCGCCGGCGCGCTGGCCTTTGTCGGCTTCCATTTCGCACCCGATTTCTGGATGTGGTTTCCGCTGCGCATCGTGCTGCACATTGCGCTGACGGTGCTGTTCATCCTGTCCGAATTCTGGATCAGCACCTCGGCGCCGCCGCACCGACGCGGCCTTGTGCTGGGCATTTATGCCACTGTCCTGTCGCTCGGCTTTGCCGCCGGACCGTGGCTGTTCGCCCATCTCGGCAGTTCCGGCTTCAGGCCGTTCGGCGTCATCATCGCATTGGTGACGCTGGCGGCCATACCCGTGCTGGCAGCACGCAACGAGAGCCCGTCGATCGCCTCGGATGGCGAAACCAGCAATTTTCTGCGCTACATCTGGCTCGTGCCGTCGGCGACCGCTGCCGTGCTGGTGTTCGGCGCGGTGGAAACCGGCGGCTTTGCGCTGTTCCCGATCTATGGCAGCCGAATCGGCTACTCCGAAGCCGATGCAGCCCTTCTGCTGACCATGATCGGCCTCGGCAATGTGTTGTTGCAGATCCCGATCGGCATGATCAGCGACCGCGTCAGCGATCGCCGCTACCTGCTGATTGCCTGCGCCACGGTCGGTCTTATCGGCACCGTCTTCATGCCCTTCTTCGCCCAGAATTGGCATTTGATGGCCGCGCTTCTGTTCGTCTGGGGCGGCGTCGTCGCTGCCATGTACACGATCGGCCTCGCCCATCTCGGCTCGCAGCTTTCCGGCCATGAACTGGCGTCGGCCAACGCCGCCTTCGTGCTGTGCTACGGCGTCGGCATGGTGCTCGGCCCGCAGGCGATCGGCATCGGCATGGATGCGTTCGGCCCGTCCGGCTTCGGCTGGTCGCTCGGCCTGTTCTTCGCCGCCTATATCGCTTTGGTCGCCGTCAGGTTGGTTCGCAAGATCCTGCTGTAGCGCGACTGTGGCCAGCCATGCATTTGGCACGGCACGGAGACAGGCTGCTGACAGAACCGTGTCAGGAGCACAGGGCTAAAAAGGCGTCCCAAAACACTCGAGGACACTTCCATGATCGACAGCGGCTTTGAAACCACATCGCTACGAATGACACTGCTTCTGCTCGTAACGTTCCAGGCTCCGGCCGCCGACGTCGACCGCATCATGGATGCCGTGGTGGCGATTGCGCCGCTGGCCATGGGCAAATACGACCGCAATGCCTATCAGTCGGCGCACGGCATCGAACGCTACAGGCCGCTTGACGGTGCGGCCGCCGGCGCCGAAACCGAATTGAGACGGCGGCCCGGCACGGTCGAGGTTTCCTTCGAACTGCCGGACGATCAGGCGCTGGCCGCTCGTGTCGTCGAGGCGATTTTCCAAGCACATTCCTATCAGGAACCGGTGATCCGCATTCAACCGATTCTCGCCAGCCGTTCCAAGGGGCTGGACGACCGCGCCAATCCGAATCGCTGGTGGAACACGACCGGAGACTGGAAGAAGGTTGCTGCACCGGCGACAGAAACCGCATGATTTCCGTTCACCAGCAGGCTCAGGCGGATCGCACGAGGCTTGCCGGGCTTGACTTTCCGGGCGCGTTCTTTATGTGTCGCGCCAAGTTTCCCGCGTCCGGGTGTTTCCCCGTGCTCCAGCGGCCAAAACCCCACGAACAAACGGACTGATATCATGGCCAAAGCCGCAAACATCAAGATCAAGCTTCTGTCGACCGCCGACACCGGTTTCTTCTACGTGACCAGCAAGAACAGCCGCACCAAGACCGACAAGCTGTCGTTCCGCAAGTACGACCCGGTCGCCAAGAAGCACGTCGAATTCAAGGAAACCAAGATCAAGTAATCTGGGTTTCCCGCTGCAATGCCGAAACGCCGCCCAATGGGCGGCGTTTTTCGTTTGTAGCCAATTGATTTCGTTGCATCCGAGCAGAGACTCCAGCCAAAGGATTGACCCTTCGCCATGGTTGCGGCACCCTTGGCCGTGGGTTGGGTGTCACGAACAAGGCGCCTATGGATGTCGAAGAAGTTGAAAGCTGCAATCATTGCAGCCCTTGTCGCTCTGGCTGCTGGTTTCGCCGTCAGCAACGGGCTGATAAGCCAGCAGACGGCCGATGAGATCAAGGCCAGGACTGACCAGGTTCTGACTGAGGAAGAGGCCGCACAGCCTGCACCTCAGCCTGACAGCCCCGCCCCGCCTTCCACGGAACCCGCACCGCAGGCTCCGGCCCCTCCCGCCGCGGCACCCCCGCAAGGATCACAACCGGGTCAATGAAGAAGCCCCGCCGGCATGGGCTCCTCTCGTGCGATCGTGCCATCACCATACCTGCTGAGTGTATCGTTTTAATACAATCGCCGATTGGTAGACTTGCGCCACGGATAGGCAGTTAGTTTCAGCGTCAGGCAAAAAGGGGGGAAATGCCTCGCACTGGGAGAAAACGATGTCCGTACAAAAAGGCGACTTTCGAACCAACAGAGCCGACTACGTGATTGCCGCGATGCATGGCGGAGTGACCGCCGAAGACAGCGTTCGAGACGAGAACCTGGCAAGGAGAAAGAAGTCCCTGTGGCTGAAGGAGCGGCGATCGGCCAAGTCGGCTGAGAACCCGTTGGACAGCTCGCCGCTGTCTAAAAGAAGCCCTCGCGGTTAGCGATTTACAATCACCTTCCGCGATCACACCATATCCGCACACAACCCACTCATCCATATTGCAGGTGCCGCCGTCGGTGTTGACTAGCTCCGACGGCGGCCTAGTTCGTGGCGAAATAACCTCCGTTCTTTTGAGAAGACGGCGGGACTAAGGTCTTGTGCTCTACGCGCAAAGGTCCAAGCGGTCCTGTTAGGTTCCGGAAATGTCTCTTGGACGTTCCGCTATTTTATCCAATTGAAATGTAGCGTTACCGTGTATTCCCGCCCGATAACTGCGCCTGATCCGGCTGCCCGCATCCGCCCTGGCTGAGTCCCCTCAGCCGATGCGCTCACCGCTCTTCGGATCGAATAGATGCAGCTGGTGTGGTTCGGCCGCCAACCGTACCTCGTCGCCGGGCTTCACGCCGGCACGGCCCATGGCAAAGACGCAAAGCTGCTGGCTGGCCAGCTTGACGTAGAACTGCGTCGAAAGCCCGAGCGGCTCGACCACCCCCACCTCGCCCTTCAACGCGCCGTCATCCGCCAATTTGATATGCTCGGGCCGCAAACCGACGGTGATGGCGTCACCATCCTTGAGCGGCAGGCCTTCCGGCAGCCTCAGCGCCTGGCCGTCGGTCAGTACGGCCTCCGGGGTAGCGCCCTCCCGAACCGTCGCCGGCAGGAAATTCATGCCGGGTGAACCGATGAAACCGGCGACGAACATGTTGGCCGGCCGATCGTAGAGATCGAGCGGCGCGCCGACCTGCTGGATCAGCCCGTCATGCATGACGACGATCCGGTCGGCCATGGTCATCGCCTCGATCTGGTCGTGCGTGACATAAACCGATGTCGTCTTCAGTTGCTGGTGCAGCGCCTTGATCTCGGCGCGCATATGGACGCGCAGCTTGGCGTCGAGGTTCGACAGCGGTTCGTCGAACAGGAAGACCTTGGGATCCCGCACGATGGCACGGCCCATGGCGACGCGCTGGCGCTGGCCGCCCGACAATTGCCGCGGCAGGCGCTGCAGGAAGGTGTCGAGCCCGAGCCGCTTGGCGGCGCCGTCCACCCTGGCATCGATCGTCGTCTTCTGCGCCTTCTTCAAGAGCAGGCTGAAACCCATGTTCTTCGACACGTCCATATGCGGATAGAGCGCATAGGACTGGAACACCATGGCGATGTCGCGGTCCTTGGGTGCTACGTCGTTGACCAGCCGCTCGCCGATGCGGATCTCGCCGCCGGAAGCCTCCTCCAGCCCGGCGATCATGCGCAAGAGCGTGGACTTGCCGCAGCCTGACGGCCCAACCAGGACGACGAACTCGCCATCGGCGATTTCAAGGTCGACCGCGTGCAGGACGCGGACGGCGCCATAGTCCTTGCGGACCTTTTCGAGCGTAACAGAGGCCATCGATCTATCCTTTGACGGCGCCGGCGGTCAGGCCGGTGACGAGATAGCGTTGCAGGAAGGCGAAGAAGATGCAGACCGGGATCAGCGCCAGGATGGATGCCGCCATCATCTGTCCCCAGTCGACGGCGAACTTGCCGATGAAGGTGAGCAGGCCGACGGCGAAGGTCTTCTGGTCGTCGCTGGAGATCAGCATCAGCGCGAACAGCAATTCGCTCCAGGCGGCGGTGAAGACGAAGCCGAGCGTCGCGCCCATGCCCGGCAGCGTCAGCGGCACGATCACCTTGCGCATCGCCTGCGCGCGGGTGCACCCGTCAATCATCGCCGCCTCCTCCAGGTCCTTCGGGATGCCGTCGAAGAAGGACTGCATCAGGAAGGTGGCAAAGGCCGTGTTGAAGGCGGTGTAGATGATGATCAGCCCGGTCAGGCTGTTGATCAGCCCGATCTGGCCCATCACGCGGTAGATCGGCGGAATGACCATCACCAGCGGAAAGGTCTGGGTCAAAAGCAACATCAGCGCCAGTGCCGCCTTGCCGCGAAAGGTGAAGCGCGACATTGCATAGCCGGCGAGCGTGGCGATGATTGTCACCAGTGCCGCCGTCGATACCGAGACGATGACGCTGTTGAGGAAATAACGCGGAAAATCGGTGGCCTCGAGCACGGTGACGAAGTTCTGCAGCGTCATGTGCGACGGCCAGAAGGTGATGCCTTCGGAATAGAGCAGCCGCTCCGGCGTGACCGAGATTTTTAGCGTCCAGTAGATCGGGAACAAGGCAAAGAGCACGTAAGCCGCGATTGCCGCGTAGAGGCCGATGCCGCCGAAGAAGCGCTGCGAGGTTGAACGCCCTGCGATCATCAGACGTGCCTCACCAGCGTGCGACGGATGCCGATCAGCGCGATCGCATAAGCAATGAGCAGGACCAGCAGCAGCACGGCCACCGCCGAGGCATAGCCCTTGTCCAGCGACTTGAAGGCGCTGACATAGATGTAGACCGGCACCGTGTTGGTCGAGCCGGCGGGTCCGCCCTCGGTCATGACGAAGATCAGGTCGGCGAAGGTGGCGATCCAGATGGTGCGCAACATCACGGTGATGGCGATGGTCGGCGCCAGGAACGGCAGCGTCACCTTGGTGAAGCGCTGCCAGGGCGAGGCTCCATCGATAGCCGCTGCCTCATGCAGTTCCGACGGAATGGATTTCAGTGCCGCCAAGAGCGTGATGGCGAAAAACGGAATGCCGAACCAGATATTGGCGACGATCGGCCCCCACATGGCGGTTGAGGGATCGGACAGCACATTGGTCGGCTCGGCTTTCAGCCCCAACGCAAACAGCCAGTGCGGCAATGGGCCGATGATGGGATTGAACAGCCAGGCCCAGGTCAGGCCCGACAAGAAGGACGGCACCGCCCAGGGCAGGAACACCAGGGCTTGCACGGCCTTGCGGCCGCGAAATGGCTTGTCGAGCAGCAGCGCCAGGCCGAGGCCAAGGAAGAACTGGAAAAACAGACTGGCGACGGTCCACCACAACGTGTTGACCAGCGCCTGCCCCAGCACCTGATCCGACAGCATCGCCTGATACTGCCCGAGCCCGACATATTCGGATTTGAACGCCGAGAACTTGCGGAAGGAGTAGCTGATGCCGACGACCAGCGGCACCAAGAGCACCACGATCAGCAGGATGATCGCCGGGCTGAGATAGAGCCATGGCTCGATTGCGGCATGGGATAGCCGCTTGCGACGCGGCTTGCCGGCGGATCGTATTTCGGACACGGCGTAGGTCATTGGGTGTGGATCTAGCTCCCTGGAGCGGCGTCGGGGACAGCGTCCTTCTCCCCGTCGCTATATGGGGAGAAGATGCCGGTCCACCCTCCGCAGCTGCTGCGGAGGACGGGCAGGCAGATGAGGGCAGCGCGAACCTATCGAGGCGTGGCGCCGCCCCTCATCCGTCACTTCGTGACACCTTCTCCCCGTGAACGGGGAGAAGGGAAGAAAAACTACTTCTTGTTCTTCGCCAGCCAATCCTGCTGTTCCTTGGTCAGGAAGGCAGCCCACTGGTCGGCGACGTCCTTGGCCGTCTTCTGGCCAAGCAGCACTTCCTGAAAATTCTTGATCGCCACCTGGTCGACGAAATTGCCGAGGTTCTCCAGATGCGTCGGCGGGGTGACCATTTCATATTTGGAGCTGTCGCTGAGCTCCGTAAACCAGCCCTTGAACTGCTCCGTCTTGAAATGGGGATCCTGGTCGGCGCCGTTGTGGATCGGGACAACGCCGACTTCCTTGGCCCATTCCAGATTGTCCTTCGGCGACAGAAGCGTCGCCATCAGTTTCCAGGCGTCGTCCTTGTGCTGCGAGTTGGCGAACATCGCCCAGCCGGCATAGCCCAGCGTCGGATAGGATTTGCCGCTCGGCCCGACCGGCAATGGCGCTACCGCGAAATCGTCGGCGCTCATCTTGTCGGCAATGCCGAGCAGCGCGTCCGGATCCTGGTTGAGCATGGCGCAGGTGCCGGAATAGAAGCCGGTGACCGTTTCGTTGAAACCCCAACTCACCGCATCCTTAGGCGCCAGTCCGTCCTTGTACATGTCGGCCAGCATCTGCAGGCCCTTGACCGAGCCTTCTTCGTTGATCGTCGAAGTGCCATCCTCGTTGAAGTAGCCGCCCTTGCCGGCGGCGATGTTCATGAACATGTGCATGCCGTTGAAAGCGCCCGGCCCGCCGCGCAGGCAGTAGCCATATTTGCCCGGCAACGCAGAGATTTTCTTGGCGTCGGCGATGAAATCATCGAGCGTCGCCGGCGGACCATCGAGGCCGGCTTCCTTGAACAGTTTCTTGTTCCAGAACAGCGCGTTCACATAGTAGCCGTAAGGGATCATGAACTGGGTGTTGTTGACGGTCGAGCCGAACTGCTTGGCGCGGTCGCCCAGCGTTTTGGCGTCGTCCCATTTGGCCATATAGGGGCCAAGATCCTCGAGTTGGGCGTTGTTGGCATAGAGGCCCATCCAGCGTTCCGGCATTTCGACGATGTCGGGCGTATCGCCGGCCTGCACCATGGTCAGGAATTTCTCGAAGGCCTGGCCCCAGGGCAGCGAGATCAGCTCGACCTTGATGCCCGGATTGGCTGTTTCGAACTCGGCGATCTGCTTTTTCAGGAACTCGGTGCGTGGCGGGCTGGTGATGACTTCGACCATTTTCAGGGTCGAATCGGCCACGGCATTTCCGGCGGAAATCGCCAGTCCCGCAACGGTGGCAAGCATGACGGTCAGTTTTTTCATGTTCAAGACTCCCATTTTGAACCCGCTTGTTATTTTCTGGCTTTTTCGAAGGCTTGGGCGACATCCGCCCACAGGTCTTCGACACTCTCCAATCCGACATTGAAGCGGATGGTTCGGGGGCTGACGCCGAAGCGCGCCATCGAATTCAGGCCAGGCGTCTGCTCCAGCGACGCCTTGGCCGGCACGACCAGGCTTTCATGCCCGCCCCAGCTGACGCCGATGCGGAAATATTTCATCGCATCGACGAAGACGGGGATGTCGATCTCGTCCGTCACCTCGAAGGAGAACAGACCGGCATAGCCGGCCAGTGTCGCCTTGCCCGGATGGTTCGAATAGACAGGATGGTTGACGCGCTCGACATTGGCATGCGCCTTCAGCCGTTCGGCGATGGTCAGGCCGCTCTTCATGTGGTGCGGCAGGCGCAGCGGCAGCGTGCGCAAGCCGCGCAGCAACAGCCAGGCTTCGAATGGCGACAGCTTGCCGCCGAGATAGGAATAGGTCTGCTCGTTGATGTGCTTGATATGAGCGGCCGAACCCGCGACGACGCCAGCGACGGTGTCGCTGTGGCCGCCAAGGTATTTCGAGGCCGAATGCAGCACCAGGTCGACGCCATGCGCGATCGGCTTCTGGAACACCGGCGTCGCCCAGGAATTGTCGATGGTGGTGACGATGCCCTGTTCCTTGGCCAGCCGTGTCAGATGCGCGATGTCCTGCAGCTCGAACATCATCGAGGTCGGGCTTTCCAGGTAGAGCAGCTTGGCGCCGGGAAGTGCCGCCGCGACCGCATCCGGGTCGGAGCCGTCGACATAGTCGACCTTGATGTTGAGCCGAGGCAACAGCCGCTCGAACAGCCGGTAGGCATCGCCATAGCAATTGCGCACCGCCACGATGCGCTCGCCTGCCCCAACGAACGCAAGCACCGTGGCGCTGATCGCCGCCATGCCGCTGGAAAAGCCGCGCGCGGCTTCTGCGCCCTCAAGCGCTGCCACGCGCGCCTCGAACTCCATCACCGTCGGATTGTCGCCACGCGAATAGATCGGCTGCTTTCGTTTCCCGGCAAAGGTATCGGCCATCTCGGCATAATTGGCGAAGGTGAACAGCGAGGTCTGGTAGATCGGCGGCACCACCGCGCCGCCAGGGAACGGTTCGTCATGCGCCAAGAGTGTCGCGGCCTCGGCAAGATAGTCGTGATCGAAACCTGATGGATGCTCGTTCATGTCTGGCTCGAAAGTTGGAGTTTAGCCGCACCGCGCTTGAGATCGTCTTCGACGGTGGCGATCAGCTTGAGCGCCTCGGCGCGTGCGCCTTGCGGGTCGCGCGCGGCGATGCGTTCGTAGATGGTGCGGTGATAGGGAAAGCTGGCGTGGCCGAAGTCGCGCACGCCGAGCGGATGCTCCCAGAAGCGGTGGAACAACTCGTACATGGCGGCGATGATCTGCTCGAACAGCGGATTACCCGAGGCCCGGTAGATCGCCTGGTGGAACTCCCAATCCTCTTCCGACGACATGCCGTCGCGTGTGCGGAACGCCTGCTCCATGATGTCGAGCTTGCGTGCGATTTCGGCGATATCTGCCTGGCTGGCGCGTTCGGCGCAAAGAGCTGCGGCCTCCGCCTCCAGTGCGCGGCGGATCTCCATCGTCTGCATCAGGCTGGTGAAATCATTGCCGCCCGCCAGCGTCAGCGGCATGTGCAGCATATCGTGTGAAACAGCCGCCTTGAGATAGGTGCCGCTGCCCTGGCGCCTCTCGACGAGGCCGAGCCCTTCCCAGCGCGTCAGTGCCTCGCGCACGGTGTTCCGGCTGACCTTCAGCCGCTCGGCCAGAATGCGTTCGGTTGGAAGTCTCTCACCCGGCTGCAGGGCTTCGGCGCGAACAAATCCCACCAACGCCTTCAACACGGCGTCGTCGCGAGCCGAGGTCTGGATGGGTGGCAGGCTGTTCTGGTCCACATTTCCTCCAAGTGGTCCAATGGTCCAACCAATTTCTGCACAGAAGAAAACTCCTGTCAACCAGCTGTCAGGAGCCCTGTCGGAGGGAGCGACGAAATGCTTTCAAGGCGGTCGCGCGATCGCGCTTCGACATGTCTGCTAACCTGCGGCAGCAGGCGACCCGAACCAGGTGGTCAGCGCGTCCACCAGCCCCTGTTGGGTTCCCGCCCCGGCCCAAGCCACATAACCATCGGGCCGGACCAAGACCGCGTCGGGCGCAACGACCGTCCCGAGAGCCGGGAGGTCCCAGATACCGGCGTAACCGGCGTCGATCTGCCGGACCCGATCAGCCCAGGGCGTGATGTCCAGCCTGCCTTGCTCACCGAAGTTGAGCAGCACGGGCCGCGCGTCGTGCAGCAAGGTGAAGACCCGCAACGGTCCGCCAGCGGTGGTCAGATCGAGATCGGGCATTCGCCGCCCAAGCAGTGGATGCCCCTCGCCAAGGTCGTAATGGACACCCAAACCAGACATCTCCGCGGCGATTTTCTTGCGGGCTTCATCCATGCCGAGCAACTCGGCAACAGTGTCGGCCAAGGCCTTGCTGCGGTCATCCGTGCGGCGAAGCGCGACCTGTGCCATCGTATTGCGCAACACGCGGGCGGCAACCGGATGACGCTCGGCGTGATAGCTGTCGAGCAGGCTTTGCGGCGATATCCCCTTGATGACTTGGGCCAGCTTCCATCCAAGATTCACCGCATCCTGCACGCCGATGTTGAGGCCCTGCCCACCCATTGGCGGATGGATGTGCGCGGCATCACCCGCCAGCAGCACGCGCCTGTCGCGGTATGCGGCAGCATGGCGCGTCATGTCGGTGAAGCGGGAG
This sequence comes from Mesorhizobium sp. M0518, assembly GCF_040321125.1. Classification (NCBI taxonomy): domain Bacteria; kingdom Pseudomonadati; phylum Pseudomonadota; class Alphaproteobacteria; order Hyphomicrobiales; family Phyllobacteriaceae; genus Mesorhizobium; species Mesorhizobium sp. M0518. The sequence continues at coordinate 94,374 of NZ_JAMYQY010000005.1, forward strand.
AGCCAGGTCGGGCTGTGGACCCCGAAGTCGGTGCCGTAGATGGCAGTCAGCGCCTCGCTGAGCTCGCGCAGGGTCGGGTCGCCGCGCGCCTCCAGGTTCGGTTCCGTCAGCACGACGCCAACTTTTTTGCCGTCCTCGATCTTACCCAGGGCATGAATTCCGAAGGCGTTGCTGCGGAAGCCCCATTCCGGCTCTTCCGATATCTCGACCTCGGCAATCATCCAGCTCATCGTCGGATCCCATCCGGCGAACTCAATACCGGCTGATTTGCGAACGGTGCTGCGGCCTCCGTCGCAACCAACCAGATATGTCGTCTTCAGCCGGTGGCCGTTGGACAGTTTGACATCGACGCCGCTGGCGTCCTGGGCAAACCCCGCAACCTCGTGTCCGCGATAGATCGGCACCTTGAACTCGCCGACCCAGTCGGCCAGGATGCGCTCGATGTGGTTTTGCCGCAGCGCCAGCAGATAATTGTGGCGCGTGGGAAAATCGCTGATGTCTAACCGGATCATGTGGAAGCCCACGGACGGCGATATCTGTCCCTGTGAAAGAAACCGATCCGCAATTCCGCGCTGGTCGAGCACCTCAAGAGTGCGCGCATGCAGGCCGCCAGCGCGCAATCCTGCCAGTTTCTGATCCGGTCGCCTTTCGACAATGGCAACGTCCACGCCTGCCAGCGCCAGTTCGCCTGCCAGCATCAATCCCGTCGGACCACCCCCGGCGATCACAACCGCATGATCTGAAATCATTATCATAACTCCCGTTTTCCGCACCCTGGCTTGGGTCGCGGTTTTACGGGAGGAGCCGGGTCTTGCCGCAAGCCTCTTGTGCGCCATATGTATGAAATGGAAGGGGTATTCTTCCCCTCATCGTTGGCTGCCCTCACAGCGAAACTGTGTAGGAACGGCTAGAACGGGTGTTCCGATTTCACCTGCAGAAACGCAGATTCCTCCGTGCTTTGGCACGTTCTGATGTTCTTTTGGAGAGAAGGGGGCCGGTCGGCGTTTGGCAGCGGTACGAGGAGGCCACTATGTGCCAGCGCCGGCCGGCCGACCCCACGGACCCAGGAGATGCGGCGGACCTGAGCATCATGGGGTATTCCCAGGGATCGGAGCCGGCTTTCTATCCTCGTGCCGGCTTCGTCTTGGCCTGCACAGTTGCGCAAGAGCTTATGAAAATCAACAGTTTCTTAACCAAGGCTCGCGAATCGCTTGGATTAAGGTAAACGGGTAACCCTGTCGGGTTGACTGGATATTCGGAGCCTTGGCCGGTTATGCGGCTTTGGCAACAACCCGGTTGCGGCCGCCGCTCTTGGCTTCGTAGAGCGCGAGATCGGCACGCTTCATCAGCGCCGCCACCGTGTCCACGCCTTTCAGCACCGACGACACGCCGACGCTGACCGTGACTTCGATCGCCTTGCCGTCCTGGCCGATGGCAAAAGCTGCCTGGGCGATTTCGGCGCGAATGCGCTCGGCTACCTTCTCGGCCACCGCGCCCTCGGTGTCCGGCATCACCACGACGAACTCCTCCCCGCCAAAACGGCAGGCAAGGTCGATACCCCTGACATTCTTGCGCAGCCGCCGTGCGAATTCCCGCAGAACCTCGTCGCCGCCGTCATGACCGTGCACGTCGTTGATCGCCTTGAAGCGGTCGAGGTCGGTGATCATCACCGACAGCGGCCGGCGCCGCGCCACGGCGCGATCGAACAGCGTCTGCAGATGGCTGTCCAGATAGCGGCGGTTGTGCAGCCCGGTCAGTCCATCGGTCACCGCCATTTCGATGGTCTGGGTGACGCTGGCGCGCAGCTGGTCGTTGTAGCGCTTGCGGCGCACCTGGGTGCGCAGCCGCGCCGTCAACTCCTGCTGGTCGATCGGCCGCATCAGATAATCATTGATGCCGAGTTCGAGGCCGCGGATGATGCGTTCCTCCTCGCCCTCCTCCGCCAGCAGGATGATCGGCACGAAACGGGTGCGATCGAGCGAGCGCAACTGCGAACAGAGCCTCAGCGGATCGAAATCGGCGAACGCGGTCGAGATCATCACGCATTCATAGGACGTCTCGGCGGCCTGGAAGAAACCGGCATGCGGATCATGTGTGACGTCGAGATCGGCCCGGTCGCGCAGCATCTTCTGGATGCGCTCGACGGATGATTTGCGTTCGTCGATCAAAAGCACTTTGGGCGTCGTGTCCTCGGATGCGAAATTACGGCTGAGCAACTCCTCGATGCCGATGTTGCGCGTCGTCGAGGCGCGCAGCCGCAACTCGTCGGTCAGCGACTTCAGGCGAACCAGGCTCTTGACTCGCGTCATCAGTTGCAGATCGTTGACCGGCTTGGTCAGGAAGTCGTCGGCGCCGGCCTCGAGCCCGCGGACGCGGTCGGAAACCTGGTCGAGCGCGGTGATCATCACCACCGGAATGTGCGATGTCGCCGGATCGCTCTTCAGCCGCCGACAGACCTCGAAGCCGTCCATGTCCGGCATCATCACGTCGAGCAGCACGACATCGACCTTGCCGTTCTCGCAGGTCTCGATCGCATCCGGCCCGTTGGTGGCGGTCAGCACTTCGAAATATTCGGCCAGCAGCCGGACTTCCAGCAGCCGCACATTGGCAGGGATGTCGTCGACGACGAGGATCCGCGCAGTCATTTCACAAGGCTCCGGCTCGGCTGAAAGGGCACATCACGCATCGCCCAGATAGGATTTGATGGTTTCGATGAAACGCGGCACCGAGATCGGCTTCGAAATATAAGCCTCGCAGCCGCCCTGGCGGATACGTTCCTCGTCACCCTTCATGGCGAAGGCGGTCACCGCAATGACCGGGATGACGTGCAGCTCGTCGTCTTCCTTCAGCCATTTGGTCACTTCAAGCCCCGACACTTCAGGCAATTGGATATCCATCAGGATCAGATCCGGCCGGTGCTGGCGCGCCAGATCGAGCGCTTCCAGACCGTTGCGGGTGCGCACGGTCTCGTAACCGCTTGCCTCGATGAGGTCCCGAAAGAGCTTCATATTGAGCTCATTGTCCTCGACGATCATAACCTTCTTCGGCATCGATTTCCCGTCCCGGCTGCCCTTCCGCTTCGAAGGCGACCGTCATGCGCCCATGTCTGAACGCACCAAACCCTGCTTCACTTTACGGCAATATGATTGACGAAACGGAAATCCACCGTGCGAAAAGCTGTTTGGATTCCACCTCGGGCGCCGCTCTAACCGCTTGCCGCCAGCAACTCTTGCCATTATTGCGGGAGAGACTCATTCCACGCACCGAAGGTAGTGATGGCAAACGCAGCGTCAATGCGTGAAGAAGCGGAATCGATTGCCGTGAAGGCCCTGGGCTTCGTCGCCTCCGATCCGGAGCTGCTGCCGCGCTTTCTGGCGATCACCGGCATAGAGGCGCATTCAATCCGCAAAGCCGCCAGCGAACCGGGATTCATGGCCGGTGTGCTGCAGTTCATTCTTGCCCACGAGCCGACGCTGATGCGCTTTGCCGAGGAAACCGGCACGCCGCCGGCTGCTGTCGGCAAGGCGCTGCGGTCGCTGCCGCTGGGCGACGACAACCACGAGCATTCCATATGAGCGATGATCCGGAAACCGCGCGCCAGATTGAAGAACTGGTAGCCGACGACCGACCCTTGCTTGTCCTCGATGTCGACGATGTCGTGCTCGAATTCATCCGGCCGTTTCCGAATTTCCTCAAGGCGCGCGGCTATGGCCTGACGCTGGCCTCGTTTCGGCTGACCGGCAACATAGCAGAGACCGCTAGCGGCCGCCTGATCGAACAGCCCGAAGTCACGGCACTGCTGGCCGATTTCTTTGACGCGCAAGCCGATTGGCAAAACATTACTGACGGCGCTGCAGAAGCCCTGGCAGGGTTTGGCGACCGCGCGGAAATCGTTTTGCTGACGGCCATGCCGCACAAGCACCGTGCCGTGCGTCGCGTCCATCTCGACGCGCTTGGACTGAGCTATCCGCTTCTGACCACTGAAATGGCCAAAGGACCGGCGGTGGCCAAGCTTCGCGGCAGGGCCGGCCGACCGGTGGTTTTCGTCGACGATCAGCCGCACAATCTGGCGTCGGTACGGGAATCGGTCGCCGACGCCGAACTGTTCCACCTGATGGCCGACAATTCGCTGCGCGCATTCCTGCCGCCGGTGACGGACGATGTGGTCGTCGTCCAGGACTGGCACGAGGCAGCGCCCAAGATTCAAAGCGCGCTGGGGCTCTGAACTCCAGCTTCAGGGGTTCAGTTCGCACCTGCGCCGCCGCTGTCGTCTCCGCTGTCATCGGCGCCGTCACCATCATCCACGCTGTCGTCCACGGCCGGATCGGCGGGCTTCAGCATGACGCCATTGACGGTGACCGAGCCATCGGCCTTGGCATTGACGATCCATTCCAGCCGGCCATCGGGCAGCGTCTTGCCAAAGCCCTTCGCCATGAGAGCGACTGGCACGTATTGGCCAACCTCCGGTTCCGACTTTGCCGCTTGCTGCAGGCCTTCGACAAGCTTGTCGAAGCCGGCGACATTGACGGTCACGCTACCTTCGGGCTTTTCGCCTGGGAATGTCATCTCGCCTTCCAGCGCGATCTCCGTGTCCTTGTTCTTCAGGGTGCTGTGGCCAAGCACGACCTTCGGCATCCTGGCCATGAAGTCGACTTTAAGTTGCTCGCCGAATTCGGCCGACAGCGGCGGATTCTTATTGAGATCAAAGGCTTCGATCGCCTTCTTCGCCATGCTGTCGAGATCGATATTGGCGCCGCCAAAGTTCAAATCGACATCGGTGGGCAACAACCCCACGCTCCAGCTCGGCAGAAGCTGGGTCGGCACGGTCAGCCCCGATGCCTTGATGCCGTACGTGATCGTGCCGTTCTGGGCCACGCCATCGGTGCCGAACACGGTGCTGAGCTGGGTGGCGCCGAAATTGCCGACCGGGCTTTCCACCTCGAAATCCTTGAAACCGTAGGTCCCGTCGATACGCTGCCAAAGCGGCAAGGCGGCGAGCAGAAGCGATTTGAGCTGCGCCTGGTTGTCCTTCAGCGTCGCCTCGTCCTCGTTGGCCACCGCAAATGCCAGGAGATCGAGCAATGGCTTGGTCCGCACGCCCTTGCCGCTGGCTTCGACCGACAATTCCGGCGACCTGACGGTGACCGGGAATTTCAGCCCGCTCTCGGGGTCATCGAAATTGATCGCTTCGACAAAACTCGACACCTTCTGCGAGGTTGTGAAATCGACGCCCCCGGTCGCCGACTTGGTCGCGGCAACGGTCGCGATGCCGGCGCCCGTGCTGGCTTCCATGTGCTGCTTGGCATCCTTCGATGCCATCGTCATGCCGGCGATCGAGCTGGTGCCGCTGGTAAAGGCCGCCAGATTTGGATCGTAGACGCCCGAACCCTTGCCGTCCTTGATCGAAAACTGAGTGCTTTGCAGCCCCTCGGGTCCGTTGAACTCGAAGGAGGCGGTTTGGGAGAAATCCATGGAGACATCCCAGGACCCGTCGCTGCGCGGCTTGACCATCAAGGCATAGGGCGCGAAGTCGAACTTCAGCAGTTTCTGGTCCGGAAATGATGCGGCAAGTGCCTTGAAATCGAACACGATCTTGTAGGCGCCACCTTCGAGCGAAACCTTCAAAATGCCTTTGTCGATGGCCTGCTTGCCGACATAGCGGGACAAGTCGTCGGACAATTGCTTCGCACCCTGACTGTCGGCGGTCTGGCTGAAAGCAGGGGCACTCAACGCAAGAAGGAACACGAATGGCAGGGCACGGTTCACGCGAATTCTCCGTTTGACCTAGAAGAAAGACTTTGTCCGTCTGGTATGAAATTACCGCTGCAACCGCAAGGTGAGATCGACAACGGCACCCGGGCAGACCATCTCGATCAAAGCACCAGCCGCATCAGCGGGCGACCGGCCTTGCGTTCCACCAGCCGCTCGAAACCCGCCTTCTCGAAGACCCGTGACGAACCGACGAACAGGCCGATCGAGCGCGAATCGCGAGACAGGTCCATCGGGCACGCCTCCAGCAGCCGGGCCCCATTCTGGCGGGCGAAACCTATGCCGCCTTCGACGAGGCGATGCGTGATGCCCCTGCCGCGCGCCTTGGCGCGGATGAAGAAGCAGGAGATCGCCCAAACGGCCGCATCCCCCGCGTCGGCAGGATCGACCGGTGCCGACCCCCTGCCCTGATTGTTCCATTCGGGCACGTCGGCGCGCGGTCCGATCTGCATCCAGCCAACCGCCTGGCCATCCTCGAATGCCAGCAGTCCGGGCGGCGGGCCGGCTTCGATACGCGCCTTGATGTGGTCCTTGTTGCGTTCCCGGCTGCTCTCGCGGCGCATCGCCGGCGCCAGCCGGAAATGCGTGCACCAGCAGCCGTAGCAGGCGCCTTGCTTGCCGAAGAGGTCCTCGAATTCAGCCCAAAGCTCGGGCGCAAGCGGCGCTATGGTCGTGCTCATGCGTTCTCCCCAGGCCAGCCTTGTCGCTGGCCTTGCACTGTCGTACCATTGCTTCTGTTCTCTTTATGTTCGCAGCGATGGCGGCCCCTGTCAACAATCCCGATCACGGTTTTTGCCGCGACTGCCTGATGTTTCAGCGCAGCCCGACGCGCCGCTGCGAGCGCTGCGGCAGCCCCCGGCTTGTGCGTCATCCCGAGCTTTACCGGCTGCATCTGGCCCATATCGATTGCGACGCCTTCTATGCGGCGATCGAAAAGCGCGACAATCCGGCGCTCAAGGACAAGCCGCTGATCATCGGCGGCGGCAAGCGCGGCGTCGTCTCCACCGCCTGTTACATCGCCCGCATCCAGGGCGTCCGCTCGGCCATGCCGATGTTCAAGGCGCTCGAAGCCTGCCCGGAGGCGGTCGTCATCAGCCCCAACATGGAAAAATACGTGCGCGTCGGCCGCGAAGTGCGCGCCATGATGCAAGCGCTGACACCGCTGGTCGAGCCGCTGTCGATCGACGAGGCGTTTCTCGACCTCGCCGGCACCGAACGACTGCACGGCCTGCCGCCTGCTGTGGTGCTGGCGCGCTTCGCGCAGACCGTCGAGAAGGAGATCGGCATCACCGTTTCGGCCGGCCTGTCCTATTGCAAGTTCCTTGCCAAGATTGCGTCTGATTTTCGCAAGCCGCGCGGTTTCTCGGTCATCGGCGAGGCCGAGGCAGTCGGCTTCCTGGCGGCGCAGCCGGTGACCATGATCTGGGGTGTCGGAAAGGCATTCAACGCCACCCTGGAGCGTGACGGCATCCGCACTATCGGCCAGTTGCAGCAGATGGATCGCGGCGACCTGATGCGCCGCTACGGCACGATGGGCGACCGGCTCTACCACCTTTCGCGCGGCGAGGACGTCCGCCGCGTCGATCCCGACCAGGATGCCAAGAGCGTATCGGCCGAAACCACCTTCGACACCGACATCGCGTCGCTAGAGGAACTGGTCGCGGTTCTCAGGGGTCTTTCGGAAAAGGTTTCGGCACGGCTGAAAAAGTCAGGCATTGCCGGGCGCACTGTGGTGCTGAAACTGAAGAGCCAGGATTTCAAGCTGCGCACGCGCAATCGCCAGCTCGGCGATCCGACCCGGCTCGCCGACCGCATCTTTCAGACCGGGGTGGAGCTTCTGCGCAAGGAAACCGACGGCACGAAATATCGGCTGCTCGGCATCGGTGTCAGCGACCTCTCGGACGACGACAAGGCCGACCCGCCCGATCTGGTCGACATCCAATCGCGCAAGCGCGCCATGGCCGAAGGCGCCATCGATGCCCTCCGCGACAAGTTCGGCCGCAAGGCGGTGGAAACCGGCTACACATTCGGCAAGGGCCGCGACGCCCATCCGCCGGAGCCGCTCGAGGATTAGGTGCGCTGCAGATCAATCCTGCTCGTCACCACGCTCTTGCCGGTTTTCGGGTCGGTGTCGATGACGGTCAGCCGCATGCCGTTCTCGCCGCGTTTCTCGACCTTCATCTGCGCCCTTCGGTCGCCATTGACCTCCTTGGCCCAGCGAATGCCCAGGTTGATCGCGTTGCCCGAACGGCTGCCGTTGAGCTGTGCCGGTCCCGTGCGAGAGCCGACATAGGTGCCGCTGTATTTGGCGCCGCTGGCCTTCAGATCCGCGCTGATGGCACGCGTGACCACGACAAGCCCCCGGCAATTGCCGTCGAGCGACAGGGAGGTCGATGTCGCGTTCGAGCTGAACGTGCAGGACACGTTCACGGTCGGCGCATCGGTGGTGACCTTGACGATACCCCTGCCGGCGAAATTGCCCTTGAACGACTGGAGAAATTGCGTCTCGTCGGCATGTGCCGCGCCTGCCGCAACCAGTAAACCGCCGGCAAGCGCGAATTGCGCGAAGGATCTCATCGAAGCTCTCCCTGTCGATCTTCAAAAAGGCGGGACGGTCCGCCAGCACGGCTGACCATCGGGATTCAACGCCACTTGCCGTTTCAGGTTCCGCCCGCCACATGACTGTTTTACAATATCCAGCCAGTCGCGACTGGCCCAGAAGAATGCCTTGCGTAGCGATTGCGGCAGAAGTCCTGGCCTGCGACATAGCGCGAATGGCACCCACACCCTCGATCCCCAAGGCCGCGTTCTGGATGGCGCTGTCGATCGCTTCCTTCCTTGGGATGACGGTCGCCGGCCGAGCCACGACAGCGGAGCTCAACGTCTTCCAGGTGCTGGAGTTGCGCTCTGTGATCGGCTTCTTCATCCTTCTGCCGCTGGTGATGACGAGTGGCGGCTTTCAAGCCATGCGCACGCGGCGCCCCATTGCCCATATCGCCCGCAACGTCATCCACTACACGGGCCAGGCGGCCTGGCTCTACGCCCTCACTTTGATCCCGCTGGCCGTGCTGATCTCGATCGAATTCACCACGCCGATCTGGACAGCTATCCTGGCGGTGATTTTTCTTGACGAAAGGCTCAACCGGCCCAAGCTGGCAGCGATCGGGCTGGGGCTGATCGGCGTGGTGATCATCGTGCGCCCCGGTGTCGGCTCGATCGATCCTGGACATCTCGTCGTGCTGGGTGCCGCGGCCTGCTTCGGCATCTCGGTGGTCACGATCAAATCGCTGACCCGGACGGACAGCGTCGTGCGCATCATCTGCTGGATGCTGATTATCCAGTCGATAGTCGGTCTCATCCCGGCGCTCTATACGTGGCGCAACCCGCCACTGGAGCTGTGGCCATGGATCGTGCTGATCGCCTTCACCGGCATGTCGTCGCATTTCTGCATGGCCCGTGCGCTTGGTCATGCCGACGCGACTATCGTCTCGCCGATGGATTTCCTGCGCGTGCCGCTGTCGGCGCTGATTGGCTGGCTGCTCTATAGCGAGCAGATCGACGCCTTCACCGCTGGTGGCGCGCTGCTGATCCTGATGGGCAATCTGCTCAATCTTCAGCGCAGGCCAATGAAGCCGGCCGAAGTGGCGGCGTCGTAGTCCCGCCGGCCGTCAGTTCCCTTCGTCGGGTATGTTGAGGAGATGGCCGCAGGCCTTGCAATGCACGGCGTCCGGCTCGTGCCGCCGCAGGCCGCACTGCGGACAGGGAAACAAAACCTTGGCTGGCCGGAAGATCGCCTGAGCCAGTCTGACAAACAGCGATATGCCGATGATCATGGTGACGATTGCCGTCAGCTTGCCGGCTATGCCCGGCAGCACAATGTCGCCGAAGCCGGTCGTCGTCACCGTGGCGACGGTGAAATAAAGCGCGTCGATATAGTTCTCCAGGCCGGCGCCAGTGCGGAAGAAGAACGTGTAGACGAAGCCGGTGATGACAAACAGGAAGGTCAAGAGGTTGATGACCGCGTGGCTGGCCTCGCGCCACGGCCGCAGGCCGCGCATCTCCAGATGCCGCCAGAGCGAACCGCTGCGCGACAGCGACCACAGCCGCAGGATGCGCAGGAAGGCGAGATTGGCGAACGCCGTCGGCATCAGCAGCGTCAAAAGGATGAAGACATCGACCCACGACGTCGGCTGCTTCATCAGCCGCAGCATGTTTTTGGAGGCAAGCAGCCGGGCGACCAGGTCCGCGGCGACAAGCGCGGCCGCCGAATAGTCGAGCCAGAGGAATGACGGCTTGTCCTGAAGAACCGGCGTCGCGATGAAGAAAGCGATGATGGCGAGGTCGATGACGACGGCCACCAGTTGGAACCGGAAAGCGGCCGGCGTGCGCCCATGATAGAGCCTGCGCAGCCTGTCACGCAGCCGCGCCAAGGTTGAAACCGTCTGCGACCCGTTCCTCTGTGCCGGCTTCATGCTGACTGCGCTGGCGTTCGCGGCAGCGACCGCCCGGCTGATTGCCGCGCGCGAGAAAGAGCGGGGGTCACACCAACTCCACTTCGACCACGCCCGGCACCGCGCGCATCGCCGAGGCGATCTGCGGCGAAATCCGGTAGCGGTTCGGCAGCTCGATCTCGATTTCCCCCTCGCCCTCTTCCTTGATCAGCACGAAGCTGACCTGGCCTTCGCCCCTGACGGTCAGTTGGCCGGCCAGCGTGTTGATCGGCGAGGCGTTGCGCACGAAAATGCGAAGTGCCTTCTGGATACGGCTTGCCTCGTCCTCCAGCGACTGCACTGAGTTGATGCGCAGATTGACGCCTTCCGGCCTGTCCTCGGCGGCAACGGTGATGACCACGGAGCGGCCGGCCTCGAGCAGATCGCGATATTGCGCCAGTCCTTCGGAAAACAGCACGGCTTCGTACTGGCCGGATGTGTCAGAAAAGGCGATAACGCCCATCTTGTTGCCGGTGCGCGTCTTGCGCTCCTGCTTGGACGTCACCGTGCCGGCCAGACGGCCGGCGGCGGCACCGCGTTTGACGGCCGCCGAAAACTCGGCCCACGTCTGAACCCGCATCTTCTGCAGGGCCGCCTTGTACTCGTCGAGCGGGTGCGCCGAGAGATAGAAGCCGACCACCTGGAATTCACGGTGCAGCCGGTCGGCGGCGAGCCACGGCTCTGTCGCCGGCAGATTGAGTGCCTGCGACTGGGCGCCGAGCGAAGCGCCGAAGATGTCGTGCTGGCCGGAAACCGCATTCTGCTGCGCCAGCGACGCCAGTCCCATCATGCGCTCCACGCCCGCCATCATCGACGCGCGGTCGTGGCCGAAGCAATCGAGCGCACCGGCCATGATCAGGCTTTCGAAGACGCGCTTGCCGACAATCTTGGGATCGACCCGCTCGCAGAAATCAGCAAGGTTCTTGAACGGCCTTTCCCCACGTTGGGCAACGATGTGTTCGACCGCCGCGTCGCCGACGCCTTTGAGCGCCGCCAGCGAATAGTAGATGCGGTTCTCACCGACCTCGAAGGGGCGAAAGCTCGATGTCACCGACGGCGCCAGAACCTCTATGCCGAGGCGTAGCGCGTCCTGGCGGAAATCGGCGAGCTTGTCGGTGTTGCCCATGTCGAGCGTCATCGACGCCGCCAGGAACTCGACCGGATAATGCGCCTTGAGATAGGCGGTCTGGTATGAAACCACCGCGTAGGCGGCGGCATGCGATTTGTTGAAACCATAGTCGGCGAACTTGGCCAGCAGGTCGAAAATGAAGTCGGCTTGCGGCTTGCCGACGCCACGCTCGACAGCGCCGGAGACGAAGCGCTCGCGCTGCTTGTCCATCTCGGCGCGGATCTTCTTGCCCATGGCGCGGCGCAGCAGATCGGCTTCGCCGAGCGAGTAGCCGGACAGCTCCTGCGCGATCTGCATCACCTGTTCCTGGTAGACGATGACGCCTTGCGTCTCCTTCACCAGATGGTCGATCTTGGGATGGATCGACGCCATCTCCTCCTCGCCATGCTTTCTGGCGTTGTAGGTCGGAATGTTCTCCATCGGACCGGGGCGGTAGAGCGCGACCAGCGCGATGATGTCCTCGATGCAGTCGGGCCGCATGCCGATCAACGCCTTGCGCATGCCGGCGCTTTCCACCTGGAACACGCCGACCACTTCACCGCGCGACAGCATGGCGTAGGTGTCGGGATCGTCGAGCGGGATCGTCGCCAGATCGATCTCGATGCCGCGCCGGCGGATCAGCTTCACCGCCGTCTCCAGCACGGTCAGCGTCTTCAGGCCGAGGAAGTCGAACTTCACCAGTCCGGCCTGCTCGACATATTTCATGTTGAACTGGGTGACGGGCATGTCCGAGCGCGGATCGCGGTACATCGGCACCAGTTCCGACAGCGGCCGGTCGCCGATGACGATGCCGGCGGCGTGCGTCGAGGCATGGCGGTAAAGGCCTTCCAGCTTCTGCGCCATATCGAGCAGCGTCTGGACGATCGGCTCCCTCTCGGCCTCTTCGGCAAAGCGCGGCTCGTTGGCGATGGCGTCAGCGAGCTTGACCGGATTGGCCGGGTTCTGTGGCACCATCTTGGAGAGCTTGTCGACCTGGCCATAGGGCATCTGCAGCACACGGCCAACGTCGCGCAGCACGGCGCGAGCCTGCAGCGTACCGAAGGTGATGATCTGGCCGACCTGGTCGCGACCGTATTTCTGCTGGACGTAGCGGATGACCTCCTCACGTCGATCCTGGCAGAAGTCGATGTCGAAGTCGGGCATCGACACGCGATCGGGATTGAGGAAGCGCTCGAACAGAAGCGAGAAGCGCAGCGGATCGATGTCGGTGATGGTCGTCGAATAGGCGACCAGCGAGCCTGCGCCCGAACCGCGGCCCGGCCCGACCGGAATGCCCTGAGCCTTCGCCCATTTGATGAAGTCGGCAACGATCAGGAAGTAGCCCGGAAACTTCATCTTGGTGATGATGCCAAGCTCGAAGTTCAACCGCTCGCGGTATTGCTCGACCGTATAGCCGGCGGTTGGGCCATGCATGGCGAGGCGCGCGTCGAGCCCCTCATGCGCCTGGCGGGCCAGTTCGTCGGCTTCCGCTTGCACCGCGGCGTCATTGTCGGCGACATCGCCGCCGGTGAAGCGCGGCAGGATCGGATTGCGATTCCTGGGATAGTAGGAGCAGCGCAGCGCGATCTCGACAGTGTTGTCGATCGCCTCCGGCAGATCGGCAAAGAGCCGCGCCATATCGGCCTGGCTGCGCAGGAAATTGTCCGGCGACAGCCGGCGACGATTGTCGGCGGCGACGACCGATCCCTCGGCGATGGCGATCAGCGCGTCATGTGCGTCATAGTCGTCACGAGAGGAAAAGAACGCCTCGTTGGTGGCGACCAGGGGCAGTTCATGGGCATACGCCAGATCGATCGAGGATTTTTCGATCACGCGGTCATAACCGGAAACCCGGTCCAACTCGACATAGAGCCGGTCGCCGAACATCTCCTTGAGGGTCAAAAGCCGGGCTTCGGCCAGGTCGCGGCGATCTTCCTTGAGCGCGGTGCCGATCGGTCCGCGCGGCCCACCGCTGAGGCAGATCAATCCGTCACAATAGCCGTCCATCATTTCGGTGGTCAGGTGCACGGCTTCGCCCGGCGGCGTTTCGAGGTAGACGCGGCTAACCAGCCTGACCAGATTGGAATAGCCGGCTTCGGTCGCGGCGAGCAGGACCACCGGCCGCATATCCGGGCCCTGCCGCCTGCGGTCGCGCTGGCCATCGCTGTTTTCGCCGGAAAAGGCGAGCGCCGTCTGACAGCCGATGATCGGCTGGATGCCGTCCTTCACCGCCTTCTGCGCGAATTCCAGTGCGCCGAACAGATTGTTGGTGTCGGTGACGGCGATGGCCGGGGCTTCGTCCTTGACCGCGTGAGCCACCACCTTGCCGATCTGCAAGGCGCCTTCCAGCAGCGAATAGGCCGAATGCACGCGCAGATGGACGAAGGGCCGCGCCGGGGCCTCGGGCCGCGCCGCAGCAATCGCTGCTTCGCGCTTCAGGGGATCGCGGGGAAGTTTTTCGTCGGCCATGGTGCTGTGTGAAGGTCCTTGAGTCGATGGAGATGTATTGTCCGGGACCGCGCGATGCCAGTCCAGCACAAACCGCTGCTGATCACAGGCTGCCGGCCCGGCCAGCCTTACGCAAACTCCATGATCACCGCATCCACGGCCAAGCTGTCGCCTGGCTTGGCGTTGAGTTTGGAGACGACAAGGTCGCGTTCAGCACGCAGCACGTTTTCCATCTTCATCGCTTCGACCACCGCCAATGTCTCGCCGGCCTTGACCTCCTGGCCTTCGGCAACGGCAATTGACACGACAAGGCCAGGCATCGGGCAAAGCAGCAGGTTCGACGTGTCCGGCGCCACCTTTTCGGGCATCAGCCTTTCCAGCTCGGCGGTGCGCGGCAGCATGGCGCGCGCGGTCACCGACATGCCTTTCCAGGCTATGCGAAAGCCGTTGGCAACCGGCCTGACCTGGGCCGTAACCTTGCGCTTGCCTACCGTGCCGCGCCAGATCAGATCGCCCGGCCGCCAGTCTGATGCAACGGTCAACGCCCTGCCGCCCTCGATCGACAGATCGATTTCCATCGGAATGGAAATCATGCCCTCGATAATCGACGCCGACAGATAGTCATCGCCGATCTTTACCACCCAGTCGCGCTTCAGAGCTCCCGAATGCGGCGCCAGCCGCCCGCCCAGCCGGTCGAGCCGGTCACGGCGCAGCAGTTCCACCGCGGTCGCGATCGACGCCAGCACGGCCTTCTCATCGTCGTTCGGTACGACCGGCGCGAAGCCGTCGGGATATTCCTCCGATATAAAAGCGGTCGATATCCGCCCTTCCCGCCAACGCGGATGCTGCATCAAGGCGGCCAGGAACGGAATGTTGTGCTCGATACCGTCGACGACGAAGCTGTCGAGCGCTTCCGACATGGCATCGATGGCCTCCAGACGCGTCGGCGCCCAGGTGCACAGCTTGGCGAGCATCGGATCGTAGAACATCGAGATTTCGGAGCCTTCGGTGACGCCGGTGTCGTTGCGGATGACGACATCGCCGAATTGTCCTTCCTCAGGCGGCCGGTAGCGCGTCAGTCGGCCGATCGAAGGCAGGAAGTTGCGGTAAGGGTCTTCGGCATAGAGCCGGCTTTCCACCGCCCAGCCGTTCAGCTTGATGTCGCTTTGCTTCAGGCCAAGCTTTTCGCCGGCGGCGACGCGGATCATCTGCTCGACCAGATCGATGCCGGTGACGAGCTCCGTCACCGGATGCTCGACCTGCAATCGTGTATTCATTTCAAGGAAATAGAAGTTCTTGTCCTTGTCGACGATGAATTCGACCGTGCCGGCGCTCTGGTAATCGACGGCCTTGGCCAGCGCCACCGACTGCTCGCCCATGGCCTTGCGTGTCGCGGCGTCCAGGAAGGGCGACGGCGCCTCTTCGGCGACCTTCTGGTTGCGTCGCTGGATCGAGCATTCGCGCTCGCCGAGATAGAGCGCGTTGCCATGCGCGTCGGCCAGCACCTGGATTTCGATATGGCGCGGATCGACGATGAATTTCTCGATGAAGAGACGATCGTCGCCGAACGAGCTCTTGGCTTCCGAGCGCGCGCGGTCGAAGCCGTCGCGCACTTCGGCCTCGCTCCAGGCGATGCGCATGCCCTTGCCGCCGCCGCCGGCCGAAGCCTTGATCATCACGGGATAACCGATCTCGCCGGCGATCTTTTCGGCATGGTCGGCATTCTCGATGACGCCGAGCCAGCCGGGCACGGTGGAAACCTTGGCGGCGTTGGCGAACTTCTTCGATTCGATCTTATCGCCCATCGCCTTGATCGCCTTGGGCTTCGGGCCGATGAAAATGATGCCTTCCGCTTCCAGCGCTTCGCAGAAAGCCGCCCGCTCGGACAGGAATCCGTAGCCGGGATGCACGGCCTGGGCTCCCGTTTCCTTGCAGGCGGCGATGATCTTTTCCGGGACGAGATAGCTCAGCGCGGCTGGCGAAGGCCCGATATGCACCGCCTCGTCGGCCATCTCGACATGCACGGCATCGCGATCGGCATCGGAATAGACGGCAACCGTGGCGATACCCATCTTGCGCGCCGTCTTGATGACGCGGCAGGCAATTTCGCCGCGATTGGCGATCAGGATTTTCGTGAACATGCGAAATGTCATCCCCTCGGGTCGGCCGTTCCTTTTATGGCCTGTGCTTGCAGGGTCAAGCCGACCATGCAATTCACTGCCTTCCAATCGATCTGCGATTCCAATTCACCGCTGTGGACCAGTCCTGGCACCAGGTTCCGGTTGATCGTGTCGATAAAACCTGAAACCTTGGAAAAAAATTCGCATTGGAGGAACTGCCCCATGAAAACCCGCGCCGCTGTCGCTGTCGCCGCCGGAAAGCCGCTGGAGATCATGGAGGTCGATCTCGACGGCCCACGCGAGGGCGAGGTGCTGGTCGAGATCAAGGCGACCGGCATTTGCCACACCGACGAATTCACGCTGTCTGGCGCCGATCCGGAAGGCCTGTTTCCAGCCATCCTCGGCCATGAGGGCGCCGGCGTCGTCGTCGATATCGGCAAGGGCGTCACCTCGCTCAAGAAGGGCGACCACGTCATCCCGCTCTATACGCCCGAATGTCGCCAGTGCCATTCCTGCCTGTCGCGAAAGACCAATCTGTGCACGGCCATCCGCGCCACCCAGGGCCAGGGCCTGATGCCCGATGGTTCATCGCGCTTCTCGATCGGCAAGGACAAGGTCTTTCACTATATGGGCTGCTCGACTTTCTCCAATTTCACCGTGCTGCCCGAGATCGCGCTGGCCAAGGTCAACCCCGACGCCCCCTTCGACAAGATCTGCTACATCGGCTGCGGCGTCACCACCGGCATCGGCGCTGTGATCAACACCGCCAAGGTCGAGATCGGCGCCACCGCCGTCGTCTTCGGCCTCGGCGGCATCGGCCTCAACGTGATCCAGGGCCTGAAACTTGCCGGCGCCGACATGATCATCGGCGTCGATTTGAACAACGACAAGAAGGAGTGGGGCGAGCGGTTCGGCATGACGCATTTCGTCAATCCGAAGGAGATCGACGGCGATGTCGTGCCCCACCTCGTCAACATGACCAAGCGTGGCGCCGACCAGATCGGCGGCGCCGACTACACATTCGACTGCACCGGCAGCACCAAGGTGATGCGCCAGGCGCTGGAAGCCTCGCATCGCGGCTGGGGCAAGTCGGTCGTCATCGGCGTCGCCGGCGCCGGACAGGAGATTTCGACAAGGCCGTTCCAACTGGTCACCGGCCGCACCTGGATGGGAACCGCCTTCGGCGGCGCGCGCGGCCGCACCGACGTGCCCAAGATCGTCGACTGGTACATGGACGGCAAGATCCAGATCGATCCGATGATCACCCACACGCTGAAGCTCGAGGACATCAACAAGGGGTTCGACCTGATGCATGAGGGCAAATCGATCAGAAGCGTCGTCGTTTACTGAGGAAGACCACAAACCGCCGACCAACGGCCAGCGACCCCTGTGGTTCACAACTGGGAGGAGAAAAGAATGGCGGAGAAACTGCATCCGAAAATCGACAATGGCTTGCCGAAGGAAAGCGCAAGCTTTGCCGGCGGCACGCTGGTCTGCGCCTGCACCAGCAAGCCGGTGAAGGTGAAGGTCAAAGGCCAGATCGCCCACAATCACGCCTGCGGCTGCACCAAATGCTGGAAGCCGGAAGGCGCGGTGTTCTCAGTCGTTGCCGTGGCCGGCACCGGCGACGTCACCGTCACCGAAAACGGCGACAAGCTGAAGGTGGTCGACCCCTCAGCGCTGATCCAGCGCCATGCCTGCACCGGCTGCGGTGTCCACATGCACGGGCCGGTCGAGCGCGACCATCCGTTCAAGGGCCTGTCCTTCATCCATCCCGAACGCTTCGAAGAGGACGGTTGGTCGCCGCCGGGCTTTACCGCCTTTGTCTCATCGATCATCGAGTCCGGTGTCGATCCGAAGGGGATGGACGGCATCCGTTCGCAGCTGAAGACAATCGGGCTGGAGCCCTATGACTGCCTCAACCCCGGCCTGATGGATTACATCGCCACCTGGACGGCGAAGAAGTCCGGAGCGCTGCCGGCCTGAACGATTGCGGGCTGGACCTTCCTGGTCCGGCCCGCACCAGCCGTTCGAAAGCTTGCAAAGGCATGGTCATAATCCGCATCAAATTTCGCGACGGGCAAGCGTCAGGTATCCACCGCATTCGCAATTTCGGCGAAGACCTCTGGCGAACATTTCGCGACAACAAACGCGTCAGCATCGACCTCGGCGAAATCGATAGATGCATTGACGAGATCACATTCAGCGCCCGAGGCCCGTATGTGAAGAGAGCGGTGAAAGAAGCCGAAATGCTGATGCGCGAACATATGGTCGACAAGGAAGCCGAGATCGTGGTCGAAGACGGCACCACCCAAGCATGAGCGAACTCCCCGCCATTCTCGTCGATGCAGACGCCTGCCCGGTCAAGGCCGAGGTCGAAAAAGTGGCCGACCGGCATGGCGTCGTTGTCACCTACGTCTCCAATGGCGGCCTGCGGCCATCGCGCGATCCGATGATCCGCAATGTCGTGGTCTCCAAGGGCGCTGATGCCGCCGACGACTGGATCGTCGACAATGCACGCACCAACGACATTGTGATCACCGCGGACATTCCGCTGGCCGCCCGCGCGGTGGCGCTCGGCGCCCATGTGCTTGGGCCAACGGGGCGCCCCTTCACTCCGGAAACGATCGGCATGGCGATGGCGATGCGTGACCTGAAGCAGCATCTGCGCGAGACCGGCGAAAGCAAGGGCTACAATGCCAGCTTCGCGCCACAAGACCGGTCGCGGTTTCTGGGCGAACTCGACCGCATCTTGCGGCGGGCGCTCAAATCCGCCACACCAGACTAGAAACCGAGCGCCATCCAAGGTTGGAACCGACATGGCTGCCGAAACCCCGGTGAAGTCTCCCATTCAGCGCCACATGCTGTTCGCTGTGTCGGCCTGCGTTGGCGTTTTTGCGCTTCTCGTGGCGTTGCTGCTGCACGCCCCGCTTGCCTATTCGATCGGCGCCAACGCGTTCTTTGCCGCCTATGTCATTCTCGTCGTCGCCCAGATGCCGAAGTTCACCGGCAGGTATCTGAGCAGGAATGCGCGTGCCACGGACCAGCCTGTGCTGGTCATCTTCGCCGTGACGCTTGTCGTCGTCGGCGTTGCCGTTATCTCATTGTTCCTGCTGATCAATCAGAAGGACAGAAGCCATCCCGTCGAGCTCACCTTCGCGCTGCTGTCGATCCCGCTCGGCTGGTTCACCATCCATGCCATGGCAGCGCTCCATTATGCCCATGTCTACTGGATGGACGGCGATGCGGTGGATGCCGAGACCAGGAAGAAAATCCCGGTCGGCGGACTGCTGTTTCCGGGCGACAAACGGCCGGAGGGCTGGGATTTCCTGTACTTCTCGACGGTGATCGGCATGACCGCACAGACTGCCGATACCAACATCTCGACAACGCATATGCGTCGTGTCGTGCTTGTCCATTCCATCCTGTCGTTTTTCTTCAACACGGTCATCGTCGCCGCTGCCGTCAATCTCGCCGTCAGCCTGGGCGGTCCGTAATAAATCCGTGATCGGATGAAACATCGGTTTGGATCGCGACGTATCAGGAGGACAATGAACGCGCAGGCCATGCCGCGAGGCCGGGAGACGAAAGACGATGGAATCCGTTGCCAGAAGCCAATCCGCCGCCGATCCAGGCGCTTCTGCGTCGAACGACAAAACGCTGATCTACCGGCAGTCTCGCTGGACGCGGTTGACGCATTGGCTCTGGGCCATCTCCTTGTTCTTCATGCTGCTGTCAGGCCTGCAGATCTTCAATGCCCGTCCGCAGCTCTATATCGGCAAAGAATCGGGCTTTGACTACAACAACACCATCTTCGCCATCGGCGCTGAGAATTCCGACGCGGGTCCGCGCGGCTACACGGAAATCTTCGGCAAGCGCTTCGACACGACTGGCGTGCTCGGCTGGTCGGGTCCGGCCGGCCAGGAGACATCCCGCGCCTTTCCATCCTGGGCGACCATCCCGTCCTACTATGATCTCGGCACCGCGCGCGTCATCCATTTCTTCTTTGCCTGGATACTGACCACGACGTTGATCGTCTGGTTTGTCGCCAGCATCGTGAACGGCCATCTGCGGCGCGATCTCGCGCCACGCCTCGACGATTTGAAGCGATTGCCGCAAGACATCGTCGACCATGCCAAGCTCAAATTCCACCACGCGCGCGAATACAACACGCTGCAGAAGATGGCCTATAGCGGCGTGCTGTTCGTGCTGTTGCCGCTGATGATCATCACCGGCCTGGCGATGTCGCCGAGCATGAATTCGGTGCTGCCGTTCCTCAACGATCTGCTCGGTGGCCGGCAGACGGCACGCACCATCCATTTCACCGTCATGGTGCTGCTGGTCGCCTTCTTCGTCGTCCATATCCTGATGATCCTGGCCGCCGGCCCGATCAACGAACTGCGCTCGATCATCACCGGCTGGTATCGCACCGATCCTCCCGCACAGGACGACAAACCCGTCGAGAGGAATGCCTGACATGGCAAAATTCCAGATCAGCCGCCGCAAATTCCTGACCGGTGCCAGCCTTGGCGTCTCCGGCATCATGCTGTCGGGCTGCGACGCCTTCGACAGTCAGCTAGGTGTTGGCAGCGGCCTGCGCAGTTTTCTCGAAAACGCCAATGACCTGACATACCGGGCACAGCGCCTGCTTGCCGGACGTGACGCGCTGGCGCCGGAATTCACCGAGGCCGACATACGCCAGCCGCAGCGGCCGAACGGTGTCACCGCTCCCGATGACGATGTTTACAAAGGCCTGCTCGCCAACAATTTCGCCGACTGGCGTCTGGAAGTGACGGGTCTCGTCGAAAAGCCGCTGTCGCTCAGCCGCGAGCAGCTTCAGAACATGCCGAGCCGCACCCAGATCACCCGCCATGACTGCGTCGAAGGCTGGAGCTGCATAGCCAAATGGACCGGCACCCCGCTGTCGCTGGTGCTGGACCAGGCGGTGGTCAAACCACAGGCGCGCTATGTCATGTTCCATTGCCTCGACACGATCGACCGCAGCCTGTCGGGCGACATCAAATATTACGGCAGCATCGACCTGATCGATGCCCGTCACCCGCAGACGATCCTCGCCTATGGCCTGAACGGCAAGCCGCTGCCGGTCGAGAACGGCGCGCCGCTGCGGGTTCGCGTCGAGCGCCAGCTCGGCTACAAGATGCCGAAATATCTCTACAAGATCGAGTTGGTCGATGGCTTCGCCACAGTCGGCGGCGGTCGCGGCGGCTATTGGGAAGACAATGGCTACGACTGGTACGGCGGGATCTGAGCTGCACACCGCAAATCCGGCTCTGAAGATGCTAGCCTAGCGAGCGGCGAAACAGTTCGCCCTTTTCGGCAATCTGCTCACCAATGCCGCCGAGCCGCAGCATGTGCCAGGCAAGGGCGTGATTGCTCGAGGTTACCGGTTTCCCCAGTTCCTTCTCGACCTCCTCGATGATGCGGGCAACGCGCATGCTGGTGCAGGAAACGAACACCGCCTCACAGTCGCTCGACGCACCGATTTCCAAGATGGCCTGCTTGACCGACGCCGGCGTGATGCGTGCAACGACATTGTCGTCCGCCTCGTTGAAGGAGCCCATGACCGGAATATCCATCCACCGCGCCATCAGCGATGCCCGCAGGGAATGATTGATTTTTGCCAAATAAGGGGTGAGCAACGCGATCCGCGAAACGCCCAGGGCCTTCAGCGCCGCCCGCGCCGCCGTCACCGGGTTGGTCACTTGCACGCCCGGCAGCACCTCGTGAACGCGTTCGGCGACCTTGTCCTCGCCGATAACCAGCGCTCCCGAAGTGCAGGCAAAGCCGATCACATCGAACTTGACGTCCGGCAAGAGCCCGACCGTTCCCGGGATGACGGCCGACATCTTCATCAGGTTTTCAGGCGTGATCTCGACATCGCTGTAGAGCCGCGCCTCGTACAGCGCGATGGCGCGCGCGGGCAGCGCATAGCGGAATTCATCCTCGATGGTCTGGTCGGTCCGAAGGACGAGCAGGCCGAGATTGGCGCGGGTGCCGATGCCGTCGTCGGTCGTGAAGGGAATGTGTTCCTTGTCGAGGACAAGCGTGTCGTCGGCGCGGCTAAGCGGGGCGTCCATGGCACAGTCCCCTTCCTGATGCCAATCAGAATTGTCGACAATAGAAACGACAACTTTGCCAAACGTGTCAAGAGCTCCGTTCGAATTTTGGGAACCGAGAAATGCCGGGGTTCGCCCTGTCTGAACGGTGAATCGATCGTCGACCCACGCGCCGTTGACAATGACCAGCGTCTTCCTATTGAATTGTCGACAATAGAAACGACAACCATTCGGGACAGCGATGCGCGTATTGATCTTGGGCGGCGGCGTTGTCGGGATCACCACGGCCTATCAGTTGCAGAAGGACGGCCACACGGTCACCGTTCTCGAGCAGGCATCACAGGTGGCCGAAGGGGCAAGCTGGGCAAATGCCGGCATGATCGCGCCCGGCCATTCCTTCGTCTGGTCATCGCCGGCCGCGCCAAAAACCCTGCTGAAGTCACTGTTCCTGAAAGACCAGGCGCTTCGTTTCAAGCTCTCCACCGACCCGCATCTCTACAGCTGGTCGTTGCGCTTCCTCATGCAATGCACGGCCGCCAAAGCACGTCGCAACACTCTGCTCAAACATCGGCTTGCGGTCCATTCCCAATCGGTCCTGCAGGCGGTCGTCAGGGAAGAGGCGATCCCGTACGACAGGACGTCGGACGGCATTCTTTATTTCCACCGCAGCCATCAGGCGCTCGACAAGGGCGTCGCCAACATGCGCCTGCTGGAAGCCGACGGCCAGGAGATCCGCATCGTAGACGCGCAGGAAATCGTTGACCGCGAGCCGGCGCTGGCTTCGTCGCGCGACAACATTGCCGGCGGCGTATTGTGTCCGACCGACGAAACCGGCGACGCCGCCAAGTTCACGCGCGCGCTGGCGGCCATCGTCGAAAATAGGGGCGGCAAGATCCTGACAGGGACCAGGATCGTGGGGATCGAACGCAGAAAGGAAACGATCACCAAGGTCGTCACCGACAAGGGAGAGTTTCTGGCCGACACCTACGTTCTGAGTCTCGGCGCCGAGAGCCCCGTCCTCGCCCGCAAGATCGGCCTTGGTCTGCCGATCTATCCGGTCAAGGGATATTCCATGACCATTCCCATCGTCGATCGGGCGCTGGCTCCAAAACTCCCTGTCATCGATGAGCACAACCTCGTCGCCATCACGCCGATGGGCGATCGCATCCGCGTGACCGCCACCGCGGAATTCGCAGGCTATGATCGCAGCCACAAGCCTTCGGATTTCGCCTTCATGAAGCGCGTCACGCAGGACTTGTTCCCGCGCGGCATCGCCTATGATCGCGCCGAGATGCGGGCCTGCCTGAGGCCCATGACGCCCGACAACCTGCCGATCCTCGGCCTGCGCAACATCAAAAATCTCTGGCTGAACACCGGCCACGGTCATATCGGGTGGACCATGGCACATGGATCGGCCCGCATCGTCGCCGATCTGATCGCCGGCCGGGCGGCACCAATCGCCCTCGATGACATCCTTCCCACACGGGCGCGGTTCGCCGAACCAAGCGCCGCAAAGGCTTGACCGACGCCATGCTCCGACCCACCAGGCAAACCAACCAGGGCAACAGCGCGGCCCTGCCATCCAAGCCGATCAAGACCGGCCCGCGTGTCTATGAAGAAATCCGTCGCATGGCGATGGACTATCGCTTCAAGCCGAACGAGCGCATCAACGAAGTGGCGCTTGCCGCCAGGCTGAATGTCAGCCGCAGCCCGATCCGGGAGGCGCTCCAGCGGTTGGTCACAGAAGAACTCATCACTTTCCAGACCAATCGCGGCTTCTTTTGCCGGGGCTTCGATGTAGACGAGATCGTCAATCTTTCCGACGTGCGGGCGGTGCTCGAGGAGCGCTCCGTCAGGCTGGCGATCCAGCGCGCGACAGATGAGGAGCTTGCCGCGCTCGTCGACTGGTGGACGCTCACCATGGCGCGCGCCGACTCATTTTCCAGCGCCGAACTGACCGCCAGGGACGAGGAATTTCACATCCGCATCGCCAGGCTGTCAGGTAATCCCGAACTGGCGCGCATGCTCGAAGGCATCAACACGCGCATCCATTTCGTTCGCACGATCGAAGTGGAGAAGCACCGGCGATTGTCGACGACCTACACCGAACACAGCGAAATCGCCCGAGCCATGGTAGCCCGCGATGCCGACAGGGCCGCAAGGCTCATGCACGACCACATCGCCATCAGCGTCGCCGATGCCATGTCGACCGTCAGGGAAGGCTTGGCAAGGATATACATCGACGTCGACCAGATCTAATCGGGCAACCCCGGCTTTGACCGAGGCAACCCCTACCGCTCAGGCAACCTTGTCGAGCAGCGGCCTCAGCGCCGGATGGATTTCCGGTGAGGCGTGCTTGATCAGGGTCAACAGCGCGCGTTCGTTCTCGTAAAGAGGCCTGTCGACGCCGATATGTTCGATCAGCCAGCCGGCTTCGCCGGCATCGATCGTCTCGGCGCGGCGGGCCAGGGCCTCGGCCGCCCTGTTCCTGGCTTCCCACTCGGCCTCGATGTCGCCTGGAGACCGATAGGCTTCCATGATGCCGGCAAGGCCGCCAGAGATCATGCGGCTGAAGAAGCCGCCGATTTCCGGATCGGCATGTTCGAGGAAGGCATCGCGGCGCAGCGCCACATCGCGCGTCGGTGCTTCGTAGCCGGCCGAGCACATGACGAAATTGGCGATCGCCTTGACGAACAGCTCGTTCCAGGACGGATCGTTGTGCCCTTGAGCAGTGCACTCGTTGATCTTGAACAGCACCTCGGCCTCGGCGCGCGTGATGGCGATGTTGCCGTCGCCGCCATGGGCACGGAGGATCCGGCGCAGCAGCTCGACCTCCGCCTGTGCGATGAGGCCGGGAGCCAGCGCGCCGCCGAGCATCAGCGGCCCCTTGCCGTCAATGACGGCATGCGCCACCTGCTCCAGCGCATAGACGCAAAGCTGGCTCGGCGACGATTTCGCCTGTTCCAGCACGTGCACCAGCAATTCGAGCTCGGTCCGGCTGTCGACCATACCATCGCGCGAGATCGTGCGGATCAGCCAGTCGGCATTGTCTTGCGAGATATAGCCCGACGGCTTTTCCTGGTGGACGATATAGTCGGTAACCGCCTCGACGAAGAAGGGCGGCCATTCCTGGCATTTGTCCTTCGCCGTTGCATCGAGCGCGAACAGCGCCTCGGCCTCGCCGCGCGTCACGACGCCATCGCCGAACACTTCATGGCGCAACATCGCCACGTCCTCCGCGGCGATGCGGCTTTTCGAGGTCAGCCCGGCCACCGGCGCGCTCATGATCAATTCGCCCATTGTCGTCCCCGTCCGCCGTCGCCAAGCGCCGGCCCCAAGCGTCATACAAGCCAACATATCAGCAGTGTCTTGAAAAACCGGCAAACGGCGTGGTTAGCGAAGACTTGTCGGCCAACGCATGTCGCCCAAAAACGTGCCGCGGTTTTGAAGAATGGCATGCACGCGCTTTAGATGTCGCTGACAGGTGACAAGCCGTCGCGCGCGAGCTATGGATGGCGCGTCGAGGACTCAGGGTCTGAGTCCTACCTGTTTGCGGGAGAGAACAGCGAGAGCTGTCGCCGAAGGGGAAATCGCCCGAAATCTCTCAGGCAAAAGAACCGTAGACGGGAAAGACACTCTGGAAAGTCGGGGCTTGCCCCCGCGCCGAAGGTGTAAGCGCCGCTGACAGAGCTCCGGCTGCGCGAGTCTCTCAGGCTTCAGACAGAGGGGCACGGACTGGTCGCCATTCGCGGCCGATTGCGTGCGACTCTGGAGACGACATGACGGGCGACGATACAAGACACCTACCCCTCGAAGACATCCATGTGGCCGCCGGTGCGCGTTTTGGCGCTTTTGCCGGCTGGTCGATGCCGCTGACCTATCCGGCGGGCGTCATGAAGGAACATCTTCACACCCGCGAACAGGCCGGCCTGTTCGACATCTCGCATATGAAGCTGTTCGAAGTCAGCGGGCCGGAGGCGGTTGCGCTGCTCAACCGCGCTTGCCCCTTGGATGCAGGCGCACTCCAAATCTCACAGTCCAAACTGTCATTTTTCCTCAACGAGGCAGGCGGCATTCTGGACGACCTGATCGTCACCAGACTTGGCGATAGCAGGTTCATGGTGGTCGCCAACGCAGGCAACGCCGTCGCCGACGAAAAGCATTTGCGTGCACTTGCCGCGGATTTCGACGCCAGGGTCGAGCCGCTCGACCGCGTCTTCCTGGCCATCCAGGGTCCTGAAGCCTGGGCCGCCCTTTCGCGCGCCGGCATCGAGACCGGCTCGCTGCTGTTCATGCATGGTGTCGAACCGCGCAAGAACTGGTTCATGAGCCGGTCGGGCTATACCGGCGAGGACGGTTTCGAGATCGGCCTGTCGGAAGCCGATGCGCGCGACCTCGTCGCGAAGCTGCTCGGCGATGAACGCGTGCTGTGGATCGGCCTGGCCGCCCGCGACAGTCTGCGGCTGGAGGCAGGGCTGTGCCTGCATGGCCAGGACATCACGCCGGAGACCGATCCGGCCAGCGCTGCGTTGATGTGGGCAATTCCAAAGGACATCCGCGCTTCCGGCGCTTTCATCGGCGCCGATGCGCTCCGCGCCGCCGTGGAACGAGGCCCCGCGCAAAAGCGGGTCGGGCTTAAGCCGGAAGGTCGCCGGCCGGTGCGTGGCGGTGCCGCGCTCTTCGACGCCGACGGCAATCCGGCCGGCCAGGTCACATCGGGCGGCTTCGGCCCCTCGGCCGGCCATCCGGTCGCCATGGGCTATGTCTCGACACCTCTGGCAAAGCCGGGAACGCGGGTCTTCGCCGACGTGCGCGGCATGAAAATCCCAGTCGATATCAGTTCCCTGCCCTTCACACCGCATCGCTACCGCAAAGGATGACCTCAATGGCAACGACCTATTTCACATCAGATCACGAGTGGCTCCGCGTCGAGGGCGGCGTCGCCACGGTCGGCATCACCGATTACGCGCAGGAGCAGCTCGGCGACCTCGTCTTCGTCGAACTGCCGGAGACCGGAAAGAAATTGACCAAGGGGGACACCGCCGTCGTGGTCGAATCCGTCAAGGCGGCATCCGATGTCTATGCACCGGTCGATGGCGAGATCACCGAGGCCAACGGCACGCTGTCGTCGGATCCGTCACTGGTCAACTCGGCCGCAACAGGGGCCGGCTGGCTGTGGAAGATGAAGCTTGCCGACGAAAGCCAGCTCGCCGGTCTCATGGATGAGGCCGCCTACAAAGCCCATATCGGTTGATATCAGGACGTATTGACATGACCGCAGCACTCACTCCCTTCTCGGCTCGCCATATCGGTCCGAGCGTCAACGATGTCAGAGCCATGCTTGCCGTGATCGGCGTTCCGTCCGTCGAGACGCTGATCAGCCAGGCCGTGCCGCAGTCGATCCGCCTCGACTTGCCGCTGACCCTGCCCGCACCGGCCAGCGAAGCGGAAGCGCTGGCCGAATTGTCGGCGATCATGGCCAAGAATACGGTGCTGAAGAGCTTCATCGGCGCCGGCTATCACGGCGTCCATGTGCCGCCGGTCATCCAGCGCAATTTGTTCGAGAACCCGGCCTGGTACACCGCCTACACGCCCTATCAGGCCGAGATCAGCCAGGGCCGGCTCGAAATGCTGTTCAATTTCCAGACGCTGGTCACCGAATTGACCGGCCTGCCGGTGGCCTCGGCCTCGCTGCTGGATGAAGCAACCGCCGTGGCCGAAGCCGTCGGCATCGCCTTGCGCCACCACCGCGACAAGCGCACCAAGATCGCATTTGCCGGCACGCCGCATCCGCAGACGCTGGACGTGGTGCGCACCCGCGCCGAGCCGCTCGGCATCGAGATCGATGGCGAGACGATCGACGACAACACCGCCGCTTTGCTCGTCTCCTGGCCGGATACGTTTGGCGTCTATGGCGACCACAAGGCGGCGATCGACAAGGCGCGTGCGACCGGCGCCATCGTCGTCTTCATTGCCGATCCGCTCGGCCTGGCGCTGACCGATGCGCCGGCCAAGCTTGGCGCCGACATTGCCGTCGGCCCGATGCAGCGTTTTGGCGTGCCGATGGGCTTTGGCGGGCCGCACGCCGCCTATTGCGCCGTCTCCGACAAGTTGACGCGGCTGATGCCTGGCCGCCTGGTCGGCCAATCCACCGATAGCAAAGGCCGGCCCGGCTACCGGCTTGCCTTACAGACACGCGAACAGCATATCCGCCGCGACAAGGCGACCTCCAACATCTGCACCGCACAGGCGCTGCTTGCCAACATGGCGACGGCTTATGCGATCTGGCACGGCCCCGCCGGGCTGCAGGCGATTGCCGGGCGCATCCACACGCTGGCCAATCGTCTGGCAAGCGGCCTCGAAGCGGCAGGCGTGTCGGTGATCGGCGCCAGCCGTTTCGACACGGTGACGGTGGAGACCAAGGGCAAGGCGGCGCAGATCGCCACTGCGGCTGAAAAGACCGGCCGGCTGCTGCGCGTCATCGATGCCGACCATGTCGGCATCAGCTTCGATGAGACCTCGACCGATGCCGATCTCGATGCGATCGCCGCCCTGTTCGGCGCCAAGGCCTCTCCGTCGGCCGACAGCACCGTACCTGGCAAGCCGCGCGGCAAGGAGTTCCTGACCCAGCCTGTGTTCCATGAGAACAAGTCGGAAACCGACATGATGCGCTTGCTGCGCCGGCTGGCCGACAAGGATCTGGCGCTCGACCGCAGCATGATCCCGCTGGGATCCTGCACCATGAAGCTCAACGCGGCGGCGGAAATGATGCCGGTAAGCTGGCCTGAAATCGCCAATTTGCATCCCTTCGCGCCGGCAAGCCATTCGGCCGGCTATCGCGCCATGATCGGCGAACTGGAAGGATGGCTGTCGGAGATCACCGGCTTCGACGCCGTCAGCCTGCAGCCCAATGCCGGCAGCCAGGGCGAGTATGCCGGCCTGCTTGCAATCCGCGCCTATCATCGCTCACGCGGCGAAGGTCATCGCACCGTCTGCCTGATCCCCTCCTCCGCTCATGGCACCAATCCGGCAAGTGCTGCGATGGCCGGGATGAGCGTTGTCGTTGTGCGCTGCCTGGAGGACGGCAATATCGACATGGACGACATGAGAGCCAAGGCCAACGAGCATTCCAAGAATCTCGCGGCACTGATGTTCACCTACCCCTCGACGCATGGCGTCTACGAGGAAGGTGCACGCCACCTCTGCGCCCTTATCCACGAGCATGGCGGCCAGGTCTATTTCGATGGCGCCAATCTCAACGCGCTGGTCGCCTTGGCGCGGCCCGCCGATATCGGCGCCGATGTCTGTCATATGAACCTGCACAAGACCTTCTGCATTCCGCATGGCGGCGGTGGCCCGGGCATCGGCCCGATCGGCGTAAAGGCGCATCTGCAGCCCTATCTGCCGGGACATGTCACCGAAGGTTCGGCGCACGCCGTGTCGGCCGCACCATTCGGCAGTGCCTCGATCCTGCCGATCACCTGGATGTATATCCGCATGATGGGCGCCGCCGGACTGAAGCAGGCGACGGAGACCGCCATCATCTCGGCCAACTACGTGGCGACACGGCTCGCGCCGCATTTCCCGCTTCTCTACAAGGGCAGGCACGATCGCATCGCGCATGAATGCATCCTCGACACCCGCGTGCTCAAGGACAGCGCCGGCATCAGTGTCGACGATGTCGCCAAACGGCTGATCGACTACGGCTTCCACGCGCCGACCATGTCCTTCCCGGTCGCCGGCACGCTGATGGTGGAGCCGACCGAATCCGAGCCCAAGCGGGAACTCGACCGCTTCTGCGAGGCGATGATCGCCATCGCAGGCGAGGCAGCGAAAGTCGCCAGGGGCGAATGGCCTTTGGCCGACAATCCGCTGGTCAACGCGCCGCACACCGCCGCCGAGGTGCTGGCCGGCCAGTGGACGCATCCCTACTCGCGCCTGGAGGCGGCCTATCCCGCCGGCGACGCCGACACGGCAGCCAAATACTGGCCACCGGTGTCACGCATCGACAATGTCGCCGGCGACCGCAACCTGGTCTGCTCCTGCCCGCCACTGTCGGACTATCTGGGTGCGGCGGAATAATTACGCGGAGCGCAAGGCCGGCTTGATAGGTTCGGCCTTGCCTGTCCTTTTACGGCTGATGACGCAGTTTCGCCCGGCGCGCTTGGCGGCATAGAGCGCCGCATCGGCCTCGGTCAGCACCTCATCGAGGCTGCTGCCGCTTGCCTCGCCAAAGCCGATGCCGCCGCTGACCGTGCTGCGCAACTTGCCGAGTTGGGTGGCGACGATCTCGGTGCCGAAGGCCACACAGATCTTGCTGGCGAGATCATGGGCCTTCTCTTCCGTCATTCGCGACATGACGACGGCGAATTCCTCGCCGCCCAGGCGAAAAGCGTCGACGCCGGTCCTGGCATATTTCTTGATGACCGCGGCGAAGCGGCACAAGACCTGGTCCCCGACCGGATGGCCATAGACATCGTTCGTCCGCTTGAAGTGGTCGAGGTCGAACATGACGACGGACATGAACGGACCGAAACTCCGCTCGCCGTAGAGCGACGTCAACGCCCGCCGGTTCATCAACCCCGTCAGCGGGTCGGTCATGGTCTCGGCCTTCAGCTCGATCTGCGCCTGCAGATGGTGGAGGGAGAGCGTCAATGCGCCGAGCCCGGTCATGCAAGCCACCGCCACGACGGAATTCAGTCGTTCGGCCCAGTTGTCGGGCGCGACCGCGAGCGTCCATTGCCCCTTGGTCAGCAGAACCACGCCACAAAGCGCAAACGACACAGCGCAGGTGCCGCTCAGAAACGAAACCACCAGCAGGATCCGGCGATCGTGACTGCCATTGATCCAAAACATGGCGCCGATCGCCGACAGAAGCACCGTCACCGTGGCGTAGGTGACGATGAAGCCGACACCGTCAAGCCCCAGGAAGGTCACTGCCGCACAGACAGCCATGGCGGCAAGCGCCGGTGCAACGGCGCGTCTGTGGCCGGGCACGCCCAGATATTGCATGGCCGACACGCAGAGGATCAGGAACCCCAGGCTGAGCAGCGCAAGCACGATCTGACAGAGCAGCGGATCGGGATCCTTGGTGTATCGCCAGAACAGGATCACATGCGCGACGAGCACCAGAATGCCGCACGCCACCGTCAGCACGAAGCCTGCCTTGGGCGCGGTGAACCAGATCGCAAACATGGTGACGCTGAGGCAGATGCCCGACAGCGCAGCTGCGAGCAGGAGCGAACTGAAGTCCAGCATATCGGGCAAGGGCCTCTCGAGCGTCGGCGGTTGCGCTGCACTCTAAGGTCAGCGGCAGCCCTCAGATATGGGTTTTCAGCCGATCTATCGATGCAACCTACGGATAGGGTTTACAAAACGTTCGATGCCATGTGTCCCGAAACCGGACCCTTGGACGACGCGAGGTCAACCCTTGTTCAAGAGAGCGAGGTTGGCGTTGACGACGGTGGGATCGGCCATGCCGGCCTTCGCTTCGAGCAGCAGCGCCTTGGCCTTCTTGCGATTGCCGCGCAGCAGTTGCGAATAGCCCATGTTGTTGACGATCTGCGGCTTGCGGCCGGCGACTTTCAAAAGCTGGCCGTAGGCACGGTCGGCGAAGTCGAAGCGGCCGAGTTCATCATAGGAAGCAGCGAGCCCCATCCAGGCCTCCGCATTGTCGGCCTTCAACTCGACGGCCTTGCGGAAGTGCTTTTCGGCGAGGCCGTAATTGGCGTCGCGAAACTGCGCCTTGCCTTGCGCCAGATCGGAGGTGTCGATGTCCTTTGCCGCCGGTTGGATGGCGGTGGTCTTGGTGGTGTCGACGCCGCCCGTTGTACAGCCAGACATCATCAAGACGGCCGAAATCGCGGCCATTGCCGTGAAGTTACTGTGACGCATGCCCCTGCCTCATCGCCCGATTTGCCGGGTCGTTCTTCAGGAAACACATTATATCAGCGACGCTTAAACTTTGGTGCCGAAACGTCACCAAAATTTGGTTTCGGGCACACCAGCCATTAACCACCAGGCCACGCTGCTTCAGTCGCAGCCAGCGGCGTCCTCACGGCTCCAGGGCTTTGAGCCCCGCAGGAGCCGTATACCGGCTGCCATCATAGCGCAGCCGGTAGGTTTGGCTCACGGACTTGCCGGGATGGGACTGGCACTCGCCATCCTTGTCGGGCAACGGATTGTCAGTATCCATTTGCTCGACCACCGTTATGTCGTGGTAGCCATGATGTTTGGCCGGGCTCATCGCCAGGCTAACCCGACTAGTATGAAAGTATCCGGCGCAATTGGTATCGCCCTCGCCGCCATTGCCGCCCACGACCAGGCCATCGAGCACCATCCTCAGGGAATCGCCATCGACGGCATAGAGCCGCAGGTCGGTTTCACTGAAGGGATTAGGCAGCGAATTGTTCGCCATTTCGATGCGCAGGCCAAAGGCAGTAACATCGGGCGCCAGCGCATAGCGGCCGGTATCAAGTTCGACCTTGCGGATGGCGATGGCATCATCATTCATCAGCCCGGGCTGGAGCAAGCGCTGGCGCACCTGCCGGCTCTTCCTGTCGACAATCAAAAGCTCGATATCGCCGGCATGCGCGTAGTCGCTGGGTTGGGACCCCTCCATCAGCGGCACTGCGACCAACAGCAGGTCGTCATGGGCGGGCCAGATCTTGCAAACCAGCCCCGGCGGATCGCCATACGCGAATGTCAGGGCGATGCTGGTGTGGGGTTCGAGCGTGAACGAGGTGCCGTCGGCGTTCTTTCGAGCTTTGGGATAGGCCTGCTGCACCAAGGCGGCGGCATCGCCGCAATCGTCGGCCACGGCCCAGGCGGGCGACAGGCTGGCCGCGGCAAGGCCGAGCAAGAGAGTGCGCAGCAGCATGGACTTCTCACCTGCAAAGCCGGGTTCGGTCAGAACAATGGTTGTCAGCCCCTTGCTAGGGCTTTTGTGAAGCGCTCGCTAGTGCGCCGTCATTTTGACGATGACTGGAATGGCCGCGATCATCAGCACCACCGGCAGGATGCACACAACAACCGGCACCGACATCTTGGCCGGCAAAGCGTGCGCCTTTTCCTCGGCCAACGACATACGCTTATGGCGCATGTCGTCGGAGAAAACGCGCAGCGCCCCCGACAGGCTGGTGCCGAGTTCCTTGGACTGCTGCAGCAATGTGGCGAAGGAACGCACCTCGTCCAGGCTGAGGCGGTCGGCGAGCGCCTTCAGCGCATCGTCGAGGCTGCGCCCGGCCCTCAGCTCCAGCGACACCAGCTGCAGGTTCTGGCTGAGCGCGGGATAGGTCTTGGCGAGTTCCTTGGAGACGCGCTCTATGCCCGCCTCCATGCTCATGCCGGCATCCGAGCAGACAATCATCAGGTCCATGAAATCGGGAAAGCCGTTGCGGTACTCACGCCTGCGCTCCCGCACTTTCTGGCTCAACACCAGGCCGGGCAGGAAATAGCCGGCCGCTCCCGACAGGATGACGAATGTCCAGCGACTGGCCATCGTCGCGTCCGGGCTGGCCATCCACCGGTTGAGCACAAACACACCGATTGCCGTGCCGATCATCGCGCTGAACCGGATCAGGAAGAACGTGCCGACAGCACGCGGCTCCATGTAGCCCGCCTGGATGAGCTTCATGCGCAGCCGGGCGACATTTTCCGGATCGCTCCTGGCGTAGAATTCTTGCGCCCGCTTCACCGCCTTCTCGCGCACGACGCCGGTATTCTTCTTCTGCACCGGCTCTGGTTTGGCGGCCACGGGACCGTTGTCGACCCTGAGCCGGCGCATGACCTCGTTGCGGTCGCCCTTCGCCATGACAACAGGCCAGGCAACAGCGGCAGCACCCGCCGCCAGCAGCAGGATGGCCACCGGCATCAACGAGATCGGTGCAAGCGAGGCGAGGAATTCGATGAAGCCCTGCATGTCAGAACTTGAAATTCGACATCTTGAACATCATCAGATTGCCCAGCATCAGCCAGGTGATAGACCCACCGAGCAGGTACCAGGTTTTCGCCTCGCCCCAGACGTCGCTGTAGAAGCCCGGCATCAGCGCCATGATAGCGGTGAACAGCAACGCCGGCACCGCCGTCAGTATGTAGGCCGACATCCGGCCTTCTGTCGCAATTGCGCGCACCTTGCGGCGCAGTTTGCCGCGCTCGCGGATCGTCGTCGCCAGGCCGTCAAGGATCTCGCGCAGATTGCCGCCCGAACTGGTCTGGATCGAGACAGCGGTGACGAACAGCGGCAGATCCTCCTGGCCGACCCGGTCGAACAGCGAGTTCAACGCCGAAACCAGATCGGAGCCATAGGTCACCTCGTCGGCGATGACGCCGAACTCGGTGCCGATCGGGTCGGGCATCTCGCGCGCGACCATGGCGATCGCCACCGGCACCGGATGGCCGGCCTTTAGGCCACGCGTGATCAGTTCCAGCGCCTCCGGCAACTGCATGCCGAACCGCTTCACCCGGCGCTTGCGCTTGAAGCGCAGCGTGATCACTGGCAGCACCGGCACAAGCACCACAAACAGCACAAGCCCCATCAGCGGCGGCAAGCCGTACCAGATGGCGACCAGGGTCATCGCCATCGCCACGCCGCAGGTGATCATCAGGAATTTCGACAGCGGCATGATCATGCCCGACTGGGTTCGCAAAGCGCGGAACCGATCCAGCGAAAACAGCGGCGTGCCTGCATCGAGGCCGCGTTCCTTGCGCAGTTGGACAAGCACCTGCTCTTGGGTGATCTTGCTTTCCTGCAGTTTCATGCGCCGGTTGATGGCGGTGCGTTTGTCGCTGCGACCGGCGTAAAGCAGGTAGCAGGCCTCGGCGATCAGGATGCCGGTCAGCGCGGCCGCGGCATAAACTACATAGATCGCGCTCATTCCATCGAACACTTGGCTACTCCTGCGGCCGGCCGGGTTCGAAATATCGTCCAGGAAACTCGATGCCCATAGCGCGCAGATCCTCAAGGAAGCGCGGCCGGATGCCGGTCGCCTCGTAGTGCCCCAGAATCCTGCCGTCGGCCTCCATGCCGGTGCGCACGAAGCGGAAGATCTCCTGCATCTGGATGACATCTCCTTCCATGCCGGTCACCTCGGCGACACTGGTCACCTTGCGCTTGCCGTCGGACAGGCGCGTCAGCTGAACGATCAGGTCGAGCGCGCTGGCGATCTGGCTGCGGATCGACTGTACCGTCATCGGCATGCCGGTCATGCCAAGCATCTGCT
The DNA here is from genome assembly GCF_040321125.1 of Mesorhizobium sp. M0518. Taxonomy (NCBI): domain Bacteria; kingdom Pseudomonadati; phylum Pseudomonadota; class Alphaproteobacteria; order Hyphomicrobiales; family Phyllobacteriaceae; genus Mesorhizobium; species Mesorhizobium sp. M0518. The sequence continues at coordinate 129,606 of NZ_JAMYQY010000005.1, forward strand.
CGAGCCGCGAAATGGCGTCGCGAGGCGTGTTGGCATGAATGGTCGCCATCGACCCTTCGTGGCCGGTGTTCATCGCCTGCAGCATGTCGAAAGCCTCCTCGCCGCGGCACTCGCCGAGAATGACGCGGTCGGGGCGCATGCGCAGTGCGTTCTTGACCAGGTCGCGCTGCTTCAGCTCGCCATGGCCTTCGATGTTGGCTGGCCGCGTCTCCATGCGCGCGACATGCGGCTGCTGCAGCTGGAGTTCGGCCGCGTCCTCGATGGTGATCAGCCGCTCGTCTTCCGGAATGAAGGCCGACAGCGCATTGAGCATGGTCGTCTTGCCGGTGCCGGTGCCGCCCGAAATGATCGTCGTCTTGCGGGCATGCACGGCCGCCGCCAGCACTTCGGCCATGTTCTGGGTGATGGCGCCGAATTCGACCAGTTTGTGCAGACCGAGCTTGTTCTTGGAGAACTTGCGGATCGACACCAGCGGCCCATCGACCGCAACCGGGCGGATGGCCGCGTTGAAGCGCGAGCCGTCCAGCATGCGGGCATCGACCATCGGCTGCGATTCGTCGACGCGGCGACCGACCGCGGCGACGATCTTGTTGACGATGCGCAGGAGATGCGCCTCATCCTTGAACGGAATGTGTACCGGCTGCAGCTTGCCCTTCTTTTCGACAAAGCAGTTCATGTGGCCGTTGATCAGGATGTCGTTGATGTCGGGGTCCTTGAGCAGCGGCTCGAGCGGACCGAGGCCGACCATCTCGTCGACGATGTCGTCGACCAGTGCGTCGAGCTCGACGGTGTTGATCGCCATCCGCTCCTGCTTGGTCTTTTCCGACACGAAATCATGCACTTGCCGGCGCATCTCTTCCTTCGGCAAACGTTCCAGCGCGACAAGATTGATCTCTTCGAGCAGCAGCCTGTGGATACGCACGCGCGCATCGAGCACCTTGTTGGCATTCTTTGCCGGCGCAGTGTCCGGCTTTGCCGGCAAAGCCTTTCGGCTGGTCGGAATGACGACGGCATGATGGGCGACCGGCGTCGTCTCAGGCGCGCGCTGCTGCGGACGCGCATCTCGGTTCTGCAGGGCGGAGAAGCGGCTGGTCATCCGGCTTTCCTCTTCAGCAATCCACGGCCCATACCAAACAGCGAGCGCGATTTCGCGCGGGTTGGGACCGCTTCTTCCGGCAGGATGATCTTCTTCAGGTCGTTGACGACATTGGCGTTGGGATCGATCTCGTGCAGCGGCACTCCGCGATCGACCGCTTCGCGCACCAGCCGGTAGTTGTTGGCGATGCCGCCGACGAAATGCTCGCCGAGAATTTCCTGGACGTCCGCCTGCTTGATGCCGTTATCGAACATCTTCTGTTCGAAACGATTGACGATAACGTTCGGCTTCACTTCCTTGCCGGCAGTCTCGTAGACCGCCTGGATCAGCCGCTGCGTGTGGCGCAGGCACGGCACCGTCATTTCCGCGACGATGTAGAGCTTGTTGGAACCGAGCAGCACGGTTTCCGTCCATGGAAACCAGGTGCGTGGCATGTCGATGACGACATTGTCGAAATAGGCCGAAACGAGGTCCAGCATGCGCACCACGACATCGGTCTTGAACGAGCGCATCTCTGCCGGATGCGCCGGTGCCGCCAGCACGCACAGCCCGCTGGCATGCTTGGACAGCATCACGTCGAGCAGTTGGCGGTCGAGACGCTCGGGCTGGTTCTCGATCTCGGTGATGTCGAAACGCGGTTCGAGGTCGAGATATTCGGCACAGGCGCCCTGCTGGAAATTGAGATCGACGACGCAGGTCGACGCGCCGCGCGTCACCGAGTGATGCAGCTGAAAGGCGGTCTGCAGCGCCAGCGTCGTGGTGCCGACGCCGCCCGCGGCAGGCATGAAGGTGTAGATCTGCGACTCGCTGTTTTCCTCCCGACCGGGTCCCTGCAGCGCCCTCACCACGGAGCGCACCAGATCGGCGGTGGTGATCGGCTTGACCAGGAAATCCGCGACCTTGAGCTGCACGAGAATACGCACCGCGGCCGCGTTGAACTCCTGGGTGACGACGACGACAGGAACCTTGTCCTCCAGCCGGCGCATGATGCGCTGCAGCGACTCGACCTCCTCCAGCCTTGCCGCATCCATGTCGACGATGATGGCGCCGAAGTCGGCTTCCTGGATCTCGCCGCGCAACTCGGTAACGTTCTTCTCCACTGTCGAGAGCTGTATGATCTCGGAGGCGGAAAACGCGGTGCGCGTGTCCTGCGCAAACGTCCTGTCGGTCGATACGAGCAGGATCTTCCTGGTCTTGATGCCGTTTGCCATTCTGTCAGCCTGTCAGGTCGATCGACCGTTGGATCAGTTGCCCGTGGGATCAATTGGTCGTGCTGGACTGCGACGCCTTGGCACCGGCCGCCTGATCGGGTGTTACGGCCGCGGCACTGCCTCGTTGGGCCGGCACCAGGAGCCTGGTGTTCTGGACCCCGTATTTCCAGGGATCGACCATCTGCATGACGGTGTTGGCGGCCTGCGCATTTCCGGCGCCGGCCGTCGGCCCTTCGCTGCGCACATAGTCGTCGCTGGTGCAGCCAGCGGTAAAGCCGGCCAGCAGCAAGGCGACGCTCGATCCAAAGACCAGACGCATGGCTTCAATCCTTCGGCAGGTCGAGGAAATGCCCAGCCGAAGCGGCCGCTGCAGGTTGAGTGACGCGGCCGTCTGCCAGCGCCACGGTGCGACCGGTATCGGCGCCCTTCACTTCCTCGGTGTTGTTGAGAAAATAATCGGCGTTGCTGGCCGGCTGCGTGCCATCGGTCGGCTCGACGAGCTTCTTCGACGGATCGACCGGCTTGACCAGATAGGGCGTTACGATGATGACGAGGTCGGTCTCGCGCCGCTGATAGGATTTCGACGAGAACAGCGCCCCAAGCACCGGCATCTTGCCGAGGCCGGGAATGCGCGACGTGGTGATGTCGTTCTGCGACTGCAGCAATCCGGCGATCATAAAGCTCTGGCCGTTCTTCAGGTCGACCGATGTCCTGGCACGGCGCACGATGAAACCGGGCACCGAAATGCTGCCTATGTTGTAGGAGGCAGACGCGTCGATCGAGGAGACTTCCGGCGCGATGTCCAGGCTGACCAGCCCGTCCTTCAGAACCGTCGGCGTGAAATCCAGGCTGACGCCGTACTTCTTGTAGCTGACCGAGATCTTGCCGTCGTCCTCGGAGACCGGGATCGGGAACTCGCCGCCGGCGAGGAAGCTCGCCGTCTGGCCGGACCGGGCGATCAGGTTCGGCTCGGCCAGCCGCCGCGCCAAGCCGCGCTCTTCCAGCGCTTTGATGGCGATATCGATGGAGACGCCATTCGACAGCAGCTTGCCGATGATCTCGCCTGTTCCCGCGCCCTGTATCGATCCGGCCGGCAGCGTGACGTCGCGGCCACCCATGCCATAGGCGAAATTGGCGGCGTATTTGGCGCCGAGATCCTGGCCCGCCTGGCGGTTGATTTCGACAAAGCGGACGTTGAGCTGGACCTGCTGCGACGACGAGATGTTGACCGAGTTGATCACCTCTTCAGTGCCGGAAAAGCGCGTCGCGATCTTGTTTGCCTTTTCGGCGGCGACCGCGTCATCCGCCTCGCCCGACAGCACGACCCGGCCATTGGCCGATCCGACCTTGATCCTGGCATCCGGCACGCTGGCGCGAATGGTGCTGGCCAACTGGTCTGTGTCGAGCGTCACCTCGATGTCGACAGTGCCGACAAGCTGCTTTTTCTCATCGAACAGGGCAATGCCGGTGGTGCCGAGATTGTTGCCGAGCACATAGAAGGATTTGTCGGTCAGCGGATTGACGTTGGCGATCTCCGGATCGCCGATGACGATCTGGTAGAAGGCGGCACTGGTCATGATCGTCTTCGGCTTGCCCTTGGCGACCTTGATTGACGCATTCTTGGTCGACGACACATAGACGATCTCGTTGTCAGCCCTCGCCGAGGCGCCGAAGGCCAGCATCGCGGCAGCAGCCAGCGAAGACGCGACAGCCGCCGCACGCAAAACGCGCAACCGCCCCATGACCCGATATGTGAACAGCCCGAACATTGTCCCGTCCCTCACCCAGTCCCCACTGGCTTATTTCTGGTCCCGCGAAGGAACCTGGTATTCCTCGGCCTTTGTGCCGCGCGTTACGATGACCGTCTTGAACTTCGGCTTCTCCGGCTCTTTCACCACGGCATCGAACAGCGAGCCGGCAGCGGCCTGCACGTTCGAGGCGGCCGATCCACCGAACGAAGAGATGGTGGTGACGCCGCCCTTGCCGTCGCCGCCTTCGCTGGCCGAGCGCAGCGACAGCGACAGCGTACCGACAGTGCGGGCCAGCGCCACTTTCTGCGCGCCGTCGGTCGTCACCTCGATGGTCACCGAATTGGAAATCTGCGGCGTCGTCTGGCGCTCGTCGGCACCTTGCCCGACGCTCAGCACCTTGGCATCGGCAACGACAATCTCGGAGGTGACCGTCGATCCGGCCGCACCCTGTGCATTCTTGGCCACTTCCTGAATTTCGCCGGCATCGCGCGTCAGCACGACATCAACGCGGTCGCCCGGTGTGACGAAGCCGCCGACACCTGCTATCTCGTCGGTGCGGATGGTGACCGCCCGCATTCCGGGCGTCATCATGTTGGAGAGTGTCGCGCGGCCGTTCGGACCGGACAGCTTGGTCAGCAGTACCGGTTCGTTGACCTCGATCGGCGACAGCACCACGCGGCTGCCATCGGCAAGCACCGCATTGATGGTGGTGAAGGCGCCCTGCGGCACGGCCTCTTGCGACCACGGGATTTCGCTGAGCTGCGCGCGGTCGAGCGCCATGCCGTAGCGCAATGGGGCATTCGCCACCACGATGGTCTTGAACTCGACCTTCGGCACGACAGCTGCCGGAATAGACGACGTCTTCTCTTCGGAATCGGCCTTGGCCTGGCTTTTGACCCAGAAATCCGCGGCAAAGATCGAGATCGCCCCGAAAACGGCGGCGATGCCGATCATCGATATGGCCTTGCCCCTCACGCCGAAACCCCTGATGCCCGCAGTTTCTTGTTTTGTTGGGCTTAACCCTAGGCGGCATTGTTAAAGAATCAGGAATCCTGCACCGCGGTATCGGACCTATTTCCGCCGGCTTGGTTATCGAATGGTTTTGGAGTAAGAGGGGCCATATCCCCGAACGGAACAGGAACCTCGGTCGCTTGGCGCTGAAAAGCGTGGCAGTATCGCGAGGTGATTCGCAGCATCGGACTCTATGGCAGGCATGGACGATCTTTTCGGCAATGACGACAACAAGCCGCAGCCGGTTCGCGCGCCAGCGCGCCCTGCGGATCCACTGGTGGTGCAAGCCACCAAGCGTCCTGCCTCGACCAAGGACGGCAGCGAGGGCTATAGCGCCGCCGACATCGAGGTGCTGGAAGGGCTGGAGCCGGTGCGCCGACGGCCAGGCATGTATATCGGCGGCACCGACGACAAGGCGATGCACCATCTGTTCGCCGAGGTCATCGACAATTCGATGGACGAAGCGGTGGCCGGCCATGCCACCTTCATCGATGTCGAGCTCTCGGCCGATGGCTATCTCGCCGTGACCGACAATGGCCGCGGCATCCCGATCGATCCGCACCCGAAGTTCAAGAAGCCGGCGCTTGAAGTGATCATGACGACGCTGCATTCGGGCGGCAAGTTCGACTCCAAGGTTTACGAGACATCAGGCGGCCTGCATGGCGTCGGCGTGTCCGTGGTCAACGCGCTGTCGGACCATCTCGAGGTCGAGGTCGCGCGGGGACGGCAACTCTATCGGCAAAAATTCTCGCGCGGCGTTCCCGTGACCGGGCTGGAACAGTTGGGCGAGGTCCACAACCGGCGCGGCACAAAGATCCGCTTCCACCCCGACGAGCAGATTTTCGGCAAGGGCGCGGCGTTCGAACCGGCGCGGCTCTACCGCATGACGCGCTCGAAAGCCTATCTGTTCGGTGGTGTCGAGATCCGCTGGACCTGCGATCCGTCGCTGATCAAGGAAAAGGACCAGACACCGGCCAAGGCGGAATTCCATTTTCCCGGCGGCCTGAAGGACTATCTCAAGGCATCGCTCGGCGACGACTTCCAGGTGACGCGCGAAATCTTCGCCGGCAAGAGCGAGAAACAAGGCGGCCATGGGTCGCTGGAATGGGCGGTGACCTGGTTCGGCGGCGACGGCTTCATCAATTCCTACTGCAACACCATCCCGACCGGCGAAGGCGGCACACACGAGGCCGGCTTCCGCAACGTGCTGACGCGGGGCCTGCGCGCCTATGCCGATCTCGTCGGCAACAAGCGCGCCTCGATCGTCACCTCGGAAGACGTCATGATCTCGGCGGCGGGCATGCTGTCGGTGTTCATCCGCGAGCCGGAATTCGTCGGCCAGACCAAGGACAGGCTGGCGACGATCGAGGCGATCCGCATCGTCGAGACCGCGATCCGCGACCCGTTCGACCATTGGCTGGCCGACAACCCGCAGGAAGCCTCGAAGCTGCTCGAATGGGTGATCGCGCGCGCCGACGAGCGGGTACGCCGGCGCCAGGAAAAGGAAGTGTCGCGCAAGAGCGCGGTGCGCAAATTGCGGCTGCCGGGCAAGCTCGCCGACTGTACGCAGAATGCCGCGGCCGGCGCTGAACTGTTCATCGTCGAAGGCGACTCGGCCGGCGGCTCGGCCAAGCAGGCGCGCGATCGCGCCAGCCAAGCGGTGTTGCCATTGCGCGGAAAAATCCTCAACGTTGCCAGCGCCGGCAACGACAAGCTTGCCGGCAACCAGCAGATTTCGGACCTGATCCAGGCGCTCGGCTGCGGCACGCGGTCGAAATACCGCGACGAGGATTTGCGCTACGACCGCGTCATCATCATGACCGACGCCGATGTCGACGGCGCCCACATCGCCTCGCTGCTGATCACCTTCTTCTACCAGGAGATGCCGGCGCTGGTGCGCGGCGGCCACCTTTACCTGGCGGTACCGCCGCTATACTCGATCAGGCAAGGCGGCAAGGTCGCCTATGCCCGGGATGACGCGCACAAGGACGAGCTTATGCGCACCGAATTTACCGGGCGCGGCAAGGTCGAGCTTGGCCGCTTCAAGGGTCTGGGCGAGATGATGGCGGCCCAACTCAAGGAAACCACCATGGATCCGAGGAAGCGCACGCTGCTTCGGATCGATGTGATCGACGCCGAGGCGGCGACCAAGGACGCCGTCGATGCATTGATGGGCACCAAGCCGGAGGCCCGCTTCCGCTTCATCCAGGAACGCGCCGAATTCGCCGAGACGGAAGTGCTGGATATCTAGCCACCAGCCGGTCCATAACAAGGCTCCAGTTGCGGAGACGAGCATGTGACCTGGGCGCGGCTGAAAGGCTATTTCGAGACGAGTTTAGCCGGCTTGACGCAACCGACGCGTTCGGACTGGATTTTCTCGCTGCGCACTGTTTCGGCTGGCCTGATCGCTCTGCTAGCCGCCTATGCGCTGAAGCTCGACCATCCGCAATGGGCCATGATGACGGTGTTCATCGTCGCCCAGCCGGTTGCCGGCATGGTACTGGCGAAGGGCTTCTACCGGCTGCTCGGCACGCTGGTCGGCGGCATCGCCGCGATCGGCATCACCACCGTTTGCGGCACCAACCCCTGGGTGCTGGTAACGGTGCTTGCCGTCTGGATCGGCATCTGCACCTTCGTCTCGTCGCTGCTGCGCAATCCGGAAGCCTATGGCGCCGCCCTCACGGGCTACACCGCAATGATCATCGGCCTGCCCGCTTTCGGACAGCCGCATCTCGTCGTCGACCTCGCGGTCGCGCGCTGTGCCGAGATCGTGCTTGGCATTGTCTGCGCCGGCCTGACCAGCCGCCTGATCCTGCCAAAACTGGCCAGCGACGCCATCGTCTCGCGCCTGAAACGCTGCATCCTTGATCTTGCCACCTATGCCGGCGGTGCGTTCTCCGGCGGCGACCCGGCAACGCTGTCCGCGCTGCACCGAAAGCTGATCACTGATGCCCAGACGCTCGGCGAGATGCGCGCCTATGCCAGGCTCGAAGCGCCAAGCTTCGCGCCGCGCGCCCATCCAGTCCGGCGCACCATCGGACAGCTGCTCTCCGCGCTCTCGGCGGCACGCGCGCTGCATTCGCACGCCGCCCCGAAGAATGCGGCGCTCATTCCGGTGCGCTCGGAATTACAATCGCTGGTCAGCGAGCTGGCGACCAAGCCCGGCGCGCTGGACGATACGGCGCTGTGGGTGGCTCGGCTCGATGCGATTGCCGGAAACGCCCGGCAAATGCCCGATACCTCGACCGACCAGGGCAACGACAGGATCGGCACTATCACCCGCCTGACCATCGCCGCCGATTTCGCCGATGCGCTCAAGCAGGTGCTGCGCGGCCTCGACGCCCTGCGCGCGCCTGCCACGCGTCCGGCCCGGGGCAGCAGGCAGCCTGCGCTGGTGGTGCATCGCGATTACGCCGGCGCATCGCGTAACGCCTTGCGTGCTGCCCTTGCCACGCTGCTGGTCGCTGCCTTCTGGCTGACGACGAAATGGTCGGAAGCGGCCGGTACGGTCATTCTCGTTGCTGTCGTATCGAGCCTGTTTGCTGCTCGCCCCGACCCTGTGCAGGTCGCCTGGGGTTTCTTCAAGGGAACGCTTCTGGCGCTGCCGTTTGCCTTTCTCGTCGGCCAGATCGCATTGCCTGCCCTGCCCGGCTTCGGCTGGTTCATGCTGTTTGTCGTGCCCATCCTTGTACCGACGGCGTTGGCCATGGCCAATCCACGCTATGTCGGCGTGGCGACGGCCTTCGCCATCAACTTCCTTGCCTTCCTGAGCCCCCACCAGGCGATGACCTACGATCCCGGACCCTTCTTCGCCGGTTCGGCGTCGATCCTGGTCGGCATCCTGCTGGCGATCGGTGTCTTCATCGTCGTGCTACCCGCCGATCCGTGGCTCGCGGCCAACCGCATCGTGCGCGCCATGCGCGAGGATCTGGCGCGGCTTTGCCTGCATGAGCGCGTGCCGAGACGTTCGGCCTTCGAGAGCCTCGCCTACGACCGCATCAACCAGCTGATGCCGCTGGTGCAGAATGCCGGTCAGAAGGGCGATGCGGTTCTGGGCGGCGGAGTCGCCGCCGTCACCGTCGGCCTGGAGGTCCTTCGGCTGCGCGATGCAAGCCAAAGCCATGCCATTCCATCCGAGACCGCGCTTTCGATCGCCAACTTCCTGAGGGGACTGGCGCGCGAACTGCTTTTCCGCGCCCCCAGCGATCCGCAGACCTCGACCGTCGCCGTCGCCCGGCAGTACGCAGCGAACATCGCCGAGCGAAACGGCACCAGCGAATTGCTTCAAATCGCAGCATCGCTGCGCATCATCGCCGCCGCGATTGAGGATTTCCCGGACTTTTTCGCGAGGGATAAAGGTTAAGCTGCCGCTATCGCCAGCGCGTGGCCTCGCGCGTTTTCGCGCAGCGCGTCGAGATGGATCGACTTGACCAAGGCGGCGAGATCACCCTCGGCGGATTGACCGCCCACCTCCTTGAGCATCAGCCAGCTGACCTCCTGCACACCGGCGACGCGCTTGCCGTTGGCAACCTCGCGCCAGATCTTCAGCGCACGCAGGATGATGGCATGGGTGACTGCGGCGAGTCCGGCGCTGCGGAACAGCGCCTGCAAGGCCACGTCGTGCCCGCCGGCCAGCAGCGCTCTTACCCTTTGTTCGGATTGCTGGCTGAGCGCGACCAGCGCCGAGCCGAAGAAATCGACCTTGCCATGCGCGATGGTGCGGATCAGAAAGCTCGCGGTAAGGTCGCCACGCAGCCTGAGATGCTCGATCAGGGCCGCATGTTCTTCCTGGCGCGTGCCTTCGATCAGCGTCACGGAAGCCTTGACGCAGGCGTCGCGCATGACGCGGTCGGCTCGCGCCGCGCCCATCATCGCCATCACCAGTGGCGACGTTTTCAACATTTCGCCAAGCTTGACGAGCAGCATATGCCGGCAGTCGGCCGGCAGCCTGATATCCGATATCAGCGCCTCGCGCACCAGCGGCAGGTGCCCATGCCGTTCGGCCATGCGGCGGAAGCTGAGCGAGGCGATGTCGGCGCCGCTGTTGGCGAGCAGCACGGCGCAGGCGTCCGCCTCGCCGATCTCGGCGATGGCCGCCGACAGCGCCATCGAGACGAGTGGCCGGTCGGCGATCAATTTCTGCGTCGCCTTCGGACTTGAAGCCACGCGGTTGATCAGGTCGGCGTCGGTGAGCAGCGGCGAGCGCGCCAACACCACGCCGGCGACTTCCGGCTGGTCGGAGGCCAGCACGCTGATGATCTGCATTGGCGCGTGGTGGCTCATCGACAGCGCCTCGGCCATCGCCAGCCGCACCTTCGACGAGGCATCGTCGAGCAACAGCGTCAGCGCCGCCTCGGCGGCGCAACGGTCCTCGAAAGGCAATTCGGAATTGATATAGGCCCGGGCCAGAGCGCTCGCCGCCGCGGCACGCTCCGACACCCTGGCCGTGTAGATCCATTTCAGGAAATGCGAAACAACAACCATGCCCGCCTGCTTACGCCCCTTGTCAGAAGCTTCTGACCCACTGACGACCGTAGGCAGAATTGGTTTACGAACCGTTCACCATGTTCATTAACTGGCTTGCGAGCCTGATTTGCAGCGCCTATCACCGTCAAGCACCTGGGGAGAAGAAATGGCCGGGCTTTATCTCGAAGAGTTCGTTGTCGGCCATGTCTTCCAGCACACGCTGCGCAAGACCGTTACCGAAAGCGACAACATGCTGTTTTCGGTAATGACGCTGAACCCGCAGCCGCTGCACATCGACTTCGATTTCGCCGCCAAGAGCGAATGGGGCAAGCCGCTGGTCAACTCGCTGTTCACGCTCGGCCTGATGATCGGCATTTCGGTCAATGACATCACAGTCGGCACTACGGTCGCCAATCTCGGCATGAAGGAGACCGTGTTTCCGCATCCGGTCTTCCATGGCGACACCATTCGCGTTGAGACGACAGTCATCTCGGTGCGCGAGTCCAGGTCGAAACCCGATCGCGGCATCGTCGAATTCGAGCATCGCGCCTACAACCAGCATGGCGACCTTGTCGCCAAATGCACGAGGCAAGCGATGATGCTGAAGAAGGCGGCCTGACGCATGCGTTCTTTGCTGTTCGTCCCCGGTGATTCCGAGAGGAAGCTGCAAAAGGGGTTTGGTGCCGGCGCCGACGTGGTCATCGTCGACCTTGAGGATTCCGTGGCGCCGCACAACAAGGCGCTGGCACGCGAGGTGGCGGCGCGCTTCATCCTAGAACGCAGGGCGCAAACCAGTTCAGCCATCTATGTCAGGGTCAACGACCTGTCGACCGCGCTGACGGATGACGATCTGGCGGCGTTGGTGCCGGCACGACCCGACGGCATCATGCTGCCCAAGTCGAACAGCGGCCAGGATGTGCAGCACCTGTCGGCAAAGCTCAGGGTGCGCGAGGCCGAAAACGGCTTGGCCGACGGCGCGATCAAGATCCTGCCGATCATCACAGAAACGCCGGCAGGCGTGCTGGCGGCTGCGACCTATGCCGGGACAAGCGCGCGGCTTGCCGGCCTCACCTGGGGCGCTGAAGACCTGTCGGCGGCGATCGGCGCGCGCAGCGCCCGCGACGAGCATGGCCGCTACGCGGACGTGTTCCGTCACGCTCGCACCATGACCATACTTGCCGCCGGTGCGGCGGAGGTCGAGGCGATCGACACCGTCTTCCCGAATTTTCGCGACATGGCGGCCTTCGAAGCGGAATGCACCGAGGCCGAGCGCGATGGCTTCACCGGCAAGATGGCGATCCACCCCGATCAGGTGCCGGTCATCAACGCCGCCTTCACGCCGTCGGTCGACGCCGTGAGACAATCGGCGGCAATCGTTGCCGCGTTCGCGGCAGCGGGAAGTCCCGGCGTCGTCAACATCGACGGCAGGATGTTCGACCGCCCGCACCTGCGGCTAGCCGAGGGGCTTCTGGCGCGGGCAAAGGCGGCAGGTGTTTCCGCCTGAGCGCCTGCTACCAAACCAACGGGATCAGGCGGTAACGGACCCGGGCCACATAGTCGTCATAGCCGCGCAGGCCGGTGCGAAGCGTCTTCTCTTCAATGAAGGTGCGGATGGCCAGGAGAACGACGATCACGAGTACCGACGCCAGCCCCCACCAGGAACCAAGCAGAAGTGCCGTGCCGGCGAAGAAGAGGATGGCGCCGGCGTACATCGGATGGCGGACGTAGCTGTAAGGCCCCGTGGAGATCACATGTTGTCCGCGTTCATCCTGGATCTTCACCACGGGCGCCGCGAAACTGTTCTCCAGCATCGTCAGATAGCAGATCCAGATTCCGAGCAGCAGGACGAGCGCGCCGACCACCTGCACCCAGACGGGAACCACGGACCAGCCGAAACGGACGTCGAACCCCATGAATATCTGCGAACCAAAGATAGCGAACAGTAGTATGGACAGCAGGACCTTGTCGGCCGTGTCCTGATTCTTTTGGATGGGAGAACTCAGCCGCTCATTCATCAGGCCGGGATCGCGCCTTGCCAGCGCCACGCCCAAGGTGAGACTGAGCCCCACCATCCCCACCAGATAGACCCACGCCCCCGGCCAGTGCAGCGTGCTGGCCGACAGGAAGAGCAAGGCGCCCATGGCGCCAAACCAGACGAATGTTTGAAGGACCAATTTCGCGATCATGATCGACCTTTCATGATATCCACTCACTTGCGCTAGCAATTTTAGACCATCGGTCTACCATACCGACCAATGGTCTGTAATTCAAGCGAGCTGTGAAGAAGGTTCATCATGCCCCGTATCATCAAGCATCCAGAGTTCAGGCGAGAAGAACTTCTGGACCATGCCCAGACGCTTTTCCTGACGCAGGGCTATGACAAAGCGAGCCTCAACGACGTGATTGCGTCCGCCGGCGTCTCCAAGGGCGCCTTCTATCACTACTTCCCCTCCAAGGAGGCTCTTCTGGAAGCCTTGGCCGATCGCTTTGCAAGACAGGCACTGGCTGGGGTGCAAGACATAATCGACGATCCGGGCCTAGACCCGCTTGGCCGCCTGAATGGCCTGCTCAGCCGGTCGCGGCGGGCCAAGATCGAGACCGCGCCGGAAGCTTGGACTCTTTTCGAGACGATGTTTCGGCCTGAGAATCTGGTGCTTTTCCACCGTATCAATCTGGCCGCCAGCGCTTCGTTTTCACCTCTGCTGGTCAAGATCATCAGGCAAGGGATCGAAGACGGCACTTTCAGGACCTTCGATCCGGAAGGTGTTGCCGACATCGTCATGCAGTTCGGCATGGCCACGCATGACGTCGTTGCCAAGGCAATTGCCGGCGGCAGCGACGCCGACATGGAGGTCGCGATCGAGGCCCTGGAGAAACGCGTCAGGCTCTACGAGATCGCTCTCGACCGCATACTGGGCCTGCCCGATGGAAGCATCCGGATCGGCGAGCCCGGCTATGTGCGCACCGTCATGACGGCCAGGCGGCGAAAGAGTGCCGGCAAGGCGCTGGCCAAGCCTGATATCTAGTCCTTGTCCCAGCGCGGCCGGCGCATCGAAAACACCTGGTCGACGCTGGCATAGTCCATATAGCCGAGACGAGCGACATTGCCGGCCTTGGTGATGTCGAACAGGCCGTCACTGAGGAAGGCGTCGTCGATATGCACGCCGACCACTTCACCGGCGACGACGACGGCACTTGTCGGCGATCCGTCCAGCGCCTTTGGCCGAAAAACTTCCGTCACCCGGCATTCGAGCGCTGCCGGCGCTGCCGCCACGCGCGGCGGCGCCACCAGGCGCGACGGCGCCATCGCAAGATCGGCATAGACGAACTCATTGACGCCGCGCGGAGCATTGACCGATGTGCGGTTCATCTTCTCCGCGAGATCGCGGCTGACGAGATTGGCGACGAACTCGCCGGTTTCCTGCGCGAAGGAGGCGCTGTCCTTCTCGCCTTCGGAGGAGAACCAGACGATGAACGGTCGCGTCGAGACGGCATTGAAGAAGGAGTATGGCGCGAGGTTGATCTCACCAGCCCCGTTCAATGTCGAAATCCAGCCGATCGGACGCGGCGCCACGATCGCCTTCGACGGGTCGTGCGGCAGGCCGTGGCCCTTTGAAGGTTCGTAGAACATTCAGCCCGCCCACGGCCCCGAATAGTCACTGTACAGCTTTGCCGGATCGGGCCGGGGCCGCTCCGGTGCCGGGCCGGCATAGGAGCCGATATGGATGAAGCCGATGACGCGCTCCTGCGGCGCCAGCCCCAGCAGCGCCCTGCCCTCCGGCACATCTGAATACCAGTTGCTGATCATGTTGGTGCCATAGCCCAGCGCGTTGGCTGCTGTCATCAGGTTCATCGCCGCCATGCCGCCCGACAGGAACATTTCCCATTGCGGGATTTTTGGATTCTCCCGGGGGATAGATACTACGCCGATCACCAGCGGCGCGCGCGAGAACCGCGCCAGTTCCTGATTGCGGCGGCCTTCCGGCAATGGGCCCTCCCGCTGCTCTGCAAGCGCTGCCAGTTGCCTGCCGATCCCGACGCGGGCGTCGCCACGATAGACGATGAAGCGCCAGGGCTCCAATCGGCCATGGTCGGGCACCCGCGAAGCAGCAGTGATCATCGTCGCGATCTCCGCATCGCTCGGCGCCGGCTCCTTCAGATCAGGAATCGGAGCGGAGTTTCGGGTCAGCAGGAAATCGATGATCGGCGACGCCATGGGCGCAAGTCTCCTGAACATTCTGTTTTGAGCTGAAGCGCACCATCGGGAATTCGGCGGCTCGGGCATTGACGCGGGATACGCCGGACGGAAGAGAGTCGTATCGATCGGACTCTTAAGCCTTGAAATTGCCACCGCCATGGGCTTCAACGCAAGGCATGTTTGAGGGGACTGTCCGTCTTTTCCTGATCTGGCTCGGTGCCCTGCTGTTGATGGCGCCGGTTTCGTTCGCCATGGCGCAGAACGTCGACGGTGTTAGCAACCTGAAGCTTCCGGGAATTTCGAGCTACGCGACGCCGAAAGGCGAGACGTCACTGGCACTAAGCGGCGGCGGCGCCATCACGCTGTCCGCCCAGCTGACCGACAAGGGTTCCGACATCACGCGCGGCATCGTCTGGCGGGTCTTCAAGCCCGAAGCCGTCAACGGCAAATTGCCGATGGTCGCCTCCTCCCATGGCGGCACCGCCGTCTTCCAGCTCGAGCCTGGCAGCTATCTGGTTCACGCCTCCTACGGCCGGGCTGGAGCCACCAAGCGCATCACTGTCGGCAAGGACGCCAAGCGCGAAAGCCTCGTGCTCGATGCCGGCGGCCTCAAGCTCGACGCCGTGCTGTCCGGCGGCGTGCGCATTCCACCGAAGAAGCTGCGCTTTTCGATCTACGAGGGCACCGCCGAGGCCAATGGCGACCGCGCGCTGATCATTCCCGATGTCGAGCCCAACAGTGTCGTGCGGCTCAACGCCGGCATCTACCATGTCGTCTCGACCTATGGCGCGGTCAACGCGGTCATCCGCTCCGACATCCGCGTCGAGGCCGGCAAGCTGACCGAAGCCACCGTCGAGCACCACGCCGCCGAGATCACGATGAAGCTGGTGCGTGAGACCGGTGGCGAGGCGATCGCCGATACGTCCTGGTCGCTGCTCAACGAATCCGGCGATCCGATCAAGGAAACCGTCGGCGCCTTCGCCTCTATGGTGCTGGCCGAGGGCGACTACACCATCATCGCCAAGAACCGCGACCGCATCTATCAGAAGGATTTTACGGTCGTGGCCGGGCAGAACCAGGAAATCGAGGTTCTGGCCACCGAGGCCGCGGCGATGGACCCTGAGGAAGGCGCTGATTAGACCAGACTGCAGTTCGCAATCCCTACCAGAGGAATCAGGTGTCTGCTTCATCCTCTGAACTGGCCGGATAATCCTGTCCGCCGTAGAGCACACGCAGGATGACCACGGTGTCACCGTTGACCCGGAAAACGATAGATACGCGGCGTTCAAAACCGACGATGCGGACGCCGGGGCCAACAGCGTCGCGCACGGTCCCGCGCTCCGGGAAGGTGGACAGCGCCATACACGCGGCCTCTATGCGGTTGACGTAGTCGCCGGCACGCCGATTCCCGCTGTCGTTTTCGATGTAATTGTAGATGGCGAAGAGGTCGGCTTGAGCCGCTGGCCTGAAGACGACCTTATGCGTCACGCTTAGAGGCCTTCATGCGGTCCGCATGATGGGCGCGCAACGCTTTGAAGACGTCTTCTGCCGGGATGTCCGGACGCGGGTCGTCAAGGGCTTCCTGGACCTTGGCGTGCATAACAGCGGTGATGATCTGCTCCTCGCGATCGAGGGCGCGTAGCGCCGCGCGCATGACTTCGCTGGCGGAATCGTAGGCGCCCGAGGCCAGACGTGCGTCGACGCTGCTCTGCTGGCGGCCGAGGGTCACGGTGATTGGTTTGCTGGTTCTCATGGCAAGTTCGTTTCTTGCCTCCTTATAGCACCGCAACGTTACAGTGTCATACTATTTTCTGAACGGACGGTCGAGTCTCGGCCCCTCGTGAGCCGGACGTTTGTTGCCTCAAGCAGCCAGCTTGGTCCGCGCCGGCAGGAACGGAATCCGGCGGCGCCTCACGACTGGCGCAAGGTCGAACACGCCGCGATAAAGGCGGTCGAGCAACGCCTTGCGGTCGCGCAATGGCTCCAGTTCGCTCCAGCTCAGCATCTTGCCGACACGCACGTCGATCGCCTTGCCGGACAACCGCGCGAATTCGTGGATGAGCAGCGACGTGCGCAATGTCACCGAGGCCTTGCCGATGAATTTCGCCACCCGGCCGTCGCTCTCAGCCATGTTCATCGGGCCGCTGACCAGATGGAACAGCCTGCCGTTCTGCCCGGAAAAATGCATCGGGATGACCGACGCTTTGGCCTCCTGGACGAGACGGGCCGGAAACATCTTCCACGGCAGGTCGCGCGCCCGGCCAAAACCTTTTGGCGCGGTGGCGACACCGCCGGCCGGAAACACCACGATGGTGACGCCCTCCTTCAGCAGCCGCACCGCTTCATGGCGCACGGCCATGTTGTTCTTCAGCGCGTCCTTGGTCTCGGAAAAGTCGATCGGCAGCGAGTAGGGCTCCATCTCGCGGATCTTGAGCAGGTCCTTGTGGATCATCACCCGGAACGGCCGTCCGAGCTGCTCGGCCAGCGACAGCACGGCAATGCCGTCACCGATGCCGAACGGATGATTGGCGACGATCACCAGCGGCGTATCAGGCAATTGCGCTGGCGGCCACTGATCTGCCGTCCGCACGCGGACGTCGATCAGGTCGAGCATGCGGCTGAACACACGCTCGCCGGTCGGCACGACCTGGCGGCGCCAAAAATCGTAAAGCGCGGTGTAGCGGTCGCGGCCCGACAGGCCTTCGATCGAATGGATGAACCAGCGCGTCAGCGCCGGCTGGCGCGGATTGGCATAGGAAAGCTCGGGAAAGGGTCGTTCGCGCGATTTCAGCTTGAGCATAGGGGTTCGTTACAAGGTCGGCGTGACAAGGATATGAAAATGGCGGTGGATCGCTCCACCGCCATTTGGCCGAAAAACTATGCCGATCAGGCAGCGCGTTTGCGCCTGCGGTCGGGCGTGACGGCTTCTTCGGTCAATTGCGCGATCGCCTGGTCAAGGCCAAGCGATTCCTGGTCGCGTGAGCCCAGCCGGCGCATGTTGACCGTCTGCTCTTCCGCCTCGCGCTTGCCGCAGACGAGGATGACCGGAACCTTGGCCAGCGAGTGTTCGCGGACCTTGTAGTTGATCTTCTCGTTGCGCAAATCCGCTTCCGCCAACAGCCCGGCGGCCTTCAGCTTTGCCACCACTTCGGTCGCATAGCCGTCGGCATCCGAGGTGATCGTCGCCACCACCACCTGCAGCGGCGCGAACCACAGCGGGAAATGGCCGGAATAGTTCTCGATCAGGATGCCGAGGAAGCGCTCCATCGAACCGCAGATGGCGCGGTGCACCATCACAGGCTGCTTCTTCTCGGAATCGGAGCCGATATAGAAGGCGCCGAACCGTTCCGGCAGGTTGAAGTCGACCTGCGTCGTGCCGCACTGCCATTCGCGGCCGATAGCATCCTTGAGCACATATTCGAATTTCGGTCCGTAGAAGGCGCCTTCGCCCGGATTGATCGAGGTCTTGATGCGATTGCCGGATCGTGTCCTGATCGTCTCCAGCACGCTGCCCATGATTGCTTCGGCGTGATCCCAGGCTTCGTCGGTGCCGACGCGTTTGTCGGGCCGCGTCGAAAGCTTGACGCTGATTTCGTCAAAACCGAAATCAGCATAGGTCGACAGGATCAAATCGTTGATGCGCAGGCACTCTGCGGCCAGCTGCTCCTCGGTGCAGAAGATGTGCGCATCGTCCTGCGTGAAGCCGCGCACACGCATCAGCCCGTGCAGCGCGCCCGACGGCTCGTAGCGATGCACATTGCCGAATTCCGCAAGCTTCACGGGTAGATCGCGATAGGACTTCAACCCATGCTTGAAAATCTGCACATGGCCCGGACAGTTCATCGGCTTCAACGCGAAGACCCGGTCGTCATCGGTGTCGTCGCCGGCGACCGTCACCTTGAACATGGCGTCGCGATACCAGCCCCAATGGCCTGACGTCTCCCACAGGCTCTTGTCGAGCACCTGCGGCGCGTTGACCTCCTGATAGCCCTGCTCGTCGAGGCGGCGGCGCATGTAGTTGACCAAGTTCTGGAACATCTTCCAGCCCTTGGCATGCCAGAAGACGACGCCCGGTCCCTCTTCCTGGAAATGGAACAGGTCCATCTCGCGGCCGATCTTCCTATGGTCGCGCTTCTCGGCCTCCTCCAGCATCATCTGGTAGGCTTCGAGCTGCGCCTGGTCGGCCCAGGCCGTGCCGTAGATGCGGGTCAGCATCGGGTTGTTCGAATCCCCGCGCCAATAGGCGCCGGCCACCTTCATGAGTTTGAAGGCATTGCCGATCTGCCCGGTCGAGGCCATGTGCGGGCCACGGCAGAGGTCGAACCAGTCGCCCTGCGCATAGATCTTGAGATTCTGATCCTCAGGAATGGCGTCGATCAGCTCCAGCTTGTAGCGCTCGCCCTTGTCGGCAAAGACTTTTTTCGCCCTGTCGCGCGACCACACTTCCCTGGTGAACGGCTTGTTGCGCGCGATGATCTCGCGCATCTTCTTCTCGATCACCGGAAAATCGTCAGGCGTGAACGGCTCGTTACGGGCGAAGTCGTAGTAGAACCCGTTCTCGATCACCGGCCCGATGGTCACCTGCGTTCCCGGCCACAATTCCTGCACGGCTTCTGCCAGCACATGGGCCGCGTCGTGGCGGATCAGCTCCAGCGCGCGCGGGTCGTCGCGGGTGACGATCTCGACCTTGCCGGACTTGCCGAGCGGATCGCTGAGATCGCGAACGGTGCCGTCGATCGCATAGGCGACCGCCTTCTTGGCCAGCGATTTCGAGATCGATTCGGCGAGGCCGGCACCGGTCATCGCCGCGTCGTATTCGCGGACGGAGCCATCGGGAAATGTCAGGGAAACGGAATTCAGCATATATATCTCCTATCCAGTCCCGCAAACGAGCGCGGGTGGTTGAAATGCATGTCGCCCAAAAGTGTATGGCGGTTTTGGGTTACGATATGCATAGGGAAAAGCCGGATGCGTCCGGCAGCGGCTGTCTTTTATGGACAGATTCCGCCTCCGTAAAGCCCGGCTCAAATGTCAGCGTTCATTTGATGAGGAGCGGCAGGTCCTTCAGGAACGCGGCGCGGGTCTTGAGGCCCTTGGGCATGTCGGTGCGGTTGGTGTCGACGACAAGCCGCGCAAAGACGATCTGGCGGCCATCCTTTTGCGCCCAGCCGACGAACCAGCCGAGCGAACGCTTGTCCTGAACCTTGTCGACGTCGTTGCGCAGCCTGGTGCTTCCGGTCTTGCCTTGCACCGTCCAGCCTCCGGCCTGGAAGGTCGGGATGATGGCTGATGTCATGTCGTAAGCCCTGGCCGAGACAGGCAGCTTGCGGGCCAGCAGCTTGCGCAGGAATTCGACCTGCTCGACCGGCGTGATCTTGAGCGAGGAATTCACCCAGGACTTGGTCAAACCATCATTCTTGCCGGGATTGCCGGAAACATCGGCGTTGCCGTAGTCGAATTTCGAGACATAACCGGCAAAACTCCCAGACCCAAGCCGGCGGGTGATTTCCCGGGAAAACCACAGGATCGAATCCCGCTCCCAGACCACCGGATCGACGGTCTTCTGATCCCGCTTCACCGCGTTGAATTCAGGCTTGTAATCCCAGCTCGGCGTGTGCTCGTCGCTCAGGATCCCGCTGTCATAGCCGATCAGCGACAACGGCACCTTGAACGTCGAAGCCGGGCTGAACCGCTCGTCGCACACCCCGTCCTCGTAGAGCGCCTTGCCGCTCGCCGCATCGGCGATCACCGTGCACTGCACGTCCCCCAGCGGCGCCGATTGCGCGCGCAGCGGAAATCCCAGCAGCCAGGCGAGCAGGAACAGTATCCCGGCAAAGATGAAGGGAAGACGGTCGAAATTGCGCATTTTCTGCTCGCTCCAGAAGGGGGTTCGCGAGCGGCTTAGCGAGGTCTCTTGTCTCGATTTTGTCTCAAATGCGCAGTCTTTGTGCAGGCTGTTGTTAACCCTACCGGATCGTAAACGGGCAGAGCCGGCGGGACCTGACTGACGCGATCACCCCTGCGCTTCGCCGCGCTTGCTGCCGATCCGCCAGTACCGCCATGGCGTGAACCAGACATAACGATCCTCCAGCACCTCCGGCACGAGGTCTATGCCATGCGTGCCGAATGGCCCGCAGCGCAGCATCCGGAAAAATCCCATCCAACCGCCCGCCCACAGGCCATGGCGGGCGATCGCCTCATGGGCATATTCCGAACAGGTCGGCAGATGCCGGCAGGAATTGCCGACAAAGCCCGACAATGTCAGCTGGTAGAGGCGCACGAGCGACGTGCCGAGGAGACGGCCCGGCGTCTTGCGCCATGGACCGGGCCAGTTACGGCCGCGTTTCGGCGGCCGGGCGATATGCGCATGCCCATGCTGGTCGCGCACCACAGTCTCCGTTTCGCGTTTCCCACGCGATAGATGTGGGCTTCTACTAGAGAACGCAATCCCCGCGCCCACCGTCACGGACGGAAACGACGAAACGGCTGCCAGTCAGCCGAAGCCACCCACCGGCCACGACTGGTCGGCTCTTCGTAACGCTTTTCATGCTGTCTTCTGTCACGCCATTGAAACGTTGCGATCCGCATGACATCGCCAAAGATGCTCAGCAACTGGATCATGGTCGGTCTCCTTTGATGCGATTAGACGGCCGCTGGCCTTCGCCTTCAAACGAGTATAATTTCCACTTCGGATAATCCTGGGTTATGCGAAATGAAGCGTGGGCGCCTGCCGCTGACGGCATTGAGGAGCTTCGAGGCGGCGGGCCGGCATCTGAGCTTCAGCCGGGCCGCCGAGGAGCTTTTCGTCTCACAGGCGGCGATCAGCCGGCAGATCCGGGAACTCGAAATCTTCCTGCGCCAACCCTTGTTCGAACGTCACCATCGCCGTGTCGAACTGACCGACACCGGACGGCGTCTGCTGGATCAGCTTGTCAGAAGTTTCGACGCTATCGACACCTTGCTTGGAGAACTGGTGGCGACACCGGCGCAGTCCGTGGTCCGTGTCAGTGTCGAGCCGTCGCTTGCATCCGTGTGGCTGGTGCCACGGCTCAACCGGTTTCGCCAATTGCGGCCTGACATCGACATCTCGCTCGAGGTCGATCCAAGGCTGATCGAGTTCCGCAGCGATCAGCCGGAGCTTGCCTTGCGCTTCAGCGCACATGCCACCGCGTGGCCGCGCAGCGAAGCCGAGCAACTTGCTTCGACAGTCGACTCACCTGTTCTGTCGCCGGCGCTGCTTGCCTCGGGCCCCGCCCTCGAGAAGCCGATCGATCTTGGTCGCTACACGCTTTTGCACGAGGAGAACCGCCAGGGCTGGGCGCGCTGGTTCGAAGCGGCCGGCGTGCCCGCCGACGCCGTGCCGGCGCGCGGGCCGATGCTGGCGGATGCGTCGCTTTCAAAGCAGGCCGCCTTGCTCGGACATGGCGTTGCACTGGGCGATCTCTTGCAGATCGGCGGAGAAGTCGCGTCCGGCGCGCTGGTCAAACCGTTCGACATCGACGTCGCATCCGGCGCCTATTGGCTGGTGGCCAGAAGCTTGCGCGATCTGTCGGAGCCGGCCGCCGCGTTCGCGGACTGGGTACGCGGCGAATTTGCCGAAAGCAGACGTGCATTGTAAACGGTCGGTTGCCGGCCCTCAGGCTTCGGCGCGCTTCTCGATCTGGCCGATGGCGTCGACCACGGCGTCGAAAGTCAGCATGGTCGAGGCATGACGGGCCTTGTAATCGCGCACCGGCTCCAGATATCTGAGGTCCGCGAAGCGACCGTCCGGCGGGGCGCCATCTTCCTTGAGCATCTTCAGCATGGTGTCGCGCACCGCGCGCAATTCCTCGGCGCTCGCGCCGACGACATGTTGCGCCATGATCGATGACGACGCCTGGCCGAGCGCGCAGGCCTTCACATCATGGGCAAAGTCCGTGACCACGCCGTCCTGCATCTTGAGGTCGACGGTGACCGTGGAACCGCATAGCTTGGAGTGCGCCTTGGCGGTTGCGTCAGGATGATCGAGCCGGCCGATGCGGCCAATGTTCCCGGCAAAACCGAGAATTTTCGCGTTGTAGACCTCGTTTATCATTATTTTCCAATCCGTCGCCGCCAAGCGAACAGCGATTGCCGCTGTCGTGTCTTCCTTTCGCTCGCTATGACCTTATATAATGGTGGCAGTCCGGTATCGACAAGAAGACGAAAGCCAATGTCCTTGCCGGGAAGTTCACGCCGCTTACGGGGCTGGAAACGGGGCGAGTTTCCGACACCGAAAGGTCGTGGTCCGTTCAACTCGTTCCTCCGCCGAGAGGGACTACGGGAGACGCCTTTATGGATGCCGTCATCAAGAAGCTCATGCCACAGTCAGCCTATATGGAAAAGCCGGTCACCGACCGGCCGAGCGAAGCCGAAGTCGAAGCCGCCGTGCGCACGCTTTTGCGCTGGACCGGCGACAATCCGGACCGCGAGGGGCTGGTCGACACGCCGAAGCGGGTGGCAAAGGCCTACCGCGAAATGTTCGGTGGCTACGACATGTGCCCGGCCGACGAGCTCGGCCGCACCTTCGAGGAGGTCGCCGGCTACGATGATCTGGTCATCGTCAAGGACATAACATTCCATTCACATTGCGAGCACCATATGGTGCCGATCATCGGCAAGGCGCATGTCGGCTATCTTCCGGACGGCAAGGTTGTCGGCCTGTCCAAGATCGCCCGCGTCGTCGATATCTTCGCCCACCGCCTGCAGACCCAGGAGGCGCTGACGGCGCAGATCGCCGGCGTCATCCAGGACGTGCTCAATCCGCGCGGCGTCGCCGTCATGATCGAGGCCGAGCACATGTGCATGGCCATGCGCGGCATCCGCAAGCAGGGTTCAACCACGCTGACCTCGACCTTCACCGGCGTTTTCAAGGACACGCCCGAAGAGCAGGTCCGTTTCGTCACCATGGTGCGCGGCGGCGGGGTCTGATCGGCCCTCGCCGGCCATCAGACCATGATCCCGAAAAGTGGAGACCGGTTTTCGGACAAGATCATGGTCAAAGAGGAAAATGGACCGGCGATGTCGGCACTGGAATTTCCAAAAGCTCCGTCGGACAAGAAAGCGCTTGAGGAAGGCGCGGTGTTTTCGCCGCGCTTCGATGCAGCCGGGCTGGTCACGGTCATCGTGACAGACGCCGCGGACGGCATGCTGTTGATGGTTGCGCATATGAATGCGCAAGCACTGGCACTGACACTGGAGACCGGCATAGCCCACTACTGGTCGCGCTCGCGCGACGAACTTTGGAAAAAGGGCGAAACATCAGGCAATTTTCAGCATGTCGTCGAGATGCTCACGGATTGTGACCAGGATGCCATATGGTTGCGCGTCAAAGTATTGGGCCACGACGCAACCTGTCACACTGGCCGGCGTTCATGCTTTTATCGGACGGTGGGGCTGATCGATGGCAAGGGGACGCTTGCCGACGACGGCAGCAAGCCGCTGTTCGATGCGGAAAAAACGTATCGGAAACCACTAGCTTGAACCTTCTGCCTGACACCGACCACACGGATTCATCATTTCGATACGGCCCGCTCGTATAGTAGCCGTGGGACAAGGGAGATCATGATGCTCGAGTGGGCGTCATTGCGTAACAGACCAGATGTCAGGGAGGCCAACGGCCTGTCCTCGTCAGGCGGCGCGTCCGAAACGAACTCCCAGAAGAAAACAGGCATTTCGCTCGCCTTAGGTGGCGGGTGCGCCCGCGGCTGGGCGCATATAGGCGTGCTGCGCGCGCTCGACGAAGCCGGCATCGAAGTATCGATGATCGCCGGCACCTCGATCGGCGCGCTGGTCGGCGGCTGCTATCTCGCCGGCAAACTGGACGAACTGGAAGAATTCGCCCGCAGCCTGACCAAGCGCCGCATCTTCGGCCTGCTCGATCTCAATTTGCGCGGCAGCGGCCTGTTCGGCGGCATGAAGCTCGATGCAAGGCTGCGCGAGCACATGGCCGGCATTCGTTTCGAGGACCTTGCCAAGCCGTTCGTGGCGGTCACCTCCGAAATCCGCACCGGCCACGAAATCTGGCTGTCGAGCGGCTCATTGATCACCGCCATGCGCGCCTCCTATGCGCTTCCCGGCGTGTTCGAGCCGGTGAATTGCAATGGCCGCGTGCTGGTCGACGGCGCGCTGGTCAACCCCGTACCGGTTTCGGTCTGCCGCGCCTACGAGCAGCCGCTCGTCGTGGCGGTCAACCTTCACTATGATCTGTTCGGCCGTGCCGCGGTGATAAAACACAGCGCCGGCGAACTGGTCATCGAAAAGGACGCACCAAGGCCCGGCAAGGTCGACGCCGAGCACCAGTCGCATCAGACGCGGCTCGGCATTACCGGCGTCATGGTCGAGGCCTTCAACATCATCCAGGACCGCATTTCGCGTGCCAGGCTTGCCGGCGACCCGCCCGATATGTCGCTGCAGCCGAAGCTCAGCCATATCGGCCTGACCGAGTTCCACCGCGCCGACGAGGCGATCAACATCGGCTATCAGGCGACGATGGCCCAGATCGGCGAGTTGACCCGGCTGCAGACCGTTCTCGCCTGATCAAAACCTACGCACGCGCCGCATCGGTGATGCGAAACTGCACGGTGCGGTTGCCGTTCCAGTAATTTCCCGACAGCGAACCGGCGACGTGGATCGTCTTGCCCCGGTTCTTGAACAGAAATTCGCCAAGCGCGGTATCGACGGCGCGAAAGGCGATCGCCTGGATGCGGCCGCCGCTTTCCGATTGCAGCTCCACGCGGATGTGGTTGGTGCCGACCGGCCGCGCATCGGCTAGTCGGTGGCGCGGCAGCGCGAAAACGGGGGCAGCGTGCCCGGCACCGAAGGGTCCGGCCTTCTCCAGCGCATCGAGCAGGCTGAGCGTCGCGCCTTCAGCGGCAAGCGCACCGTCTATGGCCAGGCTTTCCTCGCCCTGCAGGCGGAACACGTCGGCTGCCGCCCGCTCTTCGAAAAACGCCCTGAGCTCACCAAGCTTCGCCCGCTCGACGGTGATGCCCGCCGCCATGCCATGGCCGCCGCCCTTGACGATCAGCCCCGCAACGGCCGCCTCGCGCACCAGCCGGCCGAGGTCGAAACCCGAGACCGAGCGGCCCGAACCGGTGCCGATGCCCACAGTGTTGAAGGCGATGGCGAAGGCCGGCCGGCGGGCGTGGTCCTTCAATCGCGAAGCGAGCAGGCCGACAATACCCGGATGCCAGCTGTTGCTGGCGGTGACGACGATAGCCGGGCCATTGCCGCCGGCAAGCTCTGCATCGGCCTCGGCGCGCGCCGCCGCGAGCATCTCCTGCTCCATCAACTGCCGTTCCTGGTTGAGCCGGTCGAGCGTCTCGGCAATGGTGCGCGCCTCCACCGGGTCGTCGGTCGCAAGCAACCGGCTGCCAAGTGCGGCATCGCCGATGCGTCCGCCGGCATTGATGCGCGGACCGATCAGATAGGCCAGATGGAAAGTGCTGATCGGCTCGCCGATGCGCGACACCCGTGCCAGTGCCGCCAGCCCTTCATTCTTCTGCTGGCGCGCCATCTGCAGCCCCTTGACCACGAAGGCACGGTTGACGCCGGTCAGTGGCACCACGTCACAAACAGTGGCCAATGCCACGATATCGAGCAGCGAAAGCAGGTCTGGCGGCGTAGCATCGGGCATGCGGCTACGCAGGATCCTGGCCGTCTGCACAAGGGCGAGGAAGACCACGCCGGCGGCACAGAGATGGCCCTGCCCGGAAAGGTCGTCGTCGCGATTGGGATTGACGACAGCGATTGCCGCCGGCAAGGCACCGCCGACCTGGTGGTGGTCGAGCACCACGACGTCGGCCCCGGCCTCGTTGGCGGCATCGATGGAAACGGCGCTGTTGGTGCCGCAATCGACAGTGACGATCAGTGTCGCACCACGCGAAACAAGTTCGCGCATGGCGTCGGGGTTGGGGCCATAGCCCTCGAAAATACGGTCCGGGATGTAGATTTCCGACGGCACCGAGAAATGCGTGAGGAACCGCTTCAGCAACGCCGACGAGGCGGCGCCGTCGACATCATAGTCGCCGAAGATCGCCACCTTTTCCCTGGCCATCACTGCGGCGGCGATGCGGGCCGCCGCCCTGTCCATGTCGGTCAGCGATGCCGGATCCGGCAGAAGATCGCGGATCGTCGGGTCGAGAAACCGCTCGGTTTGTTCGGCGGTGACACCACGGCCGGCAAGCACCCGCGCGACGATGTCGGGCACGCCATGGCCTTGCGCGATGGCGAGCGCAATCATGTCCTGGCGTTCTGTCAGCCGATGTTCCCAGGAAACCCCTGATACCGACTGCCTGACATCGAGGAAGAGGCGTTTTTCGCCGGTCATACGCTTTGCCAACTCATCGTTGGCCGCACGACAATGCATGCCGCCCATAAGTGCGCAGCGGTTTTGAGGCCACGACCCGCATTGGCAACAATTTCAAGCGCGTCACGTTCACGCGACGCTCTATAGGCCAAAGGCGGGCAAAGCCATGCGATTCACGGGTGTGCGCCGTCCCGGAATAGGTCAAGAAAACTGCGCTTTCCGCTTTTCAGCCTGTCGCCTAAGCCATTCGTCGGCCGCATCGCCCATCGTCTTTTCCACACCGTCCTTGAGCCAGGCCATGAAAGGCCGGTCGAACATGAATGCGTTGCCGCATTCCCGGATGAGAAAGCGACGCACATTCTGGGTGTTGCGATAGGACTTTGTGATGGCGGTGGCACGCGAAATCGGATCCGCATGCCAGTCGAACGGTTTCATCGTCAAATCCCTGCAGCCATCATCGGATGCGCCCGAATGGCTAACAATTGCAAGGCGGCTTCGCAAGCGAGCGTCAGAACTTATCCAGATCCTGATGGCGGGCCTTGATCTCGCGCACCGTCCGCGACGACGAGCGCAGCACGATCGTGTGGGTGGTGATGTAATTGTGGCCGAACTTGACGCCAGCCAGCATGTTGCCGTCGGTGACACCGGTGGCCGCGAACAACACATCGCCGCGCGCCATGTCCTCCGTCCGATAGACCCGTTTCGGATTGGAAATACCCATCTTTGCCGCGCGAGCAACCTTTTCCGCCGTGTCGAGGATCAGTCTGCCCTGCATCTGGCCGCCGGTGCAGCGCAGCGCGGCAGCGGCCAGCACGCCCTCGGGTGCTCCGCCAGTGCCCAGATAAATATCGATGCCGGTTTCTTCCGGGTCCGTGGTGTGGATGACGCCGGCGACATCGCCATCGCCGATCAGCCGGATCGCGGCCCCCGTGGCGCGCACGGCATCGATCAGCTTGGCATGGCGCGGCCGGTCGAGAATGCAGGTGGTGATTTCCGATACAGCGACGCCCTTGGCCCGAGCGAGGCTGGCGATGTTCTCAGCCGCCGAGGCGTCGATGTCGATGACGCCGTCCGCATAGCCCGGACCGATGGCGATCTTGTCCATGTAGACGTCCGGCGCGAACAGCAGGCTGCCCTTTTCGGCGATCGCGATGACCGCGAGTGCATTGGGCAGGTTCTTGGCGCAAATCGTCGTGCCTTCGAGCGGATCGAGCGCGATATCGACGGCCGGACCTTTGCCAGTGCCGACTTCCTCGCCGATGTAGAGCATCGGCGCCTCATCCCGTTCGCCTTCGCCGATCACCACCGTGCCCTTGATGGAAAGCCGGTTGAGCTCCTGGCGCATGGCATCCACGGCTACCTGGTCGGCCGCCTTTTCGTCGCCGCGCCCGCGCAGCCTGGCGGCCGCGACGGCGGCTCGTTCGGTGACGCGCACCAGTTCCATGGTGAGTATCCGGTCAAGGCCGGCGACGATGTTCTGGGCCACATTCATCTGGTGATTTCCTCGTTGGCAATGCGGCCCCCGCCGGAGGCGGGCCTGTTTTGTCAAACGAGCATGACAACGGCAAGACCTGCGGAAGATTTTATCGAATAGTCAGCAATATCAATCGATTAAACCGCATTTTTGAAACAAGGCCAGCCGGCCGCAATGAACCGGGCCGGCCTTGAAAAGCGAAAGTTAGACCTCTTTGGCGCTAGAAAACCGCAAGATATTTGAGCAGCGAAATGATGCCGATTATGAGGACGATAACCTGCACGATCTGCCTCATCCGGCCGTCGAGCGGCAGGCGCTGAACAAGATAGAGAACGAGGATGATGACGAGGAATGTGATCAGGATGCTAATCAAGGCGGATGAAGCCACAGTGCCCTCCTTAAAAATGATGTGCTGAAACAAGGAAACGAGCCGGCAAACCCGGCCCTATCGCGCCGTGGTCAATACCAGCGGCGCGACGTATCGTTCGTCGACTGACCTATGGCGAAACCGGCCATAAAGCCGAGCAAACCGATCACGCCGACCAGGGCA
This sequence comes from Mesorhizobium sp. M0518, assembly GCF_040321125.1. Classification (NCBI taxonomy): domain Bacteria; kingdom Pseudomonadati; phylum Pseudomonadota; class Alphaproteobacteria; order Hyphomicrobiales; family Phyllobacteriaceae; genus Mesorhizobium; species Mesorhizobium sp. M0518. The sequence continues at coordinate 158,691 of NZ_JAMYQY010000005.1, forward strand.
GTCGTCGTACCGGGGTTTTCGCGCGCTACTTCCGAGACGGACTGAGCCTGGCTGCGCAGTTGTTGCGCCGTACGCGAAGCGCGGCTCGCGGCCGTGTCGTACAACTCGGACGCCTGTTCGCTGGCGTCATCGAGCATTTCCGCGCCCCGCGCCGAAATGCTCTTGTTGATCTTGGTGATCTCCTTGCGCAAATCGGCAATCTGCTTTTCCAGCGTCTTCTGGATGTCGTCGATATTAGGGGTGTCGGACTTGTTGGCATCGGCCATGAAGCGGTTCCTCTGGTTGCTGACCAAGAGAACGGCGACGACACCAATTCGTTCCCGTGTGGCGGCTGTCCCCACCAGACCGGACCTCAATGCCTGCGGGATTCCTGTCCCGCAGGGCCTATCGGGCAAAAGCTACCCTGCCCGCTCGATGCGGATGACCTGCGGCTTGTCGGTCAGATGGCCATCCTTGGTGATGCCGTCGACGGCCTTGCGCACAGCGGCCTCGGTCGTCTCGTGGGTGACGAGGATCACCGTTTTTTGTGCCGCCGCTTCGCCGTTGACCGCGTGCTGGACGATCGATTCCAGCGAAATATCGCTGTCGGCCATGCGCTTGGCTATTGCCGCGAACACACCGATGCGGTCATGCACGGTCAGCCGGATGAAGTAGCCGCCGGCATGGCTGCGCATCTGCGCCTTCTTGTAGGGTTTCAGCTCCTTCGCCGGCCGTCCGAAGACCGGACCATGCTGGAATCCTGGCCGGCTCTTGGCGATGTCGGCGATGTCGCCGATGACGGCCGAGGCGGTGGCGTTGCCGCCGGCACCGGGGCCTGATAGCAGCAGTTCGCCCAGAATGTCGGTCTCGATCGCCACCGCATTGGTGACGCCATGCACCTGCGCGATGACCGATGCGGTCGGCACCATCGTCGGATGCACGCGCTGCTCGATGCCGCTCTCGGTGCGCTGGGCGACACCCAGCAACTTGATCCGGTAGCCAAGATCGGCGGCCGCGCGGATGTCGGCCTGGGTGATGTTGGAGATGCCCTCCATGTAGATGTCATTGGCGGCGATCCTGGTGCCAAAGGCAAGGCTGGTCAGGATCGACAGCTTGTGCGCGGTGTCGTGGCCCTCGATGTCGAAGGTCGGATCGGCTTCGGCATAGCCCAGCCGCTGCGCGTCCTTCAGGCAAGCATCAAACGAGATGCCCTCGGCCTCCATGCGCGTCAGGATGTAGTTGCAGGTGCCGTTGAGGATGCCGAACACGCGGGTGACCGAATTGCCGGCCATCGCCTCGCGCATGGTCTTGATGACGGGAATGCCGCCCGCCACTGCCGCCTCGTAGTTGAGCAGCACGCCCTTCTTCTCGGCGATTTCGGCCAGCGCAACGCCATGCTTGGCCAGCAGCGCCTTGTTGGCAGTGACGACATGACGGCCGGCTTCGAGTGCCGCTTTCACCGATGAGCGCGACGGACCCTCGTCGCCGCCGATCAGTTCGACGAACACGTCGATTTCGGCGGTCTGCGCCATCTTGACCGGATCGTCGAACCACTCTGCCGAGCTGAGATCGACGCCGCGATCGCGCTTCGGGTCACGCGCCGAGATGGCGGTGACGATGACGTCGCGGCCGCACTGGCGGGTCAGTTCCACCGCCTTGTCGCGCAGCACGCGCGCCACCGACGCGCCAACGGTGCCGAGGCCGGCAATTCCAACACGCAATGCTTCAGCCATATCCGGCGACGTCCCTCAAAATTCGATCGAAATCGTCTGCGGCAAGCTTACCGATGAGCGGAGAGCGGCACGACATTGTTGGGCTGCTTGGCGCTGGTCGACAAGAAGCGCTTGATGTTGCGCGCCGCCTGCCGGATCCTGTGCTCGTTCTCGACCAGAGCGACGCGCACGAATTCGTCGCCATGCTCGCCGAAGCCAACACCCGGCGCCACGGCCACGTCGGCATGTTCGATGAGCAGCTTGGAGAATTCGAGCGAGCCGAGATGTCGGAACGGCTCCGGGATTGGCGCCCAGGCGAACATCGATGCCGCCGGTGCCGGAATGGTCCAGCCAGCGCGGCCGAAGGCATCGACCATCACGTCGCGGCGCTTGTGATAGATATCGCGCACCTCGGCGATGTCGGCGCCGTCGCCGTTGAGCGCGTGTGCCGCCGCCACCTGGATCGGCGTGAAGGCGCCGTAATCGAGGTAGGATTTCACCCGCGTCAGCGCCGAGATCAGCCGCTCGTTGCCGACGGCAAAGCCCATCCGCCAACCGGGCATGGAGAAGGTCTTCGACATGGAGGTGAATTCGACGCAAACGTCGATCGCGCCAGGCACCTGCAGCACCGAAGGCGGCGGATTGCCGTCGAAATAGATCTCCGAATAGGCAAGGTCGGACAGGATGATGATGTCGTTCTTCTTGGCGAAGGCGACCACATCCTTGTAGAAATCGAGCGAGGCGACCAGCGCCGTCGGGTTCGACGGATAGTTGAGGATCAGCGCCAGCGGCTTCGGGATCGAATGTTTGACCCCGCGCTCGAGCGCCGGGATGAAGCCGTCGTCCGGCTCCACCTGCAGCGAGCGGATGACGCCACCCGACATGATGAAGCCGAAGGCATGGATCGGATAGGTCGGGTTCGGGCACAGGATCACGTCGCCGGGCGCCGTGATCGCCTGCGCCATGTTGGCGAAGCCTTCCTTGGAGCCAAGCGTGGCCACCACTTGCGTGTCGGGGTTGAGCTTCACGCCGAAGCGCCTGCCATAGTAGGCGGCCTGGGCGCGACGCAGGCCCGGAATGCCACGCGACGAGGAATAGCGATGCGTGCGCGGGTCGCGCACGACCTCGCACAATTTGTCGACGATAGCCTTGGGCGTCGGCAGGTCCGGATTGCCCATGCCGAGGTCGATGATGTCGGCGCCACGCGATCGGGCGCTGGCCTTCAGCCGGTTGACCTGCTCGAACACGTAAGGCGGAAGCCGGCGAACCTTGTGAAATTCTTCCATGGCAGTTCCAGACAGCGAAGGGGTGTTGGGCGCGCGCTATATACTTATTTGCAGGTAGGGTCGAGGGTGGGGTCGCATTTGGCTTCGATCTGCCTCAGCGTTTCGTCGCCATGCTTCTTGGCCAGATCCGTCAGCGCCGCCTGGTTGGCGACCTTCGGGCCGCCGCCCTTTGCCGCCTGCGCATTCTCATCCGCCTTCAATTGCGCGAGCTTGGCGTTCTTCTCGGCTTCGGTGAACTGCGACGCCGCCACTTGCGGCTTGATGTTCAGGTTCGGAAAGGTGCCGGTATCCTTCGGCCCCGCACCCGCAGCGACAGGCGTCGGGCCATTCGTGTTGGTGCTCGAGCACCCGGCAATCCCGATGAGGACGATCGCCACGCCGATGCGGCAAAAACGTCCGGCACCGAAAAAAACAGTCTCGCCAATATTAATCGTCATATTGTTTCCCTGGCAGCCGAGGTAGAGCGAGATTGGCCCGGTCGGATGTCCCATGTTAATATGTCAAGAAAAGGCCTCGGGAGGAACCCCGCCAACCATGTCCAAAACACCCGATTCGGGCAAAGCGGAAGATGACGAGCCTTCGACCGTCGAGCAATATCTGGTGAAGGACCCGGAACGCTTCGCCCTGAACATGGCGCGCATGATCGAGCAGGCCGGCAAGGCAGCTTCCGCCTGGGCTGAGCCGCGCGAAAAAGGCGACGTGCGCGACCATGTCGCCGAGCCCGTTGTCGATATGGTGAAGACCTTTTCCAAGCTCAGCGAATACTGGCTTGCCGATCCGCAGCGCGCGCTGGAAGCGCAGACGCGGTTGTTCTCCGGCTATATGACGGTCTGGGCCAACGCCATTCAGCGCACCAGCAACGCCGCGCAAGACACCGAGGACGCGGTCAAGCCGGAGCGCGGGGACAAGCGCTTCCTCGACCCGGAATGGGGCCGCAATGCCTTCTTCGATTTCCTCAAGCAGGCCTATCTCGTCACCTCGCGCTGGGCGGCCGATCTGGTCGAGCACGCCGAAGGTCTGGACGAGCACACCCGCCACAAGGCCGGCTTTTACGTCAAGCAGGTGTCCAACGCCATCTCGCCGTCGAATTTCATCCTGACCAATCCGGAACTGTTCCGTGAAACCGTCGCCTCGAACGGCGAAAACCTGGTGCGCGGCATGAAGATGCTGGCCGAGGACATCGCCGCCGGCAAGGGCGACCTGAAGCTGCGGCAGGCCGACTACTCCCCCTTCGAGATCGGCAGGAACATCGCCACCACTCCCGGCAAGGTGGTCGGCCGCAGCGACGTCGCCGAAATCATCCAGTACGACCCGGCCACCGAGACGGTGCTCAAGCGGCCCCTGCTGATCTGCCCGCCATGGATCAACAAATTCTACATCCTCGATCTGAACCCGCAGAAATCCTTCATTCGCTGGGCGGTTGAACAGGGCCACACCGTGTTCGTCATCTCCTGGATCAATCCGGACGAGCGCCACGGCACCAAGAGCTGGGAAGCCTATATCCGCGAGGGTCTGCAATATGGCCTCGACACGGTCGAGAAGGCCACCGGCGAACGCGACGTCAACGCGATCGGCTATTGCGTCGGCGGCACGCTTTTGGCGGCGGCACTGGCGCTGATGGCGCAAGAGGGCGACGACCGCATAAAATCGGCTACGTTCTTCACCACGCAGGTCGACTTCACCCATGCCGGCGACCTGAAAGTGTTCGTCGACGAAGAACAGGTCGCCGCTGTGGAAAAGTCGATGAGCGAAAAAGGCTATCTCGACGGCACCAAGATGGCGACCGCCTTCAACATGCTGCGCTCAGGCGACCTGATCTGGCCCTATGTCGTCAACAACTACATGCGCGGCAAGGATCCCCTGCCCTTCGACCTGCTCTACTGGAATGCAGATTCCACCCGCATGGCGGCGGCCAATCACTCTTTCTACCTGCGCAACTGCTATCTCGAGAACAACCTTTCGCAAGGCACGATGGAACTGGCGGGCCATACGGTCTCGCTCGGCGACATCACCATCCCGGTCTACAACCTCGCCTCCAAGGAAGATCACATCGCGCCGGCGCTTTCGGTGTTCCTCGGCTCGAAATATTTCGGCGGCACAGTCGAGTATGTGATGGCCGGATCGGGCCATATCGCCGGTGTCGTCAATCCGCCGGCATCCAACAAATACCAGTATTGGACCGGGGGTATGCCGACGGGCGACTTTAGCCAGTGGATAGCCAATGCCACCGACCATCCAGGATCCTGGTGGCCGCACTGGCAAGACTGGATAGAGGCCAAGGACAACACGCGCGTGCCTGCCCGCAAACCGGGCAAGCATATGAAAACCTTGGGTGATGCTCCCGGCACCTATGTGAAAGTACGTGTGTAACGGACTGTAATGTGTGGTGAGTTGACGGACCGCCAAAAGCGGGCGAAATGGTGTCGTCAACCATCAAGCGGCCGTAATTCGGCAATCACCGCAAAAATACTTTCAGGCTTGCGGATTTGACACAGGTCTCGTTTCCGGATCGGAGACAAAGGTCACCCTGGCATCGACGCATGCGTGTGGCGCCAAGGATATACCGACCGGACATCGAGGGGGAATTTGACTTTGAAATCAGCAGGATGGAGCCTCGCAAAGGGAGAACGCCGCGCCATTGTGGCAGCGCTCTGCTCCTTGCTTCTGGCCTCCTGCACTTCGGCTGGCGACCCGACAATGTCGGTCGGAATGCCCGGTTACAATGCCACCGCATCGGACATAAACGCGGCCTCCAGCGGCAAGGCGATCGCCTCCGATTCGTCTGATATCACGACCGAGCAGACGACGGTGATGACGGCAAGCGATACGGCGCTGCCTGAAAAAGTCGCCTACGTGCCTATGTCCAAACCGGGAGCTGCCTTTCCGCTGACCACGCCGGCGGGCGCCGAAACCATCGTTGGAAACACGCCGCAATCGCTGACGCAGCAGGCACAGACCGCGCGCCAAACCGACGCGGTCGCCCAGCAGATTGCCGCGGTCGACGGCGACGTGGCGGCGCCGAAGCCCGCTGCCGTTCCGGCCATGAACAACCCGGTCTATGTGACAGCTGGCGAGATGCCGCAGGCCGAAGCACCAAAGAAGAAAGGCTTCCTCGCCTCGATGTTTGGCGCAACGCCAGCCTCGGCGACACCAGCCCCCATCATCAGCAACGCCCGGACGGGCGAGCAGCCCCCGGCGCAGGCAAAAGCGGCGCCAGCAGCGGCAAAGCCGATCATCACGCTTGCCTCGGCCAGTTCCACGGCCAAGCCGGTGCAGCTGGCTTCGCTCGGCGGCGATACCGGCCACGTCACTGGCAGCGATGCCCTGCCCGGCGTGCGCCAAACGGCCCTGTTCGAGATCAAGCGCAAGTCCGGCCTCGATGACGAAAGCGACGTCGACCTCAACGAGGATGAGGGGCCAATCGGCGGCTCCTATCAGGTTGCGTCAGCCGCCGGCATGGCCCGGTTGGCGCCCAACGGGCTGCTCAAGCAGAACGAGAGCGTCGACGTGGCCTGCCTGAAGCCGTCGCTGGTGCGTGTGCTGAAGACGATCGAAGGCCACTACGGCCGCAAGATGACGGTGACGTCAGGCTATCGCGACCCGGCCCGCAACCGGCGCGCCAACGGCGCCAAAAATTCGCTGCACATGTATTGCGCCGCCGCCGACATCCAGGTGCCCGGCGTTTCGAAATGGGAACTGGCGAGCTACATCAGAAGCATGCCCGGCCGCGGCGGCGTCGGCACCTACTGCCACACAGAATCGGTTCACGTCGACGTCGGCCCCGAGCGCGACTGGAACTGGCGCTGCCGCCGGCGCAGCGGCGGTGACGGCTAGCGCGGATCTGAGATCGGCTGGCGGCCAAGATCGTTCCGTTGGGCATCCCGAATATCGGATTGGCCGAAGCCTTCCCAACTTCATCATTCCGGAGCAGAGCGATGCGGCGTCCCCGCTAATCGTCAAGCTCGCCAACTTCGGGAAATCGTTGATTTGGCAGGCCCGGAAAAAAGTTGTCCAAGGTGGCACCTGACGGGTTGCCGGTTGCGCACAACGCCAGTATAAGCCGCTTCGTCTGAGCGCGCCCATCGTCTAGCGGTTAGGACACCGCCCTTTCACGGCGGTAACAGGGGTTCGATTCCCCTTGGGCGTACCAGATCTTTCAACGACTTAGCCGAATCTGTACCCCATTCGTCACATAAGCGTCGAATAAGCGCAGCGAATTTCAGCGGACGTTCGCGCACAAACCGAATCAACGTGACTGAGAAAAGCCCGCCACCGTGAGGTAGCGGGCCAAACGCGACAGTTCAGGCTGCGCCGCCTTCCGAAGCGTTGACCGCCTCTTCCAATACTTCTTCCGGTAGGAACGACCAGAGCAGCGCGTCAATGTCCTCATGCTTGGTCCGCGAATATGTCGGGTGCGAGCAGATCGAAGTTGGCTTGGTGGACTGGATAACCAGCAAGTAGTTTCGGGGTTAGGAATTAAGGCCATATGGCCCGCTTCTTCTTTGATCTAACGGACGATGGCGAAGTGTTTCCCGACCCTGAAGGCACCGAGCTTAAAAGCCGGAAAGCCGCTGAAGATGAGGCAGCAACAGCGTTACTCGAAATAGCCAAAGACCAGATGCCGGAAACTTTCAGGAAAGTTGCCATCCGTGTCCGCGACCACACCAGCAAGCCGCTATTCACCGTGAAGGTCACGTTCGAGTGGGTGCGTGAGCTGCCCGATGGATGAGGACATCGCCTTAGAGCTATTCATTATGGCGGCGCACCGACGCCAGCGACATGCGGTCGCTGAGGCAGACAACATGCTTTCGGCCATCGCGGAGACGCGCCGCACAATCGCAGAGTCGCGCAAGCTGCTAGAAGGACTAACCGACACGTCAGGCCTTAAGTGGGTAGCACCGGCCCAGTAGTGTTCCACCGGATGAACTCGACTTCCCTTCCGGTCACATCCCGCACGGCTTTCAAAAGCACCTCATGTAAGACGCGTGTCTGTCTGTAGTGGTCGCAGAGCGGCGATATGAACGGCTTGACGATGCTCAGGTGCAGCGCTTCCGCTGCCACCAGAAAGCGCTCGATTCAACCTGTGATAACTGCTTGGAAGGTTTCGATCGGGCCATTTGTGCGAACTCCGTTTGAGGGGATCGCCGCAACGGAAGGATTATATTCCTCATCGCCATCGGGCTGGCAAGCGACCGTAGTCGGCCCGATCAAGCAGCCGAGCATCGAGCGCGAGCATCAGCGGCTAAAGCGACCTAGCACCCGGATCGACCTTTCTTGATTTGTGAAGCCTTGGCTTCGGCAGCAAGGCGTTGTTCTCGAAGTCGGGCAGTTTTTGTATCTCGCGCCTCTCTCTCGGCCGCGTTAGCAATCTTTGCCTCACGGTCTGCGCGCTCCAACCGGTCTTTGTCGACGCTCCGCTGGGACAGTTTGGCCTCCTGCAGAAGAACCTTCAATTTACAGTTTGCTAAAATGTTCCCATCAATTTTGTCGCCCTGAGGGAGCAGTGACGGCCTTCCGATGTTCTGCTCCGCCAGGGGAACCGAGCGCGATCCAAACCTCCTTTTCGGAGCGTGTTCCAGTGGGTCCGCCCCCACTGGCGGGCAGAGGCGGACCCGGCCGGGGCTTGGAGCCTCGGCCCGGCAGCGGGGGACGCTGCCGCCATTTCCAACCCGCCTCGACATATCAGGTTCCGCTAATACATAAAAAAGCCCCCACCGCTCGGCAGCGGGCCAAACCTTGGATGGAAATCAGATCACCAGCAGGGTTCGAACATTGGCCAATTCACCGGTCCTGTCCCGTGCCACTGAATGACGAAGCATCCTTATGGGCCGGAACTTTGATGCAATAGCGAAGTTCGAGAGGAGATATTTTCGCAGCAGGCACGCAATGAACGGGATCGTAAACGACATCCTGGCCGAGGTGGCAGAGATACTTCCGTCGCTATCACCGGACGAAAAAGATTTGCTGCCGAAACTGCCAGTCGACGCGCCCAATTTTCCCAACGACCTGGAACCGGTGATTCGAGCGGAGAGGCCACCCCCGGAGCAGAAAGCAGAAACCGCAGACCGTCACTGCGACGGGAAGCCGCCTCAAGGCGAAGCCTGATGTCGGACGACGGGCGGAACCGAGTTCGGGAAGGCGCGTTGCTCACCAGCGCCACGTCACGAAAGGCCGGAGCAATGGCGGACAATCTATCTCGCAGGCAAGAACAGCGTGGCACGCGAAGACTCATGGCGTGGGGCGTGGCGGTTATCGCCGTCCTTTTTCTAGGCCTGATAGCATTCTTTGTACTCACGCCTTTATCGAACGGCTCTTGGCAGACGGCACCGTTCAAGCGTGCTCCTGAGCAAAACCAGGGCGGTAATGCGCCAGCGGACACGTCACCCAGCCCAGGCGTGAAAAAAGACCCTCAGGAAAATACTGAAATGCCCGAGCAGCAGTAGTGGGGTTGGGAACAAATCCGCACCGGTCTGGAAAACTTTTTTCGGGCTGCCGGGCGATTTTAACAAAGAACCCGCCCGCCGACCTTTCCCGCGCGGACCTTCTGGTAATGCTCCTACGAGCGGCCCTGATGCTCCGAAACGTAACCCAGCGCTTGACCCGAGGGTCCAAGAGCCCCTGTCGGGCGTGGCGGAAGAAATGGGGCTCAGGAGGGCGGACCATCCGAACGATAGTGGGCGATTGGCTGTCGCTAATGCGTATCTGCCGGTTCCGCATGCATTGGACGAGGACAGCACTGTGGAAGGAAACGCATGATCAACGCACCATGAGCGCGAGTGACCCTGAGATTGACTGTCAGGAGGCGATGGGCCGGCTTTCAGGTCATCGTGGGCTGAATGCTGGAGGGCCGATATCCCGCACGAGCGCCGCCCGTGACATCAAGCGGCGGCTCGGCGAGGAAAGCGACGTAGAAGGCATAGGCATGATCATGGTGCTTACATTCGTCGCGACCAGGCACCCACCTCATATCGGCCGACCACCACGCTTGCGCTTGCATAAACCTCTGCGCGAATTCGATCTTGAAGCGTCTCGGGACCGAGTTCTGAAGCTGTGATAACGCCCATCTGCTCCATGACCGGAGCCATGATCGCTGCGAGATCGGAGATCAGATCAATGCCGCTCAGACTGTCTGATCCACCTCCGGCTAGAGCACTTACCGCCATGCTAGGGGCCGGCAGCCCGGCTTTGAGGAAGGTCGAATGGAGTTGCAGGCCCATGTTTGGGTTGGTCCCTACCCGACGAAATGTCTCAACGATACATCGAAAGCAGTTGTCGTAGGTCGGGACGGAGGGAAATGAGGCAGCGCCGGTCCAATCGACTTCGTGGAATACTATCACGCCGCCGGGAGCAAGATGCCGCGCAACGCCCCTCAACATTTCGACGGGATCGGGCGAGAACATTAATACGTATCGGCCCACGATAGCGTCGAACGATACATCGAAAGTGAAGGTGGCAGGATCACATTGGTGGAAGATTACATTCTCCAAACCACGTTGCGCGGCTCTCGCCCGAGCAGCGTCAAGAGCCTCCGCCGACCTGTCAGAGCCGATGACAAGACCTGTGGGTCCGACAACATCAGCCGCGAGAAAGGCGACATCCCCGGCGCCGCTCCCCACGTCAAGGACATGCATTCCCGCTCGGAGACCAGCTCGCCGCAGGTAATTCCGTGTCATCGGGTCAACCAATGTCGCCTGCGTCGCAAGCCTTTTCAGTTCTCTTTCCGAATGCCCCAGTTCGTATTCGTGCTGACGTTCGCTTGTCATACTGGTGTCCCCCCGGATGAAAAAGCACAACAAGTTAGAGCTCGAATGCAGGCCCTTGGCGCACTCTAAAGCCGAGCGGCTCATCTGCACTTTAGAGATGTCTAACATAAATGGCGGCTGAAAGGGTGTTTAGGCGCATCCTCATTGGACCTCCCAGAAGTCCTTCAGCGAGGCGAACCCGCCTTGGCGGCCTAGCACGACAGGCTTTTCGAAAGCGGCTACATCCTGAGAATCGACCGCTATGCATCAACCTGGGACAGTCCAAAGGCAGGTCAGCAGCCTTCCGTGGTCTTTTTCATCTGACCAGGAGCAGCCGAGTTAGCATCGGTGTCCTGTTGACCTGGGGCGGCCTGCTTGGCGCTGCCAGTTTGTTGACCCGGAGCGCAGTCCTTGGCGGAGTTCGAGTTCGTTCCACTCGTGGTGGTCGAATCCGTGCCCTGATCGGTCGTAGTGCTCGGCATGGTCTTGGTTGTCGAGGTCGACGATCCGCCTGTGGTCGTGTCGGTCGATTGCGCAAATGCGAGGCCAGTTGACAGTGCCATAATGGCTGAAGCGAAAAGAACCTGTTTCATGATCAACTCCATTTCGGAATGTCCCTTTGGTACCGAACTTCGCTGCGGCACGACGGTTCCAAGAAAAATGGGCAATCCAGAGGTCCGCACCTGGGATTGCCCTATGGCCCGCCACTGGGAAGCTCTCTGCCGTTATCTTCAACGAAGACCTGTCTTCCGCGATCACACCATAGGCTAACGCGGTCACACGGGTCATAATCCTGCTACAAAGTGGTCGATTCCTCAGGGATGTAGCCGCTCCAAGAGCCCGCCGCAGGTCGCCCCCGTGGCGGGCTTTTCAATTGCACGGTCGAGTTGGGTTCTCGGCACTGCGATGATGAGAAAGCCCCGCAGTGGTGGTAAGCCCGTATTTATTGCCTGGTTTCCCGGCTTTAAACAGCTGACTTCGCGGTGTGCGGATTCGGGCAAAAGCCGGATTCTGCCTGATGAAGGCGGAGCCGAGTCACCACTGTCAAACAGTGGGTGTTGCGATCCCCTCAAGCGCAATTATCCTGGTGTTGGCGCAACGCTTACGGATTTCGATAAGGCGCGCGTATTCCGGCGAATTGTACCAGCCCATCAATGACGTCATGTCGGGAAATTCGATAATAACCAAACGGTGTGGCTCCCAATCACCTTCCAAAACCTTGGTCGCACCGCCACGACCTAGATATTTCCCACCATAACGCTCCTCGGTGGCCGGCACATCCCGCCGGTATTCCTCGAACACGGCAGCGTCCTTTATGTCTACATCCGCGATCAGATAGGCGGCCATTTGCGCATCCTTCTTCTCAACGGCGCCCGACCCTTGCGTTCCACTCCCAGGGGGCGGCGCCCGTCGGTCAAGACGACTCTCTTCAGCGCTTCAACCGGCATTCGCCATGCGAAGTCAAAAGCCTGTTACAATCCACGGGTTGGAGTCGTATCCGAGGCGCGGCTCTGCCTTTGCGCCGCTATCTTGCGATTTGGCGGTTCCGGTGACACCGCAGTCCAGATTTGGAACGGGCTTCTTGGCTGACGGGTTGGTGGAACACAAGGCGGCGGCATCACTGACCGCCACCTTCTTTTCCTTGGCATCAGCGACACCAGTCGCAGCGAAAACCACAGCCGCGCAAAATACAGCCACTCTCATTGGAACCCCCTTTATTGCACCCGATAGATGGTCCGACATGACGTAACGTCATCTCAATATTAGCACTAATGAATATATTATCTAGCCCCTTGCCATCAAAAGCAGGCTGAGAGCCAGGCTTGCAGCGCGACCGCCAAAACCGGTGCCGATCTGGACACCAGCCGGCATGAGTCGCATTCTGCTCGTGGGGAAGGATGTGGATCGACAAAACACAGGGGCTGATCAGGCCAAACGCTAGCGGGACCGGACCCTGCGCGGCCGCCGGAGGCGTCTGTCGCATAACGTCGTGTCGTGGGCGCTGATCCTGATGGCGATAACCATTCTCGGTGGTCTAATCGCGCTCAAGGCGTACAAGTAAGCAGAGCCCCAGCACGCGAAGCTATCAGGCCACAGCCTAGCCGCTGCCAAGCAGCGGCACGGTAACGGTTGTCGCGTAGTTGATGGGGAAGGAACTGAAGTAGGGAAAGTCGATGACGAAGGCATAGGCCGCGGTCAGATGCGCCATGCGGAAGCCGCCGCTCACCGGGTCGATGGCGATGGTGACGTTCACGTCCTTAAACCCCAAGGCCTGCAATTTCTGCGTGGCGATCGATTGAATGTCGGCCTGGGTCAGCGTGTTCTTAAGCTGCAGCGAGCGCGCTGACGTCTCCAGCGTATAGCGAACACTGGAGACCGAGTGCATCGACCAGCCAAAAGCGAAGATCCCGAACAGCAGCATGACGAGGAAGGGGGCGATTAGCGCGAACTCCAGCCCGGCCCCGCCCGATCGATCCTGCCGGAACGCGCTTACCCTAGCGGACACGGATCATCTCCTGGTGACCGATTACAGTGGAAGTGGCAAATGGGCCGAAGGCAATTGGCGGCACCCAGGTGCCCGATGCCTGTATCTGGACATAGACCGCCGGCACCTTCGGCCCACTGCACATGGTGGACACGTCGACCACCGTCGCCCCGCACATACGGATGCGGCTTAGCGTGACCTGACCGTCCTCCGGCCGATTTTCCCAGCTCGCAATGGCAAGAGCTTGGGTCGCCGCATCATCGGTCGATCCGCTCATGACCAGGTTCGCGGCGGTCTTCACACCGGCGCGCATCGACAGTGAACTCGTTACGTAGGACCAGCCGTCCAGTATACCAAGCAGCACCAGGCACAGAATGGGCAGCACCATCGCGAACTCGACCGCCGCAACGCCCGAATCATCGCCAAGGTTCGGCATCGATCGGCGCCCCACGGGGCTACTCGGAAAGTGCCACGGACCGCGCGGCTGGAATGTTGGGCACTCCGAGGCTTGAGCAATCCTGATTGATGGTTGAATTACCGGACCATTGAATCGTATTGGCGACGACCCTGGTGCAGCCGCCCTTGCCCGAGAAGTTGCCAAGATAGTTCACTTGCTGCTTGGGGAAATAGATCGCCCCGGTCAAAAGCGAGTCCGCCGTGCCGTTGAATGTGCTGGATGCACTCATGCCGGTCCTGTCGCCGTAGAACAGAACGCCTGAGTAGGTGCCCGAAGTCGCCGCGCTGAGGTTCACGGACGCATTGCCATTCATGCTGACAGTCGAGCTGCCCGACATGAAGATGGTCACCCCGCTGCCAGTGATGGCCGCATTGGCGTTTATCTTGAAACTGCCCTGGACGACATAGACGCCGGGCGAAAGCGTGACATTGCCCTTTAGGTTCATGCCGCTGCAATAGGTGCCTGGACCGAGCGTCGCCTTGTTGTCGTTCTGGCAGGTGGTCCCGGCCACCGGGGCCGGCAGGTCGACAAAGGGATCGCCGGCAGGCAGTGCCTGGGTGATCGGGGCCGCGCAGACGGTCCTGACGGGATTGCTGAGAGAGACACCGCCCGCCGATATCAGGCAATCGGCCTGCAGACCGGCCGAGCCCTGAAGCTTGATGGCGTCCGAGGCGATCGAATTGGACATGACCGAGCAGCCGCTGAGCTTAACGCTGGTACTGCCGGAAAACAGCACTGCCTGCGAAGCGGATGGATCGAGCGCGAGCATGCAGGCACTCGAGGCATCGGTAATGACGGCCACCGCCCTCGCCTGTTCGGGAACCTTTTCCTGTGTAAAGATCAGGGTGAACATCCGGTCGAGCTTCTGGCCTACGATCACCTCGACCGCTTTTTTTGCCGTATTCGGTCCGGACGCTGGGGGCGTATTGACGACGATCGTGCCCGAGCCCAGTCCGTTCGACGCCGCGGACTGGGTCGCGGCCGCGACGATCGTCGGCTTGTCGGAACCCGAGATCTGTTCGAGCGCACCGGCATAAGCGGCTGCATCGGCCGTCGCCTGCAATCTCAGGCTGTTGTAGTACCAATAGGAGGTCTCGACGCCGAAGCCCGCAGCGCCGACAACGACCGGCAAGGTCAAGGCAAAAATCGTAGCGACATTCGCGCCCGTGCTGCGGCGCATGGCGTCCATTACAAGCCGAACACGGGTGAAGCTACTCAAGGCCATGGTTTAAATTAGAAAGCACGCATAGATGAACGAATGGCTAAAAAGTTCGTTGCATTTTTGAGCAGTGGTCCATTGGCTTCAAAAAAGAAGTGTTTCGCTGGCTGACCAACGCGCAAGCGCATCGATGTCTCAGAGTGGGCCGCCCCTCAAGGCCGGCGGGAAATTGCCGGATTCGCAGCCGAGACCGCGCGAACAACGACCGGGTCTCCGAAAAACACACCGGAGTAAGCGTATTTACAAATTACTGATGCATGTGTGGAGGATGGAGGTTCAGGATTTGCTTCAAGCGGAAAGAATTGGCATCGACTCCGCGACCGTATCAGCCAACATCTCTCGCTGCACGGCCAGGAAAAACCTGCGCACTTCATCGCTGGCTGCCGTTCTGTCCCTGCCGGATCCGACCACAAGATCGAGCAACTCCGACGCTTTGGCCCTCCAGAAGGAGGTGGCGGTCTCGCCATGCAGATTGCCGAGCTTGGCAGCAACCTCTCGAACCAAGAATACCTGACGGTCGATCGGGAATGCACGAACTTTTTCTGGAGACATCTTCCGAACCATGAGACTGATGCAACGAATCAACCACTGCCAACAAGCAATGGCATAGCCGGGAAGATGGAAACGGAAGCTTAACGGCGCCGACGATGGTGCATCCTGGTGCAGTCATCGCGGACGAGACCCGCGCAGGCGCGTGCGAGATCCTCATGGGCGTTCAACCGCGTTCGTTGGCGTGCCAATCGAGCCAGGCGAAACGGGCGACGGCCTTACGCCTGGAACGCCCTCGCCTCACCGCCGCGCTTGCGCGGCGTCATCATATCCCTGGCCATCAGTCCGCTCGCCCGGCAAAACGCCATGAAGGCCCGGCACGCATCCTCGGTCTTGACCACGTCCACCGTAGCGCCAAAGCAGGCGTTGAACGCCTTCTGATAGATCGGGCCCTGACGGCGCACAGGCCAGTCCTGGAGAAAGTCGAGCGCCTGTTCGACGCCGTAAATCTCCTCGACTGGCAGGCCGGGCGCGGGTGCGATGCGCACCGGCACCTCGAATTGCAGTCTGTCCATTTCCTATCTCCCGAACTGGCGTCACCGAGGCAACGCCATTCGTCGTCAAAAGTTGCTTTGCCGGGCTTTTGGTCCAGAAATGTGTCGTCACTTGGGTCGCTGGACCGCCACGTCGCCCAAAACAATCACGCACCGATGATATGCCTTGGGCGACACGTGCTCACTGGTTCGCCAGATCTGTCTCCGCGCCGAAGGCCATGCGAATGGCGGCAATCTGGACGGAGAGGAACGTGGCAGCCGAGGCCGCGCGCGACAGGGTTTTGAATGTCTTGATGCGTTGTTGCATTGAAATGATCCGGAAAAAGACGCGCCGCGCGACCGCTGCGCGGCCGACAGCCGCCGCACGATCACGACGCAAACAGGAATAACGATGAGGTGAAGGGTACGGTTCTGGACCGCTCAGGCCGTGATGGTCGGCGGTGCGCGCGGCTGGTTGGTGCGCGCCCCGGGAACCGAGGCGGCCCCATATCCCGAAACCATCGCTCTTTGCGATGTTCCTTCGGCCCAAAGAAAAACAGCGTCAGGGACCGGAAGCGCGGGATGGCCGCCGGCGAACTTGACCAGGAGCGGACGGCCGGCACGAACTTCCAGCGCTTGCGCCTTGCCGGTGACACGCAGCAGCGCCGCCACCTCGCCCGACCGCTCGACACCGACACTGGCACCGCTTGGCGCAGACCCCGCAAAGGCTGACGCCGCCGGCAGGCCGAAGCACAGCATCGCCAGCAGCACCATGCGCATCAGGCATGAGCACGCTGCCGTCAGCGGCGCTTCAGGCCATCCGGTTTGCCTGGCCGCCCCGAAGGGACGCGATCTCGAAAACATCACCCGCCCTAACGCACCACGGCCGGAAAGGGAAGCAAACCGGGCAAAAACCGGTAAGACATCGCCGATGCGAGGCAAATATCCGGAAGCGCGCGGCTGCATCAAACAGTTCTTCCTTGAACCTTTTGCCCTCAAGTGCCAAATCTGGGGAAATTTTCACGCTGGCTCTCCTGCAGAGCCCTACCCGCTACACGGACAGAATGGTCACCTATCTCGACGCCGCCACGGCCCCGCTCAGAAATACCGGCCAGATCCGCCTCTATGGCGAGGACGGCTTTGCCGGCATGCGCAAGGCATGCGATCTCACCGCACGCTGCCTCGACGAGTTGGTGCCGATGGTCCAGCCCGGCGTCACCACCGAAGCAATAGACCGCTTCGTCTTCGAATTCGGCATGGACCACGGCGCGCTGCCGGCGACGCTCAACTATCGCGGCTACACGAAATCGTCCTGCACCTCGATCAACCATGTCGTCTGCCATGGCATTCCCGACAACAAGCCGCTCAAGGATGGCGACATCGTCAACATCGACGTCACCTACATCCTCGACGGCTGGCACGGCGATTCTTCGCGCATGTATCCGGTCGGCACGATCAAGCGCGCCGCCGAGCGCCTGCTCGAAGTCACTCATGAATGCCTGATGCGCGGCATTGCGGCGGTCAGGCCGGGAGCCCGCACCGGCGCCATCGGCGCCGCCATCCAGACCTTTGCCGAAGGCGAGCGCTGCTCGGTGGTGCGCGACTTCTGCGGCCACGGCGTCGGCCAGCTGTTCCATGACGCGCCGAACATCCTGCATTACGGCAGCGCCAATGAGGGCGTCGAGATGCGGCCAGGCATGATCTTCACCATCGAGCCGATGATCAATCTGGGCAGGCCGCATGTGAAGGTTCTGTCGGACGGCTGGACCGCGGTGACGCGCGACCGCTCGCTGTCGGCGCAGTACGAGCACACGATCGGCGTGACCGACACAGGGTGCGAGATTTTCACGCTGTCGCCCAAAAAGCTCGATCGCCCCGGCCTGCCGGCCTAGCGGCGCATCTACCCGGCAGGAGGCCGTCTATGCCGACTGCAAATCCGCAGCATTCGGCAGGTCGATGGTAACGACCAGTCCGCTGGGCTGGTTGTCCTCCAATTCGATCCTGCCGCCGTGCCCCTGGACGATGTCGGCAACGATCGAGAGGCCCAGACCGAAGCCATGCTTCGATGCAATGCCGCGCGACGCATCTTCCTTGAAGAATGGTTCGAAAACACGAGCACGTGCCGTCATCGGAATACCCGGCCCGTCATCCCCTACCGTGATGCGCGCCGCCGTGCCGGTCGCCGTCAAGGCGACCGTGACATTGCCAGCGAATTTGACCCCGTTGTCGCAAAGATTGGCGATGGCACGCGCCAATGCATTGGGCTTGCACCAGCCCAGGAGCCGGTCCGGCCCGGAATATGAGACAGGAAATCCGACATCGGAGAATTCGGCGCAGACGGTTTGCAGAACGCTGGCAATGTCGGCGCGCTGCAGCTTCTCCGTCGAAACATCGTTGCGCAGATAGGTCAGGGTCTCGTCGATCAAGATTTCGATGTGCTGGACATCGGACAGGATTGCGGTTCGGATTGGGCCATCATCCATACGCTCGGCGCGAAGCCGCAGCCGCGTCAACGGCGTGCGCAGATCATGACTGACGCTGCGCAACATGCGCGTGCGATTTTCGATCATGGTGCGGATGCGCGTCCTCATCCTGTTCAGGGCGCGCGCCAAGCCCACCATTTCAATGGAGCCGTGTTCGACGAAGAGCTGTTCGCCATTCTCGATCTCGGCCGAACCGACTGCTGCCGAGATGCGCTTCAATGGATCCGTCACGGCCCAAACCGCAAACAGCCAGATCAGCACGGGCAAGGCGACGAAAGCCATGAACCTGTAGAACGAGGCACGGACGAGGCCCGATGTCAGCCAGGAATCGGGCATGCCGAAATGGGCCAGGACGTCCTGCTGGTCCAAATCGATGACAAATGCGTATCGGCCGCCGATCCTTAGCCAGCGTCCATCAACCGTCCCCCTGTCGATACGCAAAAGCCATTCGACACTTCGCCATTGCAGATAGGACTGGGGAATGCCGCGTATCTGGTCCTTGGGCAATATCTCGAAATCAAAGCCGGCCCGCTTTGCTGTCGCCAGAATTGCCCCACGCGCCTCCGCCGGCGTTTCTTGCAACAAGGCAGCAACAACGGCCGCACGCCTTGCGTTATCTTCCGCGGCGGGAAGGTCGACGTTCTCTATGAAAATCTCGACGACCGAACCGACGAACATGATCACGATCACCGCGATGAAAATGATTGCCACAAACTGCCCACGCACGGACTGTGGCAAGAAACGGCGGATGAAACCCCTCATGCTTCCTCCACCGTCGCGGTGAAGATGTAGCCACCCAACCGAACAGTCCTCAAAAGCACCGGATCGCGCGCATCCTTTTCGATCTTCCTGCGGATTCGACTGATATGGACATCGACGCTACGCTCGATCGGCCCCGCGAGCCCGGCATGGGTTACGCCCAGAAGTTCCTCGCGCGAGAGAACCCGGCCTGCATTGCGACAAAACGCAAGCAACAGGTCGAATTCATGCGTCGTGGTCGTAACCCGCGCATTGTTGGGGTCATGCAATTGCCGTCGTATGGGATCGAGGCGCCAGCCGTTGAAACGAAGCACCTTCGACCAGTCCCGCTCGTCTGGAGCATAGGCTGTACGGCGCAGCAGCGCCCGTATCCTGGCCGTCAGTTCGCGTGCGCTGAACGGTTTCGTCACATAGTCGTCCGCGCCGATTTCCAGCCCGAAGATGCGGTCGATTTCCTCACCGAGCGCGGTCAGCATCAGGATCGGAATGTTGGTTCCGGCACGAAGACGGCGACAGATGTTGAGACCGTTTTCGCCCGGCAGCATGACATCGAGCACGATGAGATCGAATTTCTGGTTGCGAAGCGCGGCATTCATCTGGACGCCGCTCTCGGCAATTTCCACGATCATGCCGTTGTCGGTGAGCGTCTCGCCCAGCATGCGCGCGATCTCAAGATCGTCTTCGACAATGAGGATGCGCGAACCTTGCCTTGCCGACCTGGATTCGGCGCTCAAATCGCTTTGGTGCCGTTGCTGTGCCATTCCGGAGTTTGTCTAGCCTGCATTTGGTGCCTGGGTAGGCGTCAGAACCGATATCCGACGAGAAGCATTCCTGAAGGCTGGATCTTTTCGACGACAACAGGGCTGTCGGCAGCATCACCCAAGAGAACGCCGACCCCCGCTTCGCCGCGCACCATCCAGTTCTCGTCAAGCATATATGTGGCGGAAATCGAAAAATCGGCGCGCTTCAAACCAGCGCCGGCATCATAGCGCGCCAGCCCCGAGCGAGCCGATTGTTCGGGCGTGACGCCAAAATAGGCCTGCATGTAATTTTCGTCGGCAAAGACGGCGGACACGCTGGCGCCGATCATCAACGATTGAGACAGAGGCCGGATCACCTCGATCCCCACCCTGCCCTCCAGGCCATCGCTGCCACCGATGGTCTTGTCCAGTTGCGCGAATATTTCGGCCGGACCGAACTTCGCCGCTGCCTTCACGCCGACCGTCGCGCCCATGTCGACGTCCCCCAAGCCGCGCAGATGGTCGGAGTCGTCTTCCTTGCGGCCCATCTCATAGCCAAGCCGAGTGCTGAACGCGAACGGTCCTTGTTCATAGACGGCGATGTTGGCGCCTGTCGGGTCGATCGTCACCGTGTCAAGGAATGTCGCCGTGACGAAAGGCACCGGCATGATCTTGAACTCATTGCTGCCTTCGTATTTGGGGACGATGATGGCGCCGCCGCCAAGCACGACATGCCAGTCGGCCAGCTTCTGTTCGAAACGCCCGAAACGGGAAGGCTCGGGCGGCAGGGTAAAATCATCGGAATTCACCGCAATGGCGTCTGCCGCCAGCGCGCCCTCCGAATGCGTCGAAAGCAGGATTGCCATGGCCGCGAGAGATGCCCGGCCGGCAAATAGTCCAGAGTCAATTTTGGCGAACATGCGCGCTCCAGTATAGCGAGGCCACGAGCCTCCGATGGCGCCAACATGTCAGGTGAAAGTGGCCGCATGCGTTAAGTGATGTTAAGTTTTGTTGCGCAATCGTGGTTTCATCTTGCCGTATAGGGAAGCCATAGACTGACAGCGGGAGCTACCACGATCTGCCGTGGATCGTCTCGCGATCGGGGAACAGAACTGTTTCAATCCCGGCCAGAACAGTTCTAATGTCTGTGCTGGAGCAATGTAGGCGGTGTATGGGGAACACAAGCGACGACGACGAGCGGAGTTTCTTCTCCGAAGCGCCGATGCGGCCTGCGGCGAAAGCCAAGGCGACGCTCGACGAAAAGCCGCATTACCTCGGCCATCGCGACCGCTTGCGCGAGCGCTTTGCCCTGGCGGGGCCGGATGCCCTGCCCGATTACGAACTTCTGGAACTTCTGCTCTTTCGCCTGATCCCTCGTGCCGACACCAAACCGGCGGCCAAGGCGCTGCTGGCACGCTTCGGCACGCTGGCCGAAGTGCTCGGGGCGCCGGTTGGCCTCCTGCAGGAAGTCAAGGGCATTGGCCCTGCGGTGGCGCTCGATCTCAAGATCGTCGCGGCAACCGCGCAGCGCATGGCGCGCGGAGAGGTGCAGAGTCGCGAAGTCCTCTCGTCCTGGACACAGCTTCTTGCCTATTGCCGGTCGGTCATGGCCTTCGAGGCGCGCGAGCAGTTCCGCATCCTGTTCCTCGACAAGAAGAACGCGCTGATCGCCGACGAGGTTCAGCAGACAGGCACCGTCGACCATACGCCCGTCTACCCGCGCGAGGTGGTCAGGCGCGCCCTCGAACTCTCGGCCACCGCCATCATCCTGGTCCACAATCACCCGTCAGGCGACCCCACACCCTCACGAGCCGATATCGAAATGACGAAGGAGATCATCGAGGCGGGCAAGCGGCTGGGCATCGCGGTGCACGACCACATCATCATCGGGCGCAAGGGATACGCCAGCATGAAGGGCCTGTTGCTGATCTGACGGGCCGGGGGCATGCCACGACCGTCCGATCAAGCCCGGGCGATCGAATGAAGTGCAGGAAATTCGCTTGCACAATCTTTTGCCAAAAAATTTGAAAATTGTTCAATCTTGGAAAGAGGAGCCCAGTATCCGCTCTATTTCTGGATTAATCTTCCAATCTATAAGAATTCTCTCTTTGATTTTTAGAAGATAATTCCGTTGAGGCATCGCATTTTCGCTGCTACCGTTTTGAAACGCTTCAATTGGAACTCCACCATTGCAACGCAAGCGCCCGACCATAGCGGATGTCGCACGAACCGCCGGTGTCTCCATCGGCACGGTGTCGAACTTCATCAATGGAACGGCCAGCCTGAGGGAAGGCACGCGCGACCGCATCGAGAAGGCGGTTGCCGCGCTGATGTATCGGCCGAGCTCCTTTGCGCGCTCACTGCCGGGCCGCGCACCACGCAGGCCAAAGAATCTCGACCATCTGCCAAGACTTCTGGTCGCCGGTAGGGTGAGTGTCGACTTCCTGTGCCGCGTCGACGTGCTGCCGCATCGCGACGACCGGATCACCGCCAGCCACATCGACAAGGCGTTGGGTGGCCCCGCGGCCAATCTCGCGGTTGCCGCCGCCGGCATCGGAGCTCCCTACGCGCTGGACGTTGAGCTGGCGACAGCGGTCGGCCAGGATCCAGAGAGCGATTGGGCGCTCGGCGCGCTTTCGAAATTGGGGGTCCACGCCTTGCCGATCCGCAACACGCCCAACAACCGCCTCTCCCAGGCGATCGTGATCATCGAGCGCAACGGCAGCCGGACGATCATCAGCGAACCGTTCGAGCTTGGCGAGGTCGACCTGACAGCCAATCTGGATATCCAGCCCGAGCAACGTTCGGCCTGCCTTCATATCGAAGGCTTTCACTACGAGACGATGACCGCGTCCATCGCGCGCTTTCATCAGGCGGGCTGGAAGGTGAGCCTGCATTCGGCCGGTCTTCCCAAAAGCGTCCGCACGCCGGAAACCTTCTCGCAGATGGTCAAACAGATCGATCTGACCTTCATCAACGATGTGATGATACGGGAGATCTTCGACTTTCGCAGCCGCATGGCGACGACGATCGAAGAGGTGCGGCTGATGCTGTCACGCATCAAACAACGGGGAACGGTCGTGCTCACCCTCGGCGAGTTCGGCGCCGTCGTTTTTCCGGCGAATGGCGGTCCGCAGATCGAGGTGCCGGCGCTGCCGGTCAATCGCGTCGACGCGACGGGCGCCGGCGACAGCTTTGCCGGCATCTTCCTTGCCCTTTGGCTGCATGGCGCGTCGCTGGGCGACGCCGCGCGCTATGCGGCAATCGGGGCGAGCCTGACGACAACGGTCGAAGGCGCGCAGGGTTACATCGCAGACTTTGCCACGCTGAAGGCTGCGGCCCTGGCGAACAATGCCGTGATAGCCAGTTAAAACAATGGCTTATCGACGTTCGACCTGGCGCGGAAAACCGCATCAACCGACGAAATCAGGAGAGTATGATCATGGCGAAAACAAAAGTCCTTCTTGTCGGCGAAAGCTGGGTGAGTTCGGCGACCCACTACAAGGGGTTCGACCAGTTCGGCAGCGTCACCTTTCACCTGGGCGCAACACCCCTGGTGGACGCTTTGAAGGGCAGCGAATTCGATCTCGACTACATGCCCGCCCACGAGGCCGTCGAGAAGCTGCCTTTCACCATGGAAGGGCTGTCGCAATACAGGGCGATCATCCTGTCCGACATTGGCGCGAATTCGCTCCTGCTCCACCCCGA
This sequence comes from Mesorhizobium sp. M0518, assembly GCF_040321125.1. Lineage (NCBI taxonomy): Bacteria > Pseudomonadati > Pseudomonadota > Alphaproteobacteria > Hyphomicrobiales > Phyllobacteriaceae > Mesorhizobium > Mesorhizobium sp. M0518. The sequence goes on from NZ_JAMYQY010000005.1 coordinate 182,283, forward strand.
TGTCTGGCTGCACGGCAAAACGGTTCCCAACCGGCTCAAGCTCCTGCGCGACTGGACGCTGGCCGGCGGCGGCCTGATCATGATCGGCGGCTATTTCAGCTTCCAGGGCATTGACGGCAAGGCGCGCTGGCATCGCACGGCGGTCGAGGAGGCGCTGCCGGTGACCTGCCTTCCCAATGATGACCGGCTCGAAATTCCGGAGGGCTTTCGTCCTGAGATCACTGGTTCCAGAGACCACCCGCTTTTTGCCGGCATCGAGGGCGAATGGCCGCTGCTGCTCGGTGCCAACGAGGTCATCGCCCGTGATCGCGACGATGTCGAGGTCCTGGCGCGGCTGCCGCAGGACCAGGGCGGTCATCCCCTGCTGGTCACCGGGCGCCATGGCGAAGGGCGTACGCTGGTCTGGACGTCGGACATCGGTCCTCACTGGCTGCCGAACAGTTTTGTCGAATGGCCTGGCTACGCGAGGCTTTGGACCAACGTGCTGCGCTGGGTCAGCAACGCCTAGCCGATCCGCAATCGTCGGGGAACCCGTCATGACAGAGCCCTTTCTTGTCGCCAGAAACATCGCCAAGCGCTTCGGCGCTCTGACCGCGCTGGCAAATGTCGATCTGGAGATCCGCTCCGGCGAGGTGCTGGCGCTTCTCGGCGATAATGGCGCCGGCAAATCGACCTTCATCAAGATCCTGGCAGGCGCTCATCCGCCCAGTGGTGGGGAGCTTGTGATCGAGGGCAATCCGGTCGCCTTTCACTCGCCCAAGGATGCCGCGGCATCGGGGATCGCGACGATCTTTCAGGAACTGGCGCTTTCGGAGAACCTGTCGATCGCAGAAAACGTCTTTCTCGGCCGTGAATTGAAACGCTCCATTTTGGGCATTCCGTTCCTGAAGCGCAAAGAAATGCGCCAGCGCGTCGACGGCCTGCTGAAGGAGCTCGATGCTCATATTTCCGATCCAGAAGCGCCCGTAGGCAGCCTGTCGGGCGGCCAACGTCAGGCCGTCGCAATCTGCCGGGCGCTCAATCTGAATGCCAGGCTGGTCATCATGGATGAGCCGACCGCGGCCCTTGCCGTTGCCGAAACGCGCAAGGTCCTGGCACTGACACGGCGGCTTGCCGCGCGCGGCTGTGCCGTTGTGCTCATCAGCCACAACATTTCCGAGGTCTTCGAGGTCGCCGACCGCATCGTGGTGTTCCGGCGCGGCCGCAAGGTGGCCGAACGGCTGGCCGCCGATACCGATCACGAGGAAGTCGTTTCGCTCATAACAGGCGCTCATCCCGACGTGCGGGCGCTTGAAAAAACAAACTGAAACGCACGTCATTTCCAGAGAGGTTCAAACACAATGCTTTCACAGCTCAAGAAAGTGCTCGCCGCTTCCGCACTGTCACTCGCCATTGCAACCGCGGCGCATGCCGCGGACAAACACAAGGTCGCCTTCGTTCCGCAATTGATCGGCATCCCTTACTTCAACGCCATGGAAGCCGGCGGTAATCGCGCCGCCAAGGACCTGGGCGTCGATTTCATCTATTCCGGTCCCGTCGACACCAATCCGGTCGACCAGTTGCAGATCGTCCAGAACCTGATCGATCAGGGCGTCGAGGCGATCTCGGTCAGCGTCCTCGATGCCTCCAGCATCGCACCCGTGGTCGAGAGCGCCAAGGCGAAAGGCATCAAGCTGTTCACCAGTGACAGCGACGCGCCCGACAGCGGCCGCGCCGTCTATGTGGCGCAGGCGACCGACGAAGGCCTCGGCACAACCATTGTCGACGAACTCGTCAAGCGCGTCGGCGAGGACGCAACCATCGGCATCATCTCCGGCGAGGCAACGGCGTCCAATCTCAACGCCTGGATCGGCTTCATGCAGAAGCAAGCCACCGCCAAATATCCGAAGCTGAAGCTGCTCGCGCCGCAATTCGCCGGCGGCACCGCCGAACGCGCCGCGCAAATATCAGGCGATCTGATGGCGGCCAACCCGGACATCAAGGCCATCATCGCCGTCGCCTCCTCGACATGCCCGGGCGTAGCCCAGGCCATCGAAACCGCAGGCAAGATCGGCTCGGTCATCGGTGCCGGCTATTGCAGCCCGAACACGGCACGGTCCTACCTGAAGAGCGGAGCCTTCGGCTTCACCGTGCTCTGGGATCCCGAGCAACTCGGCTATCTCACGGTTTGGGCCGGCAAACAGCTGATCGACGGCAAGAGCTTCGAGGCGGAAAACAAGGTCGCCGGCCTGGAAAAGCCCGTCACCTATGATGCCGCCAAGGGCATTTTGCTTCTCGGGCCGCCGGCTGTCTTCACCAAGGACAATGTCGACAAGTTCAACTTCTGAGCTCTGAGATGAACGTGGTGCGGCAGTTTGGAAACGGTGTCTTCTCCATGAGCGGGCGGGAGTGGTCTCTGCTTGTCGCCTGTTTGCTGGCGATCGTCATCTTTTCTGTCGCATCGCCGCACTACGCGACATCAGGCAATGCAGCCACGGTCTTGCGCAACAGTGTCGAGTTGCTGCTGATCGGCCTTGGCATGACCCTGCTGCTCGCCATGGGCGGCATCGATGTCTCGATCGGCATCGTCATGGGTCTGGCGGCGATCGCCATTGGGCGCGTGCTCGGCGCCGGCGGCAATCCGCTGCTGGCGCTCATTGCGGGTCCTTTGGTCGGTGCGGTGCTGGGATGCGTGACCGCCGCCGTCGTTGTCCTCGGCCGCGTTCCGGCAATTGTCGGTACACTCGGCCTGCTCGGTGTCTACCGCACCGCCGTCTTCGTACTTCTCGGAGGGCAATGGCTTTCGGGCCTGCCCTCGAGCCTTACAGATCTTCTTGCAACCAGCGTGCTCGGCGTCCCCGTCCCTGCCCTGGTGATTGCCGCTGCCTATCTGGCCGTCTGGCTGGCGCTGCGGCGAACCCCTTATGGGCTGCATCTGCTGGCGATCGGCAATTCGGAGGAAAAAGCGCGGCTTTCTGGCATCCCAGTGATCAAGATCCGCTTCATGACCTTCGCCATCAGCGGTGTGCTGACTGGCATTGCCGCCACGTTCTATGTCGCCACCTATCGCAATGTGGAGATGACGATCGGCAGCACGCTGGCGCTCGACGCCATTGCCGCGGTCATTCTTGGCGGCACCAGCATATTGGGCGGCAGATGCAGCCTGATCGGCACCGTGCTCGGCGTGCTTCTGCTTAGAATCCTGCAAAACGGTCTGCTGCTGATCGGTGTCCCCTCCCTTTGGCAGCCTGTCGTCACCGGCGTTCTCATCATCGGCGTGCTTGGCTTCGAAGCTGTTTGCAACCGATTGCCGCTCGGCAGATTTCAACGAGCCCGCGCATGAAAACGTTCCGCAACCTGCAGGGCCCGGCCCTTACCCTGGCTTTGCTCTGTACGCTTTGGCTGATCGTCATTTTCGGCCTGCTGGCGCTCAAGCCGTCTGTCTTCCATCTCGGCACTGTCACCACCATTCTTCAGTTCTCGACGATCCTGGCCCTGGTCGGCCTTGGGCAGGGATTGGTCATCATGGCCGGTGGCGCCGGCATCGACCTCTCGGTCGGCGGCGCGGTCTCGCTGTCCGCCATCGTCGCGATGCTTTGCCTCAAGCTGGGATTGCCGCCGGTCCTGCTGCCCGCCGTCTGCATCCTGGCCGGCGCGATGCTCGGTGCCTTGAACGGATGGCTGGTGAACGGGCTCGCGCTTCTCCCCTTCATCGCGACGCTCGGCACCTTCTTCGTCTATTCCGGCGCTGCACTTGCCATTACCGGCGGCGCGGCCCAAGCCGGCGTGCCCTCCTGGCTGCTTGTGTGGGGGCGCGGCGTCGTCATGGGCATTCCCCTGCCCTTTCTCACCCTTGCCATCCCCTGCTTTGCGCTAGCCGGTTTGGTGCTGCTCTCGACAGCGTGGGGGCGCTGGATCTACGCCATGGGCTTCAACGAACGCTCGGCCAGGCTGGTCGGTATTCCGGTCGATCGCGTTCGCTTAGTCCTCTACGCCTTGAGTGGCGCGCTCGCCGGCGCCGCGGGACTCGTCTCGATCGCCTGGCTCGGCAGCGGCAGGCCCAATATCGGCCAGAACCTCGAACTCGAATCGCTGACTGCGGCCATGCTCGGCGGCATCGCCATCACCGGCGGGCGTGGCGGCGTCGGCGGCGTGTTCGCGGCCGTCCTGCTGCTGGTCACGCTGAAGACCGGCCTTCTGCAATTGAACATCAACACGGTTTGGCAGGTGGGGATTGTCGGCGCCCTTCTGGTTTTCGTCCTTCTCGCCGACCGACTTTCCCAACGTTGGAGATCATGATGCCGTCCATGGAAGAGATCATTGCCGCGCGCGTCGAAGCAAGCGCTGACCGTATCGTCCAAACGCTGAGCGATCTCGTCGCCTTCCCCTCGATCGTGAAATCCGATCCAAAGGAGGCCGGCCCCGGCGAGCGTGATTGCCAGCTCTATCTGCAAAAGCGGATCGAGGCGCTAGGCTTCTCGACCGATCTATGGGACCCGGACGGCCCAGCACTCTACGAAAAATACAAGGGGCGGGCCGGCGCCAACAAAGGCAGGACGTTCGAAGGCCGGCCCAATCTCGGCGGCGTCTTGAAGGGCACGGGCGGCGGTCGCTCCATCATGCTGACCGGCCATATCGATGTCGTCCCGCCCGGCGCCGCCGGTCACTGGACGACCGACCCGTTCCAGCCCGTCCTCAAGGACGGTTTTCTACACGGCCGTGGTACGGTCGACATGAAAGGCGGCGTCGCCTGCATGCTGATGGCCGTCGAGATCCTGAGGGGACTCGACATTCCCCTGTCCGGAGACGTCGTCTTCACCACCGTGGTCGATGAGGAAATCGGCGGCATGGGGTCGCTGGCCATGGTCGATCGCGGCTTTCACGCCGACGCCGGCATCATGACCGAACCGACCGCGAACAGGATCGCACCGCTCTGTCACGGCATTCTGTGGGGGAAGATCATCATTGACGGCATAGGCGGGCATGCGGAGCTGACGCCCAATGCCTGGTATTCGAGCGGCCCGGTCGATGCCGTCCAGCTTTGCCGGCAGATCCTCGACGGCATCGACATCCTCAACCGGCGCTGGATGTTCGATCCCAGAAAGAACCATCCGTTGATGGACCTGCCCAACCAGATCATCGTCACCCAGATGAGCGCCGGCGAACATCCGTCCTCCATGGCAGGGCGCGGCGAGATCATCATCGACGCTCAATATCTGCCGAGCGAGCATGACGAGTTCAAATTGGGCGGCAACGTCAAACGCGAAATCGAAGAGCACATAGCCAATGTCTGCCAGGCAGACCCTTATCTTCGCCAGCGCCCTGCCCGCGTCGAATGGATTCTCGACGCCGACTGCGCCGAGATCCCAGCGGACAATCCCTTTGTCGGCGTCTTCCAGGAGGCCGTCAAAGAAGCCAATCTCTCGCCGGTCCTGAGTGGCTTTGGCGCGCACAGCGACATCGGCCTGCCGACCGGCCTCGGCAACACCCCGACCGTCAATTTCGGTCCCGGCGACCCCGCGCAGGCGCATCAGCCGAACGAACGCGTTTCGGTGCGCGATCTCGTCGATTGCACCAAGGCAATTGCAATTGCCGTCGAAAAATGGTGCCGCTAGCGGGCAGACGATTGGCAGTGCGACAACGCAGCATAGGGGCCATGGCCCTTCGACAGGAGCCGCAGCTTCTGGTCATCGACCGGCGGCGGCACGCCCTCGAGTTCCCGCCATGCGGCAAGTGATCGATCTTTGCCGCACTGCAGGCATGGTTGCGCCCCTGCCTGGTGACGTCGTCGCGTTCTGACACCCGGCGAGCTTGCGCACGTGATTTGAGCTGAACGCCTGTGCAGCAAGCCGTGCCCGTTGCGGTCCGTTCACGGCGGATCGGTGTTGCAGCTGCCGGCTACCTGGTTGACCGCTTCGCCGAACCCGGCGAGGTCGAAATCGGCCTCGCCGCGCCCCGCCAGCAGCCCGAACCGCCAGGAAAGCTGGAGCCGGTTCGCGGCGACAAGGCGCCTGATGCCGTCGGCTCCATCGCGCACCAGCATCCGGCCGCGCGGCCCGACCGACCAGCTTTCATCGAACTTGCTCTCCTGATCGACCGTGATCGACATGGTGATCTTGCGGCTGGCCGAAACAGCGTCGTTCAGTTGCAGCCATTCAGTCCAATGCGGCTCGCCGTTTACCCGGCAGGCAATCGTCAGGATCGGGCTGTAGCTCAAGGCACCGCCGCCGGTGATCAGCTTGTTGGTGGCATAGAGCGAGGCCGTGACGAGGCCGTCTTCACTCGTGCCGAACCGCCAGTTGTCAGGCACCGTGCCGGCCTGGGCAATGCCGCAGACCGAGACAAGCATCAGCGCGATTGCCGAAGCGTGTCCCAATTCGACGAACAGTCTCAACACGCCCTCCAACAACCAAGCGGCTTGCAATAGAAGCGCAGATAATGATCAAAGCTTGGTCGCCACAGGCCGTCGCGTGCGAAGCATGGCGGCTGTTGCAGTTTGGCAACGAAAAAGGCCGCCTCGACGGCGGCCTTCCTGTTTCAGCGGAGCGCTGGTGTTATTCGGCGGCCTTCTTCTTCGGCGCAGCCTTCTTCTTGGGCTCTTCCGCGTCGTCGGCCTTCTTGGCGTCGGCCTTCTTGGCGGCGGCTTTCTTCGCCGGCTTCGCCTTGACGGCGGTCTCGTCCTCTTCGTCGTCGGCCATCAGCTCTTCCTTGCTGACCTTGACGTCGGTGACCGAAATCTGACCGAGCAGATGGTCGACCACCTTCTCCTCGAACATCGGCGCCCGCAGCGTGTTCAACGCTTCCGGATTGTTGCGGTAGAACTCGAAGACTTCCTGCTGCTGGTTGCCCGGATAGCGGCGCACCTGCTCGAACAGGCCGCGCTGCAGCTCTTCGTCCGATACGGTGACGCCGGCCTTCTCGCCAATTTCAGCCAGCACCAAGCCAAGGCGCACGCGGCGCTCGGCAAGCCGCAGATACTCGGCACGCGCCTCTTCTTCCGTCGTCTCTTCGTCGGCGAAGGTGCGTCCGGCTGCTTCCAGATCACGATTGACCTGCGCCCAGATGTTGTTGAACTCGGCGTCGACGAGCTTCGATGGCGCCTCGAACGAATAGGCCGCGTCGAGCTGGTCGAGCAGCTGGCGCTTGACCTTCTGGCGCGTCATAGCGCCGAACTGGTTCTCGATCTGGCCGCGTACGACGTCGCGCAGGCGCTCCAGCGACTCCAGGCCGAGGTTCTTGGCGGTCTCGTCGTTGATTTCCAGCGCGCCGGGCTGGGACACTTCCTTGACGGTGACGTCGAAGGTCGCTTCCTTGCCGGCCAGATGCGCGGCCTGGTAGTTTTCCGGGAAAGTCACGGTGACCTGCTTTTCGTCACCGGCCTTGGCGCCGACCAGCTGATCCTCGAAGCCGGGGATGAACTCCTTCGAGCCCAGAACCAGCGGCTGATCGGTGCCGGCGCCGCCATTGAAGGCCTCGCCGTCGATCTTGCCGACATAGTCGATGGTGACGCGGTCGCCATTGGCGGCCTTGCCGGTCTTCGGCTCATAGCTGCGCGCCGATTCGGCAACACGCTGGACCTGCTCGTCGATCTCGGCATCAGGCACGTCGAACACCTGGCGTGTCACCTTGATGTCGGAAAAGTCTTTGATCTCGATCGCCGGAATGATCTCGTAGTTGAGGCGGAATTCGAAGTCAGCGCCGCCGGCCAGGATCTTCTCGGCTTCCTTCTCGTCCTCGGTCATGATGACTTCGGGCTGCATGGCAGCCTTTTCACCACGCCCGGTAATGATCGAACGGGTCGAATCGTTGAGGATTTCGTTGACCACTTCGGCCATGAACGACTTGCCGTAGACCTTGCGCAGGTGCTGCACCGGCACCTTGCCGGGACGGAAGCCGTTGATGCGGACCTTGTTGCGGGCATCCGAAAGCCGCGCCATCAGCTTGGCTTCCATGTCACCGGCCGGCACGGTGATCTTGATCTCTCGCTTGAGACCGGAGTTGAGCGTTTCGGTGACCTGCATCGTAAAACCTTTGTTTTCACCAATGAGACTGCCACGGCCTCTGCCGTTCACAGCCTGCCGGTATATTCTTGCCGGGAATGGCTTTTGGTACGGAACCTGGCGATTTGACCGAAAACCCGGCTCAAACTCTCCCAAACTGCGTTCCAAAATGTGAATAAGTTCTTGTTTTTCCTACTTCTTATCACATTCTGCAGAAGCGGATCGTCGCGTCCCGTCACATTTGACACGCCTTTTGTCACAGGCGAGGCCAATTTTCAACAGTCTTCGCATTCCGGCGAACAACCAGCATTCGGGCCTGACCCACATCTTGTCCCTGACCCACATCTTGTCTCCGACATTGACAGAATGATGGCTACATGGGATTGCCGGTCCATGCGGATGTGGCGGAACTGGTAGACGCCCTGGATTTAGGTTCCAGTGCCGAAAGGCGTGGGGGTTCGAGTCCCTTCATCCGCACCACCCTTCGCTCTTCGAGCTTCGGGTGGCGGGCCACCCGAAGCTCGTTAGACGAAGGAGTTTCCCCGAAGCCCAATACCGTTCAGTCAGCGATCGGATTGAGCTTCAGATGCTGGATCAGGATAATGGTCTTGGCGTCGAGGATACGGCCATCGGCGATGCCGGCCAGGGCCTCGTCGAGCGGCATTTCCAGGACCTCGATGTCCTCGCCCTCTTCTTGCGCCCCGCCGCCGGCCGAGATGCGGTCGGCGGGTGAATAACGGGCGATGAAAAACCAGAGACGTTCGGTGACGCTGCCGGGGCTCATATAGGGCGAAAACAGCCGCTCGACGTTCTGCAGCCGGTAGCCGAGTTCTTCCTCCGCCTCCTTGCGGATGCAGGTTTCGGGATCGTTTTCGTCCAACAGGCCGGCACAGGCCTCGATCAGCGGCTCGCGGTGGCCGGTGACATAGGCGGGATAGCGGAACTGGCGCACCAGAAGCACGGTCGAACGCAAGGGGTCGTAAGGCAGGATCACCGCGCCATCGCCGCGATCATAGGTCTGGCGGATTTGCGTCTCCCACTGACCGTCGCGCCGACGGTAGTCGAGAACGGTCTTCTTCAGGACGGCCCAGTCGTCGGAGAGGATTTCCTCCGAACGGACGCGAATACGATCTTCCATCGTGGTCTCCATGCAAAAGCGCGTCGCGCTTTATGCTCCTGTTTTATGCGTGTCGTTCTCCCAAACCGGGGCCACTTTTGGGCGCCATGCATTGCCGAGGCCTATCCGCGAACCGGCATTTCGGCAATCCCGTCAGTGATTGGTCCAGAACCCCTTTCACCGCCTCGTGTCTGGCGCAGGCGCCATCGGTCGCCTAAATAGCTGCGAACCCTCCCGGAGTTTCTCATGACAGCGTCGCTTTTCCAGTCGATCACCCTCGACGGCCTCACCTTCCCCAACCGCATCGCCGTCGCGCCGATGTGCCAGTATTCCGCCGACGACGGCTCGGCCAGTGACTGGCATCTCCATCACTGGATGAATCTCGCAATGTCCGGCGCCGGCATGGTCACAGTCGAGATGACCGATGTCGAGCGGCGCGGGCGTATTACCTATGGCTGCCTCGGCCTTTATTCCGAAGACAATGAAGCCGCCGCCCGCCGCGCACTGGACGCCGCACGACGCGTCGCCGCACCCGGCACGAAATTCGGCTCCCAACTCGCCCATGCCGGCCGCAAGGCTTCGAACCGCAAGCCGTGGGAAGGCGGCGGGCCACTGCAGCCAAACGAGGATCCCTGGCAGACCGTTTCCGCCTCGGCCATCCCCTACGACACAGGTTGGAACGTGCCGCACGCGTTGGAGGACGAGGAGATCCTGCAGCTCATCGAACGCTTCGCCGAGGCCGCAAGGCGAGCCGAACGCGCCGGCTTCGATTTCATCGAACTGCACGCCGCGCATGGCTATTTGATCTTCCAGTTCCTGTCGCCCTTGTCCAACCAGCGCTCGGACCGCTGGGGTGGCTCGCTGGAAAACCGCATGCGTCTTGCCGTCGAAATCGCCAAGGCGGTGCGCAAGGCGGTGCCAAAGCTGATGCTCGGCGCAAGGCTGTCGGTGAAGGATTGGGTCGACGGCGGCTTCGATGTGGCGGACGCGATCGAAGTGGCCAAAGCGCTCAAGGACGAAGGCGTTGCCTATCTCTGCTGCTCGAGCGGCGGCAATTCGCCGTTGCAGAAATTGCCCGCCGGCCCCGGCTATCAGGTGCATCTGGCGGAGGCGGTGCGCAAGGGCGCTGATATTCCGACCCGCGCCGTCGGCCTGATCGACGACCCCAAGCAGGCCGAAGCGATCCTCACCGAGGGCCGCGCCGACATGGTGGCGCTGGCGCGGGCCTTCCTGGCTGATCCGCGCTGGGGATGGCGTGCGGCGGCGACATTCAGCGAGACAATCCACCCGGCGCCACAACTTGCCCGTTCGGTGACCACGATGCAGCACTGGATGAAGGCAGTAGGCTGAACGGTCCGCGCTCCCGACACGCGCCCTCCTGTCTCCAGACAGCTTGACGGTGCTTCGCAGCTATTCCGTCCGCAAGCTGTTGGGTGGGACGAGGCTGCGGCGGGCGTGGCCGGGCGTGGGAGGAAACTGTTCAGGGCATGCTTGCCGGTTGCGGCGCTGACCGCAGGTGTAGAACCTTCAAACAGCCTCTGAGACGTTTGGGCGCAGGCTGACGGCCATGGTTGCAACCAATTTGGCTGCTTTGCGTTGCGGCCATGATGGACAACAAACCTTTTGAAGTGCCGGTCGTCGTCGAACTTGGCCACGTCGGCAAATATCGCCACATCCGCAGCGCCCAGGAGGCCGCGGAGTGCCTGATGACGGTGTGGCCGCTCAATCGCGGCCCGCGCCATCGTGATGCCCTCGACACTTGCCTCAAAGTGCTGGAAGGTTATCGTTCGACAGCAGATGCGCGCCGGGCGCTGATTGAAGCCGCCAAGGAATCGGAAGTGCTGGTGCCCGACGACAGACTGCCCGACGACCGGCTGCATTGAGCAGACGGACCTTTCAACCGGAGGTTTTCCATGGCGAAGCTGACTTACAAGATCGTCGAGCATGACGGCGGCTGGGCCTACAAGGTCGGAGCGACCTTTTCCGAGACGTTTCCCACGCATCAGGACGCGTTGCGCGCAGCCGAAATCGCCTCGGCCGAGCAGCAGGTCGCCGGAGCGACCGACGGCATCCAGTATGAGGACGCCGAAGGCAAATGGCACGAAGAATTGGCCGACGGCCGCGACCGGCCGCAGACAGAAGTCTCAGATTAATTCGGTATAGCGCTTGATGTTGAGCGGTCCGACAGGGCGCCGACCGCAGCGCCGTCCGGAGAAAGGACGCGCCAGCGGCCAGCGGCTGTCCTTGCGGACTAGCCCTCGAACATTGCTTTCCAGAAAATCAGTGTGCGCTTTTCGGAAATCGCGTTCTGGCTATTTGCCGCAATACTGATCGTTGACGTTTTGCCCTGCGTTGGCGTCCGGGCCGGGCGTGTTGTGGGCACATGGGCCTATTGCGCCGGTATTGCCTTGGGTGTTCAACCCGGAGCCGTCACGGATGCTTCCCGTGGTATAGGGGTCGACAGTTGTCTGGTCGTTGTCGCCGAACAGCCACCAATCACGATTGTTGGAATACCTGTCGTCCAGTGACTGCGCCATCGCCGATGTTGCGAGACCGATCGTCAGAACAGATGCTGCGAGAATTTTTGTAACCATTGAATCACTCCGTATCTTAGCCGCCTTGGTGCGACACTCATAAAACCCGGTAATCAGCCGAATGGTTCCTTGAAATTGTCGTGAAGCTGAGGTGAGGCCCTGACCAGCAAAGCCCGGCCGGCGATGCGCTCGATGAATGCGGCGGTTCGCTCCGGGATCACGAATTGCGGCATGTGCCCTATTCCCTCGACCAGTTCGAACCTAGATCCTTGACCTCATCGGCTCGCCGTGGCGGCGCGAAGATGACATTGCGGCCACCGTCGCGCCGCGCTATCTCAGACCACTCGCCTTCCCAGGCCACTCGCCTTGCCGGAGCCTTCCATGCCTGAAATCGTGACCGCCGCCATGCTCGTCATCGGCGATGAGATTCTGTCCGGCCGCACCAAGGACAAGAACATCGGCCATCTCGCCGACATCATGACGGCGATCGGCATCGACCTCAAGGAAGTGCGCATCGTCCCTGACGAGGAAGACGAGATCATCGCGGCGGTGAATGCCGTGCGCAGCCGTTACACCTATGTGTTCACCACCGGCGGCATCGGTCCGACGCATGACGACATCACGGCCGATTCCATATCCAAGGCTTTTGGCGTGCCTTGCGAATACGATGCCCGGGCCTATGCGATGCTGGAAGCAAGCTATGCCGCGCGCGGCATCGAATACACGCAGGCCCGCAAGCGCATGGCGCGGATGCCGCGCGGCGCCGATCTCATCGACAATCCGGTGTCGGTCGCGCCTGGCTTCCGCATCGGCAACGTCCACGTCATGGCCGGCGTGCCATCGATTTTCCAAGCCATGCTCGACAATGTCGTGCCGACGCTGAAGGCCGGCACGAAGATGCTGTCGGCGACCGTGCCCTGCCCGTTCGGCGAAGGCCTCATCGGCGGGCCGCTGGGTGATATCCAGAAAGCGCATCCCGATACGATCATCGGCTCCTACCCGAAATATGGCGATGGCAAGTTCTGGACCGAGTTGGTCGTGCGTGCCCGCAGCCAGGAGGCGCTGGACGCCGCCCGCGCCGATGTCGAGGCGATGGTCGCCGGCTTCGCCAGCAATCCCGGCTGATCGGGTCCAGGCCGGAACAAAGCACGACGCTGCAACGTTTCCCCGGCACGAGTTCGCCAGCTCGTAAACCGAGGGATTGTCATGCGATTCAAAACCATCGTCGCCATTCTGCAGAACGAGCAGGACGCCGAGCGCGTGCTCGACTGCGCCATTCCGCTCGCCACCCGGTTTCAGAGCCATCTGGTCGGCATCCACGCCGAAACGCTTCCCGTGCCCTACACCTCCGCCACAGGCTTTCCCGACACCGAATTCCTGCAGGTTTCGGCAGACATGAACCGGGAACGGGCCGAGAAGTTGAGGACGCTGTTTCTCAGGCATATCGAGGATTCCGGTCTTTCCTTCGAGTGGCGAAGCCTGGAAAGCTTTTCGGGTGACAGCGCACTGTCCGGGATTTCGAGCGTGCGGGCCGCCGACCTGATCATAGCGGCGCAGCGCGAAACGGGCGGAGATTCCAGCGCGGACGTAGACACGCTGGTCTACGATGCCGGCCGGCCGGTGCTGGTGGTGCCGCACGAGGGTCCGCTGATCACCACCTTCAAACGCGTCTTGCTCGCCTGGAACGGAAGCAAGGAAGCGGCACGCGCCGCCTTCGACGCGCTGCCCTTCATCATCGAAGCCGAGAAGACCGACATATTGGTTATCGACCCTCCTGAAACGCTCGACGACAGCCCGGAGGCCGCCGGCGCCGAAATCGCGTCGGCGCTATCGCGCCACGGCGCCACCGTCAGCGTCTCGGTGCAGCAGTCGGGCGGCAGTTCGGTCGATGACATCATCCAGACCAGGATCGCGGAAACCGGCGCCGATCTGCTGGTGCTTGGTGCCTACAGCCACTCATGGCTGCGTCAGCTTCTGTTCGGCGGCGTGACGCGCAGCGTGCTGCGCACCGCGCCGGTGGCAGCCTTCCTGTCGCGGTAGGTCCACACCGATCGTTGGCCCTTGCCTTTGCCAAGGCCCTTGCTCTTGCCAAGATGGGGGCTTTCCAGCTAATTCCGCGCGCATTCCCCTGTTTACCTGCGCGCGATCCCCGCGTGCTGTGGAGTGCGCGACATGTCCCTTCCCGAAAAAGCCTTTCCGGTCTCCTGGGACCAGTTCCATCGCGACGCCCGGGCGCTCGCCTGGCGGCTTTCCGGCGCCAACAAGGGACAATGGAAAGCGATCGTCTGCATCACGCGAGGCGGGCTGGTCCCCGCGGCGATCATCTCGCGTGAACTCGGCATCCGCGTCATCGAGACGGTCTGCGTCGCCTCCTATCACGACTATACCAGCCAGGGGCAGCTGCAGGTCCTCAAGGAGATCACCCCTGCCCTGCTCGCCGAAGACGGCGCCGGCGTGCTGATCATCGATGACCTGACCGACACCGGCAAGACGGCGGGCATCGTGCGCGCGATGATGCCCAAGGCGCATTTCGCCACCGTCTACGCCAAGCCGAAAGGCCGGCCGCTGGTCGATACTTTCGTCACCGAAGTCAGCCAGGACACCTGGATCTATTTCCCGTGGGACATGGGCTTCACCTACCAGAAGCCGATCGCCGACGACCACGCGGGCTGATTCGAACTACCTGCCTGTTACAGACCGGCAGCTTGCACTGGGGATGATTTGCTTTCGCAAACAGGTCCGGCAGGGCCGGATATTTTGTGAAATCGACGTCTATCGGCGGAAATCGGCCAGGCGAATGAAATTTTTTACTTTTATTGCCGACAATTAGCCGTAAGATTCGTGAGACGGCAAACGATTCCGGAGGCTGGGGCTAGCTTCTTCGATGTTGACGAGGCCAACGACACATAATCATCTGGCCGAAAGGGTCCGACGGCTCTTCGGCACGGCGCCGTGCCGCCTGCAGGTTGCCGCCCTGCCTTGGCGCGACACGGGAGACGGCGTCGAGATCATGCTGATCACCAGCCGCGATACGGGTCGATGGGTGTTGCCCAAGGGCTGGCCCGAGGCCAGGGAGCCGCTCTGCGAGGCCGCGGCGCGCGAAGCCGGCGAGGAGGCCGGGCTGCGCGGTCGTGTCTCTCATCTTGAAGCCGGCCGTTACTTCTACGCCAAGGTACTGGCTTCCGGCGAAGAAGTGCCGTGCGAGGTCCTGGTGTTTCCGCTGCATGTCGACAAAGTCGCGGACCGCTGGAAGGAAAAACACTCACGCACCCGCAAATGGGTCCGCGCAAGCGAAGCGGTGCGCATGGTCAACGAACCCGACCTTTGCCAGATCATCGCCTATTTCTGCGCCGACCCGCACAGCTTCTCCTGACGGGCGGCCACACCGCGCTCTTTGCAAAACGGGACTGGCTTGCAAGGGCTGGACATGCGTTGCCGCGTATCGACATGAATGCTTTGCTAAGGAATCAAGGATAGGATTCGGCAGCTCTGGTATTTTTGATCGATGGCGAATCCCGCAAATCCAATTCCAAACGAGTCCGACGGGCCCCAGCGCGAGCGTCGTCCGCGCGTGCTCAAGGGCGGGTCGATCATCACCGGAATTTCGAATTCGGAAGTGGGCTGCACGCTGCGCAATCAGCACGACGGCGGCGCCGAACTGAAGATACCGCTCGAAGCCCGGGTCCCAGATCGCTTCCTTCTCTATGTGCCGCTCGACGGCATTGCCTATCGTTGCGAGGTCCGCTGGCGACGCAACGACCGTATCGGGGTGCAGTTCACCGGCACCGAGCCAAAACCCCGGCTGCATTACGGCTGACGCCCGGGCAAGCTTGCGCGCGGAAAATCGTGATCCGCGCCTGCATTCTATCCCCGTTATCCACATATGTGACACACAAGATGTTGGGGTCACAAAAGCTACGCAAACGAATCCTTGACGGCGCAAAACGAGTCGCCTTTTATAGGCCATGCGCTCCTGTTGAGAGTGCGACCGGAAAGTTCTGAGCCCGGTCTTTTTCCCGGATTATGTGCGTTTTGCTCGCATTTCCGCCTGTTTACGAGGCCGGCGGAAGCGTTGGAATTGTGGGGCGGTTGGGGTCGATAGGGACAATTGTCGGGCTTGAATAAATTGTCTGTTAATACTATATTTAGTGTTTGCAGGTAGGGTCGACGCTAGATAGTGTGAATTTCGCTCGACCGAGGGAATCGGAAAAAATCAGTTTTGAGGGACCCGTGGGTTCGTCGACGTGTTGGACAGGTACTTCGCAAGGAGTTTGACCAGCAGGGCCGGCGGAGGCTGCGAAATGGAGAGCCGGCCGTTTTCGAACGCCGGCAGACGGCGGACATGCGTGTTTCGCATCGGGGGCAGAAATCCCTGGGGAAAAGCGCTATATATAGACAAAAGGGACCGGACCAATGCGCATCGAGCGTCGTTTCACCAAGCCAGGACAGTCTGCCTATGCGGAGATCGAATTCCGCAAGGCGCTTTCGGAGATCAAGAATCCGGATGGCTCGGTGGTCTTCCGCTTGGACAATATCGACGTGCCGGCGCAGTTCTCCCAAGTTGCAGCCGATATCCTGGCGCAGAAATATTTCCGCAAGGCCGGTGTGCCGGCGTGCCTGAAGAAGATCGAAGAGAACGACGTCCCCTCCTTCCTGTGGCGCTCCGTAGCCGATGAGGCGGAACTGGCGAAGCTGCCGGAAGCCGAGCGCTACGGCTCCGAGATCGACGCCCGCCAGGTCTTCGACCGGCTTGCCGGCACCTGGACTTACTGGGGCTGGAAAGGCGGCTACTTCAAGGGGTCAGAGGAAGACGCGCGCGCCTTCCGCGACGAGCTTGCCTACATGCTGGCCACCCAGCGCGTCGCGCCGAACTCGCCGCAATGGTTCAACACCGGCCTGCACTGGGCCTATGGCATTGACGGCCCGAGCCAGGGCCACTTCTATGTCGACCCGTTCACCGGCAAGCTGACCAAGTCGAAATCCTCCTACGAGCATCCGCAGCCGCATGCCTGCTTCATCCAGGGCGTACAGGACGACCTCGTCAACGAGGGCGGCATCATGGACCTGTGGGTGCGTGAAGCGCGCCTGTTCAAATACGGCTCCGGCACCGGCTCCAACTTCTCGCTGCTGCGCGGCGAAGGCGAAAAACTGTCCGGCGGCGGCCGCTCGTCGGGCCTGATGAGCTTCCTCAAGATCGGCGACCGTGCGGCGGGCGCCATCAAGTCGGGCGGCACCACGCGCCGCGCCGCCAAAATGGTCATTGTCGACGCCGACCACCCCGATATCGAGGAATTCATCGACTGGAAGGTCAATGAAGAGCAGAAGGTCGCCTCGCTGGTGACCGGCTCGAAGATCGTCAAGAAGCATCTCGAAGCGATCATGAAGGCCTGCGTCAACTGCGAAGGCAATGGCGACGACTGCTTCGACCCGTCGATCAACTCCGCGCTGAAGCGCGAGATCAAGGCGGCCAAGAAATCCGCCGTGCCGGAGAACTACATCTACCGCGTCATCCAGTTCGCCAAGCAGGGCTATAGCTCGATGTCGTTCAAGACCTACGACACCGACTGGGATTCGGATGCCTACCTCACGGTTTCGGGCCAGAACTCCAACAATTCGGTGTCGCTGAAGGACAATTTCCTGCGCGCCGTCGAGGACGATGCCGACTGGCACCTGACCGCCCGCAAGGACGGCAAGGTGATGAAAACGCTGAAGGCCAGGGATCTCTGGGAAAAGATCGGTTACGCCGCCTGGGCGTCGGCCGATCCGGGCCTGCATTTCAACACCACGATGAACGACTGGCACACCTGCGCTTCCGCTGGTGCGATCCGGGCGTCCAACCCGTGCTCGGAGTACATGTTCCTCGACGACACGGCCTGCAACCTCGCCTCGATCAATCTGCTGCCCTACCGCAACGCCGACGGCACCATCGACATCGCTGCCTATGAGCACACGGTGCGGCTGTGGACCATCGTTCTCGAAATCTCCGTCATGATGGCGCAGTTCCCGTCGAAGGAGATCGCCAAGCAGTCCTACGAATACCGCACGCTCGGCCTCGGCTATGCCAATATCGGCGGCCTGCTGATGACGTCGGGCATTCCCTACGACTCCGATGAAGGCCGCGCCATCTGCGCCGCACTCACCGCGATCATGACCGGCATGGCCTATGCCACCTCGGCCGAGATGGCCGGCGAACTCGGCGCCTTCGCCGACTACGACCGCAATGCGCAGAACATGCTGCGCGTCATGCGCAACCATCGCCGTGCCGCCTATGGCGAGAAGCAGGGCTACGAGAAGCTCGCCGTCAACCCGGTGCCGCTGGTCGCTTCCGACCTGAAGCAACAGGACCTTGCAACCCACGCCAAGGCCGCCTGGGACCGCGCCATCGAGCTCGGCGAGGAGCATGGCTACCGCAACGCGCAGGCGACCGTGATCGCGCCGACCGGCACCATCGGCCTGGTCATGGATTGCGACACCACCGGCATCGAGCCCGACTTCGCGCTGGTGAAGTTCAAGAAACTGGCCGGCGGCGGCTACTTCAAGATCATAAACCGCGCCGTGCCGGAAGCGCTGCGCACGCTCGGTTATTCCGAAGCCCAGATCGCCGAGATGGAGGCCTATGCGGTCGGCCACGGCAACCTCAACCAGGCGCCGGCCATCAACCCCGGCGCGCTCAAGGCCAAGGGCTTCACCGACGACAAGATCGCCGCGCTCAACGCAGCCTTGAAGTCGGCCTTCGACATCAAGTTCGTCTTCAACCAGTGGACGCTGGGCGCCGACTGGGTGAAGGAGACGTTCGGCTTCACCGACGAGCAGCTCAACGACTTCTCGTTCGAGATCCTGCCGGCGCTCGGCTTCTCCCGGAAGGACATCGAGGCCG
Source organism: Mesorhizobium sp. M0518 (assembly GCF_040321125.1). NCBI lineage: Bacteria > Pseudomonadati > Pseudomonadota > Alphaproteobacteria > Hyphomicrobiales > Phyllobacteriaceae > Mesorhizobium > Mesorhizobium sp. M0518. The sequence goes on from NZ_JAMYQY010000005.1 coordinate 200,790, forward strand.
CCAACATCCATGTCTGCGGTGCGATGACGCTGGAAGGCGCGCCGTTCCTCAAGGCCGAACACCTGGCGGTGTTCGACTGCGCCAGCCCGTGCGGCAAGATCGGCAAGCGCTCGCTGTCGATCAACAGCCACATCCAGATGATGGCGGCGGCACAGCCCTTCATTTCCGGCGCCATCTCGAAGACCATCAACATGCCCAACGATGCGACGGTGGAAGACGCCAAGGGCGCCTACATGCTGTCGTGGAAGCTGGCGCTGAAGGCCAATGCGCTCTACCGCGACGGCTCGAAGCTGTCGCAGCCGCTCAATTCCTCGCTGCTCGCCGATGGCGAGGACGACGAGGATGATGCCGTCGAGCAGCTGCTCGCCGCACCTGCGGCAGCACGTGCCGCACAGATCACCGAGCGGATCGTCGAGCGTATCATCGAGCGCGTGTCGCGCGAGCAGGAAAAGCTGCCCGGCCGCCGCAAGGGTTACACGCAGAAGGCCAAGATCGGTGGCAACACCATCTTCCTGCGCACCGGCGAATATGACGATGGCCGTCTCGGCGAGATCTTCATCGACATGAACAAGGAAGGCGCGACTTTGCGTGGCCTTCTCAACAACTTCGCCATCGCCATCTCGCTCGGCCTGCAATATGGCGTGCCGCTCGACGAATATGTGCACGCCTTCACCTTCACCAAGTTCGAGCCGGCCGGCATGGTGCAAGGCAATGACGCCATCAAGAGCGCGACGTCGATCCTCGACTACGTGTTCCGCGAGCTGGCGATTTCCTATCTCGGCCGCAACGACCTCGCCCATGTCGACCAGTCGGATTTTTCCAACACCGCACTTGGCCGTGGCATCAGCGAAGGCAAGACGGATGCGGTCTCCAAGGGCCTGACCCGCGGCGCCTCGCCGGTGAAGCTGGTGTCGCGCGTCAGCGGCAACGATCCGAAAGGCTTTGCGGCTCCCTCGGGCACCCCTGCCCGCTCAGTGCCGACCGCCTTCTCCGGCTCCAACGTGCTGGCCCTGAAACCGGCCAGCGACGAAGCGGTCGCCTACAAGCGCGACTATGAGGAGCGGGCGAAGGAACTGGCCGAGGACATCGCCTTCGAGGAAGCGGCTGCTTCCGATGCCACGGCGGGATTGTTCACCGACGCCGCAGCCGTTGAGGCGGCCGAAGCCAAGAAACTCGCCAACGACCGACGCGCCAAGTCGCTGCTCCAGGGCTACACCGGCAATTCCTGCTCCGAGTGCCAGAACTTTACCATGGTGCGGAATGGGACTTGTGAGAAGTGTGATACGTGCGGTTCGACGAGCGGGTGCAGCTGAGGTCTAGTGCCACCTCGGCTTACAGTTCGCGAGATCATTCGCCTGCTGGAGGCCGACGGCTGGTATCTGGTTGCAACCAAGGGCAGCCATCGCCAATATAAGCATGAAGTCAAAGCGGCCGCGTCACAGTGGCTGGCAAGCCGTCTGAAGAGGTTGCACAGGGAACACTGAACAGCATCCTCAAGCAGTCAGGTTTGAAGGAGTGATGACATGCGTTACGCGGTGGTGATTGAAAAAGCAGGAAGTAATTTCTCTGCCTATGTGCCGGACCTACCCGGCTGCATCGCGACAGGTGCCACTGTGCCTGAAGTGGAAACCGAGATTCGCGATGCAATACGCTTGCACATCGAAGGTTTGCGAGCCGATGGGCTGGATGTGCCCAAGGGTGTCAGCCTCGCGGAATACGTAGAGGCGTAGAAGGCAATTCACTCAATCGGATCAGGCTCTGATCCCGCCTGCTATCTCTACGGCAACACCTCCAGCGTCTGCTCGTCCTGCCCTATCCGCACGAACAGCACCTTGCGCCCCTCACCCGTGGGCACCTCGAAATACTGGATGCCGTCAGGCATTTCGCCGCAGGGCGGCTCGGGGATTTCATTGAGGTCGGCTACTGCTTTCAGTTCTTTCGCGTGGGCGGCGTCGGGGCTGAAAGTGTAGCGTTTGACGGCGGCAGGCGCGGCGCCCTCGGTGTAAGGCGTCGGAGTCGATAACTTGTTTGCATCTAGCCATGCCTTCGGCCTGCCCAGATCAAAGCCTCTCAGCATGCCATCTCAGATGGTCGTCCATGAAGCTGGAGATGAAAAGATACGAGTGATCATATCCATCCTGCATCCGCAATTTAAGCGGAATACCCGCTTTGGCGCAGGCCGCTTCAAGCAGCCAAGGCCTGAGCCCGTCGTCAAGAAATCCATCCGACGTTCCCTGATCCACCAAGAATTCGGGGAAACGGTATCCGTCATCGATGAGCGACGTCGCATCGCAAGTTCGCCACGAGGCCTCATCATTGCCGAGATACTTCTCAAAAGCCGGTCTCGACCAGCCGGCGGTGCTTGGCTGGGCGATCGGGGCGAATGCCGAGCAGCTCTTGAAACGTTGCGGATTCTTCAAGGCAATCGTCAGCGCGCCATGCCCGCCCATCGAATGGCCGGAGATAGCCTGGCGGGCCATATCGGCTGGAAATTCAGCCGCGATGAGGGCCGGCAACTCCTCGGTGACATAGGAATACATGCGATAATTCTTCGCATAAGGCTCTTGCGTCGCATCGAGATAGAAGCCGGCGCCGGAGCCGAACTGCCAGTTGTCTTTTTCATCCGGAATGTCGGCCCCACGCGGGCTGGTGTCGGGACAGACGACGATCAGGCCAAGCTCGGCGGCCATGCGCCTGTACTCGCCCTTGTCCATTACATTGGCGTGGGTGCACGTCAGGCCTGAGAGATACCACACAACGGGACAAGGCGCCTCCCGCGCCTGCGGAGGTATGAAAACGGCAAAAGTCATGTCGCAACGGCAACTCGTCGACAAATGGGAATAGACGCCCTGCACGCCGCCATGGGCTTTCGTTTGAGAGATGATTTTCATGTGTTCTCCACGTTGCGGGTCGGATGACGGTCGCCCCCTACTGCCAACCAGCGGCAGCACTTGCGTCCTGCCATCCTATGGTTCTTGTGTCGACGGATCTCAGCGCGAAAAAAGAACCTCGCCCATTCCGAGCACTGCGTTATCCCCGCCATATTTGCGCGGTGCGCTCCCCAGAAGCGGCCGTTTCAAAATGCCCTCGGCGATCAGATGACGATCGATGATGGCGGCGAAAACGCTCTCGGGCGCGCCGCATTCGACGAAGCTCGGCGACATGCGTGCCGGCGCACGATCGAGAAGGATCGAACCGCGACGCATCAAATAGCCGGGCATCTCGCCGGTGCCACCGGCCACCACCAGCGTGCCGGCGATCATGCGGCTGCCGGCAAGGTCGCCGGAGCCTTTCAGCACCGCGATCAGGCCGCGCCGCATGCGGTCCGCCGCGAAGGCGCCCGCCTTGCCCCTGACAATCAACACACCGCCGTTCATGCCGGCCAGTTCCCCCACGAGCGGCGCACCGAGGTGGTCGCCGGCATTGCCCGTTATCTCAAGCCTGCCGCCGCGCATGCCGGAGCCGGCGTATGGACCCGCATTGCCTTCGATCGTGAGCTTGCCACCGCGCATGGCGCGCCCGGCCTGGGCGCCGGCATTGCCAACGAGGCGAACCGACCCGGTCCGCATGCCTTGCGCCACAAGGTCAAGGCGCGCGCTTCCACCTTCGAACACGATGCTTGTCGGATCGCTGCCGGCGACGCGAAAAATGTCGCCCACCTTCGATCCGTGCTTCGACATGCCGATCTGGATTCTTTCGACGTCGCGCCTTTCGATCCCGGCCAGCCGCTCCGGCGTCAGCGGCGACAGGTCAAGGCGCTCCGGCGGCTCGGCAACCAGGGTGAAGGTCAGCGCCTTCATGGCAGCATATCCTTCAGCGAGTAGATGAATTTTCCGAGCTTGCCGCCGTAATTGCCGGCGCTGATCCGAACCGCGCCTCTTTTCGGTCCGAGCTCTATGACAGCCTTGATGCCGGCCTTCATCGCGGCGGCAACTGCATCATTGGTTTCACCATCGATGACGATTTCCAGGACGGCGTTGATGTCGGGACCGAGTTCACTCGCGACGACGCCGCGCAGCGTCGGCGCATAGGCTTCGTTGGCCGAGGCGATCATGCCTTTGTATTTGCCACCTATCTTGGAACCCGAGCGGGCAATGCCGCCCGGAAACGGCACGATGGCGCCAGGCACCATGCCGATCGCACCGACCGCGGCCTCGGCAGCGGCCAAAGCGTTGGCGCTGCTTTGCGCCATGACAAAGAAATTGCCGCCACCGACAGCTTCCTTCGTCAGTCCGGTCGTTGCTTCGCACAGGAACTCGCCATCCATGACGGGAATACGCCAGAAATGCCTGTCGCCGATCTTCTTGGAGATTTGCCAGCCGTCGCCGAAATAACGCAGCGCCGAACCGAGCTTGAGCTCGGCGCTGCCCTGCAGCCCGGCAAAGCAGGCGGAACCCGGCGAGGTCAAAACGCACTGGCCGACACGATTGAGTAGTTGTTTCTGCAATTCGTCCGTTCCCATCGCGAAAATCATGACGCGGCAGCCCGGCCGGCCATCCGGTGTGGCCGATGGCGGCAGGTCGAGATCGATTGCTGCTTCGCAGCCGCAACCGATCACCGAGGTGGCGAAGCCGGTCATCGTGATCGCCGCTTGGCGAGCCCATTTCCGACTCGGCGCGGTGATGACGATGGCGGTTGCGCGCATGCCGAAGGCTTCGGCGAAGGTATCGTCGATCGTTACCCCATTGACGCTCATGTTCGGCATGGCACCTCGCCGAATGGCTGTTCGCGCGCAATCGCGGAATCCGGAAAATTGAACCAGTCCAGCGACAGGCCGTAGCGCTGCTGGTGATAGTCCTCGAGCCGTCGCACCATTGCCTTGTCGACAGGCGGCTTGAGCCTCAATGCCTTGCCCCAGCGGTAATGGATGATTTCCCCGTCTTGCACGACGAGATCGCCATCCTTGAAAACATACGCCGCCCGTCCGAGCATTTTCGCGATACTGCGGTCCCTGCGATAGATAGCGATGTCTGCTGTTGCGCCGGCGCCGAGATGGCCTCGGTCCGTCAAGCCGAGCAGCTTGGCTGGCGCCGCGCGCGTCATGATGGCGATTTCCTCGAACGTGTATTCGCGGTCGATTGCGGCCAGGGTAGAGAGCGCCAGAGCGGATCGTGAAAGTCCGGCGGTCATTTCGGCGCGCGCTTCCCGGCTCATCAGCAGTTCGAACAGCGCCGGATAAGCGGTAAAAGGTGCACCGTTGGGATGATCGGTGGTGAAGAACACACGCCAGGGATCGTCGATCAGGAGAAAAAGCTCGAGCCCGATCGCCCACTGCATCGTGCCGTAGAAGTCCTTGCCATAGCTGTAGGGCACGATGCCGCCGCCATTGCCGTCACCGTCATGAATGACGGTCTTTTTCGGGTGCGCGCTGCCACGCGCCGAAAACTGCCGCATGACGTCGGAGGAGACCGTGACCGTCTGGCCGAACATGACCTGGCCGATATCGATGGTGACTTCCGGCGTCGCGTTGACCAGTTCGGCAAGCCGTGCGGCGGCGGAAGAAAACCCGCGTTTTCCTTCCGTGCCATAGCCATAGAACTGGAGGTGGGCGAGATGCAGCGGCAGCCCATCCGCCGCTGCAATCGTCGCAGCCGCCGTATCCGCCGATCCGGGGCTGCCCAGATTGTTGCAATGGACATGCAGGGGATGCGGCAGGCCAAGACTGTCGACGGCGGCCTGCAGCGTCTTGACGATCTTGCGCGAACTGACGCCATAGGAAGGCACGACATCGTCCAGCGAGAAGGTGCGGACGTTCTCCTTGAAGGCGGCCGCCGCACCGGCGTTGATCACCTTGACCCCAAGCGCTCGCGTCGAAGCGACCGTCCAGGCGACATAGTCCTCGATCATCGTTCGGGGGGCGTCGTCGCGGATCATCGACAACAGGAAATCGTCATTGCCGAGAATGGCGAGGGTTGCTTTGTCGATGATCGGGATGTCAGCCAGTTCGAGATGCGTGTGAAGCGCCGCTCCCGGCGACATCGCCGGCTCGACCACCGTCGTAAAGCCCATCTTTGCGTAGAGGCAGCCGGTCTGGAACGTCGACCAGCCGGCATTGGAGAGCGGCGTCATTGCTGGCCGCGGCTGATGGGCGGCGTGCTGTTCGGGCAAGAGCAGCCGCGCGGTGTTCACATTGCCGCCGCCAATGTGGGAGTGGATGTCGATGGCGCCAGCCATCACGATGCAGCCGCTGGCTTCGATGATCCGGTCGGCCGCCCCTCCCGCCGGCGCCGGAACGATCTTGTCGTCCTTGATCCAGAGGTCGCCTTTGCCGAGACGGCCGTTGACGGGATCGATGATGTCGCCGCCGGCGATTTTCGTCAGCATGGCAGTGCCTCGGCGAAAGCATGGGTAGCGATCAGGCGGATGATCGTCGCGGCGGAGGGCAATTGCGAGGCCGCTTGCGCATCGATCGACCTGAGCGAGCCCGTGCGGCTGGAGTAGACAACCGCATCGTGATCGACCCCAGCCTCGCCGATGGCGATGGTGACCGCGGCGCCGGCAACCGGCTCTTGCGTTTTCGTCAACGCAATCAGCGCGATGCGGCGCTTTTTTTCCTTCGGTTGAGCCGTTGTGGCGGAGATCCGCAGGTGCAGGTCGGCTTCGCCGGCAGCGATCATGCGCGCCACATCGCAGCGCCAGGGATCGAATTCCGGGAAGCCGCGCGCAAAGCCGGTGCGCAGTGGAAAACCTGTCATCCAGGCCGAGGCGAGCGTGCTTCCCCAGCCGTTTTCGTTCGCCGGCAGATGAAGGCCGGATGCGCGCGATTTGCGATTGAGATCGGCGATCAGTCCTTGCAGCATCTCCAATGCCAAGCCTTCGGCGGCGTGGCCTGAAAACAGGAACACGGGGAAATGCGCGGCCGCCAGAGCTTTGGCGAAATCATTGAAATTCGACACCGGTTGCGATGTACGCTGCCCTTTGTACTGTGCCCGCAGTGCCGCTAGCGTGGCGGCGAGGCTGGCTTGGCCACAGGAAAGTTGCGTTGCCTTGCGCCCGCCGTTCAGCGGCGGCACGGACATCCCGTTTGGACCTACCACGAAGAACGCGCGCTGGTTCCCGGTCGAGAGGTCGGGAACCGTCCCAGCGAGTTCGCCAACAAGACCATGATGGATCCGCGGGAGCTCCCCCACGATCACCACGACATCGGCACGCCGGCGCGTCTCACCGGGGGCGACGGTCATTGCCCCCTTGTCCGTAAAAAGCGCGGTCTCTCGGGCAAGTGCCGCGCCATCGGCATGGTCGTATGCCGCGCCAGCCCGCTCGGCCAGCGCGATCGCCACCCTGGTGCCGTCTATATCCGTATTAAAGCTGAAAACCGGGCACCGACTTGACGACAATAGCGACGCGGCATGCGCAGCCGCGTGCTCAATCAGCGCTTCCCGGTTGCCGATCCAAGCAACCGCCATTCGCTAAACTACTTTCTGGTGCCGGCCCGATCCTAGACGAAACTGGATTGGCCGTGAACCCCACCTTGCAGCGGATCAGCGAATGTTTTCATACGCGTCAACAAATTCCGACCCTGCTTAGTCATATTTGACGTAAGCGAAGCGTTGATCGGTCAGCGGAGTGCCTTCCAGCGCCCCGCCTTCCTTGGCCGGCTGCCACTGAACAACATCCTCGATCTTTTTCGCCAACTCGAAATCCTTGTCGGTAATGCCTTTCGCCGCGTGGTTCGTCAGGCGCACCTCGACCCAGGCATAGGAGGCGGTGATATCGGGATGGTGCCACGCCGCCTCGGCGAGATGGCCAACCGTGTTGATGACCATGAGCGTCGATTTCCAGCTGTGGGTCTTGTATTTGCGCCGGATCCAGCCGTTTTCGTAACGCCATTTCGGCAGCTCCTTCTCAAGCCGATCGGCGATCTCGGCTTCCGAATAGACCTTTTCCTTGACTGTCTCGTTCATCTCGACCTCCGCGAATTGCTCGGTCTGTCTATGCGCCGGAGCCGGCAAACACGTGATGCATTCTCTTTGGCTTGCCCCATCGACGAAAACAGTTATCATGGTACCGGGCACCTAAACTTCCATGATGCATCCATGATGCACCCATCGGGGGGCAGATGTCGAATTCTGTTACCATACGAGTGCCCGCTCGCCTGCACCTTGGCTTCCTTGATCTCAATGGCGATGCCGGACGGCGGTTCGGCAGCGTCGGGCTTCCATTGAGCGAACCCGAAACCGTCGTCACCCTGTCGCGGTCCGGCGAGACCATCGTCGAAGACTCCGAGAGCACCCGCGCCAGCGAGCATCTGTCGACGCTCTGCAAGCATCTCGGCATTCGCGGCCAGCACCATCTGGTGGTCGAGCAGTCGATCCCCAGTCATGCGGGTCTGGGGTCCGGCACGCAGATCGCCCTTGCCGTCGCCTCGGCATTGCGCACTCTCCATAATTTGCCTCTGGATATCGTCGGCGACGCCAGCCTGCTCGAGCGGGGCGGCCGATCCGGCATCGGCATCGCAAGTTTCGAAGACGGCGGCGTCATAGTCGACGCCGGCAAGAACGACCGCGGCGGAACGCCTCCGGTCGTCGCGCGGCTGCCGTTTCCGGAAGAGTGGCGCGTCATCCTCATCCTCGACCATTCCGGGCATGGACTGCATGGCGCTGCCGAGGTCGCGGCGTTTCGTTCGCTGCCGCCATTCCCAACGGCAGGCAGCGGGGAGATCTGCCGGAGGGTGCTGATGGGCATTATGCCGGCTCTGGTCGAGCGGGACCTTCCGGCATTCGGCGCCGCCGTCACCGCGATACAGATGCTGATCGGCAGCCATTTCGCCCCGGCGCAGGGCGGCGTGTTCACCTCGAAGGGGGTCGAGATGGCGGCCCACCGTCTCAATGAAGCAGGCGCCGTCGGCATCGGCCAGAGTTCCTGGGGGCCGACAGGCTTTGCCTTCGCGCCATCGCATGACGCCGCACTCAAGTTCGTCGACGCGGTTCGGAAGACGAAAGTTGGAGACGGCCTTGAGATCAAGATCGTCAAGGGCAGGAACTCCGGCGCGAAGATCAGCTCAACCAGGCTGAATCTCGTCGGCAGCTGACGCTCCCGTTTCAGGCAGAAAGGCAAGAAATGGCCCGCAAACACATCCTGCACATGCTGACACCGTTGAAGCAGATGAGCCCCTTCGACGTGAATATGGCGCTCGACGCAGGTTTCGACGCCGTCGTCCCCTATGTCGATGTAAGCCTCGCCGAAGTGACAGGCCTGGTCCAGGACGCGATCTTTTCGCGCCCGCCGGATGCGGGTGTCGACACCGGCATCTTCATCGCCGGGAAGGATGCCTCGTTGGCGCTCGACATGTTCGACGCCGCGAAGAAGGCGATGGTGCCGCCTTTCCAGGTTTCGGTATTTGCCGATCCGGCCGGCTCGTTCACCACGGCCGCGGCGATGGTGGCCAAGGTCGAAAAGGCGCTGGAGAAGAAATTCCAGCGTGGGCTCAGGGATACGAGGGTGGCTGTTTTCGGCGCCACCGGCGTCGTCGGCTTCTGCACCGCCGTCATCGCGGCAGAGGAAGGTGCACGGGTCACACTTGTCGGCCATGACGGCATCGAAAGGGTCAAGCAGATCGCGGCCGAGATCGAAAGCAGATTCAACATCATCGTCGATGCCGCTGACGGATCGAGCGACGCCCGCAAGACAAAGCTGGTCGAGGCAAACGAAATTATCCTGGCTTGCGCTAAAGCCGGCGTCCAAGTGGTCTCCAAAGCCCAATTGAAAGGCAATGACCTGCTTATTGCGGCCGACGTCAATGCTGTTCCCCCGGCCGGCATCGAAGGATTGGCCGTCAATGCCAATGGTGATCCACTCGAAACGGCAAAAGCTGTCGGCATTGGTCCGCTTGCCATCGGCAATGTCAAATATAAGGTCGAATTCGGTCTCTTCAAAAGAATGATCGAATCCGAAAAGACGATCACGCTCGATTTTCAGGAAGCGTTTTCCCTTGCACGCGAGATTGCCAAGTAACGCCGGATCTCTTTTGATCGCGGCAATTTCAGGCCGGGCGCTGGCCGCCGCCGCGCGTCGCGCCGGCTATCGTCCGCTGGTCGCCGATTTCTTTTGCGATACGGACACCGTCGCGCTCGCAGAACGCGCGACGATATTGCCGGGCGACCTGCAGGGGGGCGTCGATAGCGAGCGCATCATCGACACGCTTCGGCGATTGGCTGGCGACGACCTCCCGGTCGCCATTATCCTGGGCTCTGGGTTTGAGCGGATGCCTGAGACCGTGGAAGAGATAGCGCGACACTTTCCGCTCGCAGGCACCGGCGGCGCCGCGATCCGCAGGATCAAGGATCCGCAGTTGCTGGCCGATGATTGCGCCGAACTTGGCATCCCGCATCCGCAATTGCGATGGGACCAGCCGCCTGATCCGGAGAACTGGGTGGTCAAGACCGCGGGCGGCGCCGGCGGCGGGCACATCAGACGAGCAACCGGAGAAAGCCCGACCGCCGGCCGCTACTTCCAGCGCTTCGTTGCCGGTCGCAGCATCTCGACCCTGTTCGTCGGCAACGGGCAAACCGCGCACGTCGTGGGCTTCAGCCAACAATGGACGTCCCCCTCCCCGACAGCGCCCTATCGCTATGGCGGCGCCGTGCGGTTGAGACGCTTCGATCGCAGACAGGCGGGGGTGATCGGCGGTTGGCTCTCAAGTCTGACGCGGCGCGCCGGCCTGGTTGGATTGTGCAGCGCCGATCTCATCCGCGGGCCGGATGGCTACAAGTTCATCGAGATCAATCCGAGGCCAGGCGCCACCCTCGACATTTTCGACGATGTCGAAGCGCCATTGATCGAAGCGCATCTGCGCGCCGCGATGGGTCAGGTCTTCCGCTTGCCGCGCTTCGTCGATTCGATGGCGTCGATGGTGACTTACGCCGCGACGCCAATCACTCACTTTCCGTCGATCGCCTGGCCTGAATGGACAGCGGACCAGCAGTCGGCTGGCACCCGTCTGATTGCCGGCGACCCTGTCTGCACGGTCTTCGCGCGCGGTCCGAGCGTCCAATCGACCAAGCGGCTCATCAAGGGACAAGTCAGTCAATTGCAACTCCAATGGGAAGGAGACCGGACATGAAAGACGGTTCGGCATTCCTGAACGACAATGCACAGCGCATCGTTGACGGCATGATCGACGACGCCGAACGCCTGCGTATCGTCGTCTCCACGGGGCCATTGGGCGAGCGCCTGATCGATGCCGGCGCCAAGACCGTCGGCAGCGTCGAAGCCGGGCTGCGCATGGCTGAGGCTGCGATGGGCGGTCTCGGCAGCGTTTCGGTGTTCATGGATCGTGCGTCACAGCAATGGCCGTTCACCGTCGAAGCGCGATCTTCGCAGCCGGTGCTAGCCTGCCTGGGCAGCCAATATGCGGGCTGGAATCTATCTGGCCAGGACTATTTCGCCATGGGATCTGGGCCGGCGCGGGCGCTCGCCCGGGTCGAACCGCTGTTCGAAACACTTTCCTATCGCGACATCGCATCGTCCGCGGTGCTTATCCTGGAGACGGCCGAACCGCCTCCCCGCGCGATCGTTGAGAAAGTGGGCAAGGCAACTGGATTGGCGACGGAAAAGCTCACCTTCCTCTATGCGCCGACACAAAGCCTTGCCGGCGGCGTGCAGATCGTTGCGCGCGCGCTCGAGGTTGCCCTGCACAAGATCAACGATCTCAAATTCCCGCTGGAGAACGTTGTCGATGGCATCGGAACGGCTCCGATCCCCGCCCCCCATCCGGATTTCCTGACCGCCATGGGCCGAACCAACGATGCCATCATCTATGGCGGCAGCGTCCAGCTCTTCGTGAAAGGATCGGCGAAAGAAGCTGGCAAACTCGCGGAAAAACTCCCAAGCAGCGCCTCACGGGACTATGGCCAACCCTTCGCCGAGATCTTCGCGCGGTTCAAGGGCGATTTCTATGCCATCGACCCGCTGCTGTTCAGTCCGGCCGAAGTGATCGTGACAGCGATCGAAACCGGCGATACGTTTCGCGCCGGTCGGCGTGATCTGAAGATGCTCGAACGAAGTCTCGGCTAAGAGGATGGCGGTGCAAAGGGATTCGTCCGTCATTCGCCTGCCCGACGACTGCATTTCGTGCAGCCCCGTCGCGGACGCGGCCATTGGGGCGCGGAATCGCTCGCGCCTCCGAGGTTCCCGCACCCGAGGCGCCACATGATCCCTCGCATCCTGATCGTCAGCGACAAAGTGGACACCGGCTCGAACGGCCTGGCGGCAGGGCTTGGTCGGCGAGGCGCCGCCGTTGCAGCCGTGCCGCTGGCGGCGATCGCATTCGACACCAGCAGCCCGAGCGGGCTTTCGATCCCTGGCTTCGGCGGCACGCTGCCCGACGCCGTGCTCGTCCGTTCGATCGCCGCCGGATCGTTCGAAGCGATTACCCGGCGCCTCGGCGTGCTGCACGCGTTAAGCAGACTGTCGGTTCCCGTATGGAACTCCGCGCAGGCGATCGAGCGCTGCGTCGACAAGTCGATGACGACATTCCTCTTGAAAAATGCCGGCCTGCCTACGCCACGCACCTTTGCCATAGAAGGACTTGCCGTCGCCGAGGAGATCGCGGCGCAAGAGCTTCCGCGGGGACCGCTGGTGCTGAAACCATTGTTCGGCGCGCAAGGCCGCGGGATAAAGCTGATCCGCGCGCTCTCGGACCTGCCGGCCGCAGAAGAGGTGAACAGCGTCTACTACCTTCAGCAATATGTGTCGCGTGCCGGTCCGCCTTTCCGGGATTTTCGCGTCTTTGTCTGCGCCGGCGAGACCGTGGCGATGATGAGCCGCATCAGCGACGACTGGATCACGAACGTCAACCGGGGCGGCGTGCCGGAACAGGTTTCCGAACATGGCAAGGCGGAACTGGCCTCGCTGGCTGTCGCAGCGTCAGCCGCGGTCGGCGCGGATTTTGCCGGCGTGGACATCGTGCGGGCTGACGACGGCAATCTGTTCATACTCGAAGTGAACAGCATGCCCGCCTGGTCGGGATTGCAATCGGTGGTCGCTTTGAACATCGCCGAAGCAATCGCCGATGCCTTGCTGAAACTCCTGGCCGACCGCGCCGAAGCGGCCGCCGCGCCGCGGCCCTACCGTTTCGCCGCGCCTGCGAATTCGTGAGGCCGCTAGGATGGCGCTATCGCGTGAACGCCTCCGGGCCAGCTACAAGGATGCCTGCAGGATGGAGATCGAAGCCCTCAAACCGGGCAACGTCCATCTGTTCGCCGACGGACACGGAATGTCCGCCGCCCAGTTCATGATGAGTGCGGAGGTTTCTTCCGGGCCGCTGACCGATCCTCGTCTGCCGGTCGGACAGCGCATGCTGGAGGCAGTGCGCGCGACACGACTGGCGGTCGCAACCAATACCAATCTCGGAATCATCCTTCTGACAGGGCCACTGATATGCGCCGCCGAAATGGGCGGTGACAGACTGCAGGACAATCTCGACTCGCTGCTTCGGGCTTTGAGCGTGCAGGATACCAAGGCGGTATTCGAGGCGATCGTCACGGCCGCGCCAGGCGGCCTCGGAGAAGCCGCCAACGACGTGCGGCAGGAGCCGAAGATCCATTTGCTGGACGCGATGCGGGAGGCCGCCGACCGCGACATGATCGCCCGCCAGTACGGCAGCTGTTTCGGCGACGTGTTCGGGGTCGGGCTCGCCGCGCTGGATGGAGCGTTGGCACGTGGAGAAACCGGCATGTGGCCGACGGCATTCGTCTACATGGCGTTTCTCGCCGGCTTCCCCGACAGCCATGTGATGCGCAAGCACGGCGTTGACGTCGCAAATCAGGCGCGGCAGGAAGCCGTTGCCGTCCAGGCGGCGCTCCACGCCGAGGGCGACGAACCGTCGCGCATTCGCCTGCTCATGGAGTTCGACCGTCGGTTAAAGACCGACAACATCAATCCCGGCACCTCGGCCGACCTCACCGTGGCTACTCTTTTAGTCCACACCCTCGCCCTCACCTTGCATAATCGCGGCGTTGGTGCTTGACTTCCAAAAGCGGAAGCTGTGCTTCCGCGGCTATCTAGCCAACCGGTCCGGGCAAATCCGGACGCTGCCAACAAGGATAGCTGTCCATCGAGCGCCTGCTCGGTTGCAGCGTCCGTGGACATCATAATTGTGTCTTGGAGGAAATTGGCATGGCAAAAATCTCAAAGGTTATGGTCGGTGAATCGCTGGTGGGAGACGGCAACGAAGTCGCGCATGTCGACCTGCTCATCGGCCCGCGGGGGAGCGCGGTCGAAACGGCATTCTGCAACGCGCTTACCAACAACAAGGACGGCTTTACTTCGCTTTTGGCGGTGATCGCGCCCAATCTTCAATGCAAACCCAACACCGTGATGTTCAACAAGGTCACGATCAAGGGCGCCAAGCAGGCGGTCCAGATGTTCGGCCCGGCGCAGCACGCCGTGGCAAAGGCCGTGCAGGACAGCGTTGCGGACGGGACCATTCCGGCCAACGAAGCGGACGACGTGTTCATCTGCGTCGGGGTATTCATCCATTGGGACGCGGCGGACGACGCCAAGATCCAGAAATACAATTACGAGGCGACGAAGGAAGCTATCCAGCGCGCCGTTGCAGGAACGCCGACCGCCGCCGAAGCAACTGCCCAGCGCGACAAGGTCAAGCATCCGTTCGCAGCCTAGACAAGAGACAGCCCCGCACAGGAAAAACCCTCTTCTGAGACGGATGGTCTGTTGCGCCGGCTGAAAAAGGTTCTGGGCTTTTGAAACGTCAACTCCCGAAGGGCGCTCGCCCTTCGGGAGTTGACGAGCGACGATTGTCAGGCGCCGAGTGACGCGAGGCGGCCGGGGGTGAGCGTAGCGTTGTGCAATGAGGTTGCGACCAGCGCCGCGGCGACACCCATCGCGGACAAGGCGCTGATGTCGGTCTCATTGCGGACGCCGCCGGCCGCGATGACGGCGCGATTTCCGGCCTTGGCCTTGACCTCCTGCAACCGCCCGAAGTCGGGACCGGCGGCCGCACCGACCTTGGCCAGCGTCATGACAATCACCTTTTGCGGCCAAAGCTCGGGCTCATCGAGAAGAGAACGCGGTCCGCAAAAACTATCGCCGACGAAATCAAGGGACAGGATGAGATCGGGATGATCGCGAAAACGCCGCAGCAACATGTCGTCCCGCTGCGATTCAGAGCCCAAAACAGGAGACAGCGAGCGTTCGGCAAGCGCCGCCAAAAGTGTCTTTTCGTCGGCCACACCGGCATCGACCCAAAGTTCCGGCGGCTCCGCCATCGTCCTCAGCCGGGCGAGTGCGTCGCTGTTTGGCACACCGCCTTCGATAGCGTCCAGATCCGCGATGTAGAAGGTCGAAAAAGGATAAAGCCCACGCAGTCCTTCAGCGACCGCGACGACATCAGGGCTTCGGCTGAGCGGCGTAACGATCGGCCTGTAGCGATCGCGTTTTCCCTGCTGGGCGCGAACCACCACGCCGTCTTTCAGGTCGAGAACCGGAATGATACGCAACGCTTTTTTCACCGACCAATTGCCCCCGTCATGAAAGCTTGAAGCGTGGAAAAAAGAAAGGGCATCATTGCCGGTTTCGACATTGGCGGCGCACATCTGAAGGTGACCCGCGCACAAGACGGTCGCATCGTCGAGGCGGTAACGATCGCAACGCCGCTCTGGCAAGGGCTGCACAAGCTGGCTTCAGCCCTCGACGAAACGGCTCCGATCTACGCGGGTGCGGATCTCAACGCATTCACCATGACAGGCGAACTGTCGGACATCTTTCCGTCTCGCGATGTCGGCGTAGCGGCTCTGCTGGGTCAGATTTCCACCCATTTCCCCACAGACAAAAAGCTGGTCTATGCCGGACCATCCGGTTTCGTCGGGGTCGAGCGGGCAGCGCAGCTAGGCGCCGATGTGGCTTCCGCCAATTGGCACGCGACAGCCTTATTGGTGGCAAAACTTGCCGGCGATGCCCTGTTCGTCGACATGGGCTCCACCACCACCGATATCATCGCCATCAAGAACGGCGCCGTGGCCAATGACGGCTACACCGACGCCGGACGGCTTCTAACCGGCGAATTGGTCTATACCGGCTTTACCAGAACATTCCTGTTCGGCGTAGCCTCGTCGGCTCCCGTCCGTGGCAGGCTAACGCCGCTGATGAACGAGTATTTCGCCTCAATCGCCGACGCTCACCGCATCCTGGGCGTGCTCGACGAGGACGACGACAGGCACCCTCCCGCCGACGGCAAGGAAAAGACCGTGGATGGCTCGATCGCGCGGCTGGCGCGCATGGTCGGGCGCGACGCCACTGACCTTACCCCGCCGGAATGGGGTGAAGTCGCGCGCTGGTTCAGCGAGCAGCAACTGCGCAAAGTGCACGATGCAGCGTCGCTGGTTGCCGGAACCCTGCCTCGGGATGTCCCGATCGTCGGCGCCGGAATCGGCCGCTGGCAGATCAGGCGACTGGCAGAACGCATGGAACGCAGTTACATTGATTTCGCCGACATCATCCCCGCTGATGACACCATTCGCGGGCAAGCGAGCAGCGCGGCACCCGCGTCCGCGGTGGCGCTTTTGGCGGGATATCCTTCGTAAGCAGGTTGCGGCGCCCGCGCCTATGCTCGCGCGTCCTCGCTACCGGAACTTTTGGCGGTCAAGTGATCGCTGACACGCTGCATCAGCCAGCCCCAGGCTTCCTTTTCACCGTCGCCTGCTGTCTTTTCGATGGCGATCGAAAGGTAGGCGATTTCCGCCTCGATCTTGTCGCGCGGCAGCATGCCGAGCCGGCTGACCAGGATGGCCAGCTCAAGCACCGCCGCCTTGGCTCGGTTGAGGCCGGTGAACGGCGCAAGCGCTTCCTCCCGCACCACGCGGCAGAAATGGCGGGGGCGCACGCCATTGTCATCGACTGCCTGGACTTGGAGCCCCGAATACGCCAGCGCCGCCTCGAGCCTCGGCACCGGAAACCCGTCAACCGGAACGATTGGCCAATGCTTGCGGCCTGTCAGGCAGCCGGCAAAGACACGCACGTCGTCGGTATAATTGGCGATGGCGAACGGCACTTCGGCGAGATTGTCGAGCGTGACCGACGGCCGGAACGGCGCAATCACCCAGCCGTCATTCTCGGCAATGATGCCGATCGGCGCGATGTGGACGTTGCCTGCCTTGTTGACCGTCGTGATGATCGATTCGCGGATGTAGGGCATGGTCCTAGCGCTCTTTCCTTGCGCGGAGCGTCTTGCCCGGCTCGGCAAGACGGGTACGGTCGGTTTCGGGAGCCGGCGCGGCAACGCCCCATGCGAGCGGCTCGTCCTGCACATAACGCTTGCCGAGGCGCCACGCGATCTCGGCCTTCATCAGTTCCGCGCCGAGGTAAAAAGCGTGTGCGCCATCGGCGTTGACGTCCAGCCCGGCAAAAAGTTCGAACGCATCCGTGGCAACTGCATGCCCTTTGCTATTGAAAACATGGATGCCGTCCTCCGCTACCGCGATCCGGAAGTTGGCATCGCGCACCTGGACCGCCAATGCCTCGATATCGTCGGTTGAGGCTGTGAAAGGCTTGCGATCGTGGACCTGCAACAGGCCTGGGTGATAGCCGCGCGGCAAGGCGCCGTCCGTGCAAGCAGCCAACATGACGCGGCGGGCGATATCGTGCTCCTCGATCGTCCGCACCGTGTGTGGGCTGACATGCACCGCCAGCACGTTTCGGATCCGGAGTTCCGAGCAGAGTCCCGCTAGAACGGCCGTAACACCAGAACTGTCCGCGTCGGTCAATTCGGTGAGATTGCCGGTGCCCATCAGCAATTCGACGTCCGGCCAGCGGCGCCGCGCCTCGATGAAGCGCCCGAGTGAAACGGCGAAGCCGAAATGGATCGGGTCGAGCACGGGATCGGCAATGAAGGCGATACCGGCCTTTTGCGCGGCTTCGATGGCCCGGCCGAGCGAATCCAGATCGCCAGGCGTGGAAGGTATCAACACTGCCGTAGCCCTATGATCGAAGATCAACGGCAGCGTGTTCTCATCGAGGCTGAGAAGATAGTCCGCGCCGGCGCGTGCCCCGATCGTCAGTTCGTCCACGCTGGCCGAATCGACGCTGACCATAAATCCCCGTGCCTTGAGCGCTCGCACAGCCTCCGCCAGCAATGGAAACGGCGTCTCCGGCAGGCAGCCCAGATCGATGACATCGGCGCCGGCCGCAGCTAGCATCGAGGCCCTCGCCATCAGTGCCTCGACCGACAGCATCGGCGCATCGACGATCTCGGCGAAGATGCGCATATCGTGACGCGTCAGATCCGGCGGTTTGCCCGCCCGGCCAAGGAAGGCCGGAAGGTCGGCGATCTCGTCGGGGCCGCGCACAAAAGGCACGCCGAAATGCTCCGACAGGTGCTCGATGTTTCCCCGATAGCGTCCGGGTAGGATGACGCGGTCGGCGTCTCCTGTCAGAGTGAGCCGACGCTTCACAATGTCCTCGCTCATCAGCGCGGCGACCTTGACGCCGACGTCGACGATTTCCCACGCGAATTCGGTTCTGCCCAGCCCGGCCAGCAGCCGTTCCAGCCGCGCCTTGGCCAGATGGCCGGTAAGAAAAACCAGCCGCTCAGCCATCGCTTGCGAGTTCGGCCTGTCGCCGTGTGAGCGAGGCTTCGAGATCAGCGAGCGACTCGACCACCTGGGTCCGCTCGAAACTCTTCAACTGCTCGGTATTTTCCAGATCGATCCTGCGCGGATAGACCTTGACCAGCCCGTGCGGTGCCTGGGTTTCGAGTTCCGGTGCGGTGTCGCAAGCAAAGACGATGGCTGGCACACGGCACTTTCCCGCTTGGGCAAAGACATTGGTGGCGAGCGTGTCGGAAATGCCATGCACGCATTTGGCGACCGTGTTGGACGTGGCCGGCGCCACCACGACCGTGTGATAGACACCGTGGTAGAATTCGCCGACCGGGATCGCGCTCGCGGTCTTGTCGTGCAGCACGCGCGTCGTCTCCGGGAAATCAAGTTTGAGCTTGTACATGCGCAGCACTTCGTTGGCGGCCTTCGACACGAAGACATCGCAATGTTCGAGTTGGCGAACAAGTGCGAAGCTCTCCGTAAAAAAATGCCCGGAACCCGTCAAAACCCACGCCCAGCGCGGCACATGCAGCTTCACCATCGGCTATCCCGCCTTCTTTGCCGACGACCCTGTAGAAGCCACGATCCTGATGCCGGGCAGCTTGCCCAACACGAGCATCGCGCCGGCCTCGGCAGCATCCTTCGGACCGGCGAGATGGAAATCGACGCCGTCAGGCAGCATGGCGGCAAAGCCTGGGTCGACAATGCCTCGGGTCCTCAGGCTGTCAGCGGTATCGCTGTCGAAGAATGCACCGGTCTGCTTGATAAGCAACAGCGCGTTTGCGCCAAGCTTACCGGCAAGCCAGGCGGCCAGAGAATCGGAGGTAATGTCCCAGGAGGCCGGAACATCCAGCGCCGGCAGTGCCAGTGACGACGGCAGCCACACCGGAACCTTCCCCGCCTCCAACGCTCGCCCGATCTCATCCAGCGACCGTGCCGGCGTCAGCCTTTCGTCCCGGTCGAGGATGACATGGCCGAACTGTTCCATGGCCAGGATCGCCATGGCATGTGCGGCGGTGTCGGAAAAATCCATGCGTGTCTGCGTCTCACGCACATGATCGGCAAAGAGCCCGCCGCCGGGCACGATGACGATCGGCAGCCGGGAACCCGCCAGCGCTGCGATCCAGCTCTTCATCTCCGCCGCGTGGGCCGTGCTGCCGCCAAGCTTGACGATGGCCCGTCGGAGCATTTCGGGGCGTTCCTGGCGCGGCCGGAAGACAACGCTTCGGTCTTCTCGGCCAGCGGTGCCGGAGGCAGCGCCGCGTCCCGCCGATTGGCGCTTGCGTTCGATCTCGACGCCGACACCACCAGGACCGAGCTCGAGCTTTTCCACCCTTACCGTAACGCGCACGACCCGCTGGTTCTCCAGGACGTGCGCTGCCACCTGCTCGGCCAAAGCCTCGCTGAGCTGGATATGGCCTCGCGCGACGATGGTGCGAATGCCGTCCATGATGATGTCATAAGAGAATACATGGCGCATGTCCTCGGGATGGTCGGTGATTTGCAGCACGTCGGCGGTCACATCAAAGCGCACTTTTTGAGTATGGCCATGCTCGAAGCTGTAGGCGCCGATCTGGACCGGCAGAACAAAATCCCGCACAAAAGTCCTGTCCGTGCCCAGTGTCGGGTCGGTGTCCGGCGAATAGCCTCTCGCCGCCAACAGGCGATAGTCGATACTCAATTGACCGCCGGTCCCGGATTCCGTCGGGATCAACTCTCGAATCTGCGAGACCGCCTCGGCGCTGATCGAACTCGTGCGACCGGAATGGCCACACAGCGCCCCCCGAAAGCCGAGAAAATCCGGAGCGAAAGGCAATAGGCGCGGAATATCCGGAGCTTCCAACGATCCACTCAGGCCTGCCATCAGACCGAGCGATTTCGTGCGATCGACGAATCCCGGAATACGCTCCGGCGGCAGATGATCGAGCAGCCGGCCCTTCCCCTTTTGCGCGGTATCGACCATCACGCCATGGAAGCGATGCCTGGCGAACATCGGCAGAAGCTCGAACTCCGGCGCCAGATCGGCAAACAGCACGGCAATCAGCTTCGTTCGTGCAGCGAGCGGTTCGAGCGCTTCTACGCAGGCAGAGATATTTGCCGAAGGGAAAAATCCGATCTTCACATAGTCGACGCCGGTCGCCGCGATCTCTTCGGCCTTGATGCGGATCGTTTCGGGCTCCATCGGCAGGTCGCCGCAGACCGCGCTGACCGGAGCCCGACCAGCGATGAACGAAATGGTTCGGCGCATGGTTTCCGTGGACACCGCGCCCAGGGCTCCCGCCTTCGGGTCCTTCAGGTCGACGATATCGACACCTCCAGAAAGAGCGATCTCCGCCTCTTCGATGCCGGTGACGCTTGCCAGCATTCTGGTCATTTGAACAGTTTCTCCAGTTTGGAGGACAAGACGTTTTTATAAAGGCGGTCGATGCCCCTGCGCCACGTCTCGTCGGTGTTGCCACGCGAATCGACGCTGGCGACTTTCCGCACCGTTCTGGCAGGCGCGAAAAGTCGTCCGATAGGGTTTGATAAATTTTGCGGGTCGGCTAAGTTGATCATGGGCACCTTGACTTGGCGCGGGTCCGGCAACAGTCGAACCTTTGCGCAAGAATGGGTAATTACTATCGATGACGAGCGCGGTGCCAGGCACTCTCGCTGCCTTTTTGTGCTTTTTTTCCCTGACCGTCAACGTTTCCGATGCGACAGGCCAGGAAACGGTGGCGAAGCCGGAAAAAAAGACAACTGAAATCAAGATAGGCTATTTGCGCGCCTACGCGCCGCAATTGACGCTTTCCATGCTCGACCTGCCGCCGCGCGACGAAGGTGTCGCCGGCGCCGAGGTGGCGATCGGCGACAACAACACGACGGGAAAGTTCACCAACCAGAAATTCAGCCTGGACGTGACCGAGATCAAACCCGAAGGCGACGCGGTTCGGGCGTTCGAGGACATGATCGCCAAGGGCGACCGCTATGTGGTCGCCGATCTTTCAGCCAAACAATTGCTGTCGATCGCCGACATCGCCCGCGAAAAAGGCGTGCTGATCTTCAACGTCGGCGCCACCGACGACAGCCTTCGCGAGGAGGACTGCCGCATCAACGTTTTCCATATCGCGCCGACGCGCAGCATGCTGGCCGATGCGCTGGCGCAGTATCTCATGGTGAAGAAGTGGCCGAATTGGGTGCTGCTCTATGGATCGCATAAGCAGGATCATCTCTACGCCGATGCGTTGCGCCGCGCGGCAACCCGCTTCGGCGGCCAGATCGTCGCCGAGAAGGAATTCAAGGATACCGGCACAGCCAGGCGCACCGACACCGGCGCCACGCAGATACAGCAGCAGATTTCCGTGTTCACGCAAGATCTCCCGGAGCATGACGTGGTGCTTGTCGCCGACGAAAGCGAGGTTTTCGGGACCTACGTGCCCTATCGCACCTGGACGCCGCGGCTGGTCGCCGGCACGGCCGGTCTGGTTGCATCGTCGTGGCATCCCGCCAGCGAACAATGGGGCGGCATCCAGATGCAGAGCCGCTTCCTGAAGACGACGAGCCGGCGGATGCTCTCCAAGGACATGTCGGCCTGGACGGCGGTGCGTGCCGTCGGCGAGGCCACCACGCGCACCAAGGGCGACGATGCGAAAAAGATCAGCGACTACATGCGCTCTGACGATTTTTCGGTTGCTGCTTTCAAGGGGCAGAAGCTGACCTTCCGCAAATGGAACCTCCAGCTTCGCCAGCCGATCCTGCTTGGCGACACCAAGTCCGTCGTCTCGACATCGCCACAAGAGGGCTATCTTCACCAGGTCTCCGAACTCGACACGCTCGGTGTCGATCAGCCGGAAACGAAATGCGCTCTCAAGTAGAGTCAATCGGGAGGAATTTGCGTGCAGAAACGAGCTTGCGCATTCGCCATTCTCGCGGCCGGCCTGACGGCCAGTCCGGCATCGGCCTATACGGCCTACGTTTCCAACGAGAAGGACAACACGATGACCGTCGTCGACACGGCGACGATGCAGGTGGTGAAGACAGTTGAAGTCGGCCAGAGACCTCGCGGCATCACCATCTCGCATGACGGCAAATTCGTCTACCTATGCGCCAGCGATGACGATACGGTCCAGATCATCGATACCGCGACGCTTGAAATCGTCGGTACGCTGCCATCCGGCCCCGATCCCGAATTGTTCGTGCTCTCGCCGGACGGCAAGACGCTTTATGTCGCCAATGAGGACGATAATCTCGTCACCGCCATCGACGTCGAAAGCAAGCAAGTCCTGGCCGAGATTCCGGTCGGCGTGGAACCGGAAGGCATGGGTGTCAGCCCCGATGGCAAGACCATGGTCAACACCTCGGAAACCACCAGCATGGCGCATTTCATCGACACCGGCACGCATGAGGTGACCGACAACGTGCTGGTCGACACGCGCCCGCGCTTCGCCGACTTCAAGCCCGACGGCACGCAGGTCTGGGTCAGCGCCGAGGTTGGCGGCACCGTCAGCGTCATCGACAACGCCAAACGCGAAGTGGTGAAGAAGATCCAGTTCGCGATTCAGGGACTGCGGGCCGAAACCATCCAGCCGGTAGGCATCGCCATCAGTGCCGATGGCAAGAAAGCCTATGTCGCGCTCGGCCCGGCGAACCATGTCGCGGTGATCAATACCGATACCTACGAGGTGGAGAAATACATCCTCGTCGGCCAGCGCGTCTGGCATCTGGCCTTCACGCCCGACCAGAAAACGCTAATCACCACTAATGGCAATTCCAACGATATCACCTTCATCGACACGGCCACCGACGAGCCGGTCCAATCGCTCACCGTGGGCCAGCAGCCCTGGGGTGTGGTCATTTCGCCCAAATAGCAGACATTGATCATCGGGAGGCTCAAGACATGAAACTTTGCCGCAGGTTTTTCTTCGCCGCACTCGCCGGATTTGTCCTTGCTCCGATCGGAGCAAGCGCCGACGACGCAACACCAAAACCGTCGCGTGCCAGCAAGAACCTGCCGGAATTGATTATCGGTTCGGCCGATTCCACCTATGCCGTCAATCAGAAGGACTTCGAGCTGATCGCCGGCCAGGGCTATCGCTGGAAGATCACCTCCAAGGGCGGTTTCGAATACAAGTTCGTGACCGACCTCTTCCGCAATGTCTGGATGGACCAGATCGTCATCAACGATTTGGAAGTGCATATGGACGGCGGACCGGCCTGGCTGGAATTCGACGATGCGGGAACGATCCAGGTGCAGTTCCATACCGTTCGCCCGGGCGAATACACCTGGTCGGTTCCCGACCTCGCCGACAAGGGACTGAAGGGCAAGATTACGATCAAGTGAGACAAAGGCGATCAGGGCGCCATATAGCCAACGCGTCCTGAAGGAGCGACCCGGCATGCAGCATATGAGGACAAGCGGACCGGGAGACGAGGTGGCGGCGCTCGATGTCGGTGCCGTCAGCCATTCCTATGGCCAGAAGCGGGCGCTCAACGACGTCTCCTTCTCGATCGCGCCGGCGACTTTCACCGTTCTGCTCGGCCTCAACGGGGCCGGCAAGACAACGCTGTTCTCACTGATAAGCCACCTCTACGACACGCGTCACGGATCGATCCGCATCTTCGGCCATGACATTCGCCGCGCGTCCGGCGAAGCACTCAGACGGGTCGGCATCGTGTTCCAGGCACGCACGCTCGACCTCGACCTCAGCGTCTACCAGAATCTCTCCTACCACGCCTCGCTGCATGGCATTGGCGGACGCGAAGCTCGCCAGCGCATTGCCGCGCTGCTTGAAACGGTCGACATGCAGGGCCGCCAGCACGACAAGGCACGCAGCCTCTCCGGCGGTCAGATGCGACGCATCGAAATCGCCAGGGCGCTGCTTCACCGACCTTCCCTGCTCCTGCTTGACGAGGCGACCGTCGGCCTCGACATCGAATCCCGCGCGGGCATCCTCGCCACCATCCGCAAGCTCGTCCAGGCAGAGGGCATCGGCGTGCTCTGGGCCACGCATCTGATCGACGAAGTCGAAGACGCCGACCATGTTGTCATACTGCGGCGGGGTGATCTGGTCGCGAGCGGCAAGGTGTCGGATGTGACCCGTGCGAACGGTGGAAATTCGATTCGCGAAACCTTTTCGAAGCTCAGCCGCGTCGATGCGGCGGGCATGGCGGAGACGTCGCCATGAGCGCTCCTGCGATGCCTGGAAAGGTCGCCGGCATCATGCCGGTGCGGTCTGAGCCATTCGGCCTGCGCCACTATCTCATTTGCCTGAAAGGCGTCGTCCTGCGCGAGTGCCTGCGCTTCCTGCACCAGCGCGAACGCTTCATTTCCTCGCTGGTCCGGCCGCTCGTCTGGCTGTTCATCTTCGCCGCCGGCTTTCGCCAGGTGCTCGGCGTGTCGATCATCCCGCCCTACAAGACCTATGTGCTCTACGAGGTCTATATCACACCGGGCCTTTGCGGCATGATCCTGCTGTTTTCCGGCATGCAGTCTTCGCTGTCGATGGTCTACGACCGCGAGATGGGCAACATGCGCATCCTGCTGGTCAGCCCGTTTCCGCGCTGGTTCCTGCTGGTGTCGAAGATGCTGGCCGGTGTGGCCGTATCGATCGTGCAGGTCTACGCGTTCCTGATCGTTGCCTGGTTGTGGGGCGTCAAGGCGCCGCCACTCGGCTACCTCTACGTGCTGCCGGCACTGTTCCTGTCGGGCATGATGCTTTGCGCGCTCGGTATGCTCTTGTCTTCGCTGATCAAGCAGCTCGAAAACTTCGCCGGCATCATGAACTTCGTCATCTTTCCCGGCTATTTCGCGTCTCCGGCGCTCTATCCCTTGTGGCGCATCCAGGAGGCGAGCCCGCTGCTCTACAAGATCTGCCTCTGCAACCCGTTCACCTATGCCGTCGAACTGATCCGCTTTGCCTTCTACGGACAGATCGAATGGCTGTCGCTGGGCGTCGTCGCCGGCTGCACGCTGCTGTTTCTGGGCGGCGCCATCATCGCATACGATCCTTCGCGCGGTTTGTTGATCCGCAAACAGGACATGGGAGGAAACGCCTGATGGCGCGAATGAGGCTTGCTCACACTCTGGTTCTGGTCGCCACGCTTGCCTCGATGGGGAGCGCCGGCGCGGCAAACACCGATCCCGACTGGCCCTGCATGCAGCGTAAGGTGCCACAGCTCTCGCTTGGCCAGATCTGGAATGGGCCGGAGCTTCCTGCGACCGCGAAAGATTGGGCGAAGGATGCCCGTGTGTCGGCGCTTGTCGAGGCGGTGGCGGCCCGGCGGACGCCGATTGCCGAAGCCCAGAAAGAGATCAAGGATTTCGCGACTTCCCTGTCGGCCGAGCAGGTCGCACCAAAAATGACGATGCTGGTGCAGGGAATGTTCGACCATATGGACGCCGAGCGTTCGCACGTGATCTCCGGCATCTCCCGCTATGCGCACAAACAGCTCGAAATGGCGGCACAGTTGCGCAAGGAAGCATCCGAAGTCGACGCGCTGCGCGCCAAGGCCGATGCGGATCCGGACGAAGTCGAACGGCGAACCGACCAGCTGAATTTCGCGACGCGAATTTTCACCGAACGGGTCCAGTCGCTGACTTATGTCTGCGATGTGCCCACGATAATCGAGCAGCGGCTTTACCAGTTGTCGAAGACCGTCTCGGAAACGCTCGTCGTGAAGAAATAGACCTTGGCGCCTGCCTCATGACCCCCTGCCAGGCAGCACACGCCAGCGCTGCACGAAATAACCGGGATGCGTCTCGATCCACCGAGCCACCAGCGGCTGCGCCTGCATGAAGGCAGTCCCGGGATTCATCGCCAGACCGTCTACCATTTGTTCGCGTTGTTCGCAGGTCCGCGGTACATCCGTCAGGCAGACCATCATAACGAGGGTGTAAAGCATTACCCCTTTTCCCCATCGAATTCCCGAACCCTACCCGGGAGATTTCCGAACAGTCTGCAGGGGTTGCACATACGGATCGCTTACGGATGTGAAAGGACGTGGCCCCCGCTCTTTCGCACTGCAACATAACATATCGCTTATATAACACCAACGATCGCGGGCGTTCTCCACCGGACTTTCATCCGTTGCGTTCGTAAAATGTCATCCCGCCTTGTCTGGATACAGCTTTCCGAAAAGGGGCAGATACATCGCGCCCTTGCGCATCAGGAAATCGTTGAACGTGGCCATGGCCGGCGAGATTGCGTGATCGGTCCGCATCACCGAGAACCATTGCCGGCGGATCGGCATGCCGACAACGTCGAGGATGACGAGCCGGCCTGCTTCGGTTTCCGCAGCGATGGTGTGGGCAGAGATGAAGGCGATGCCCAGACCAGCCATCACCGCCTGCTTGATCGTTTCGTTCGAGGCCATCTCGACACCGAGGTCGTCGATGCGCCCAGGCACGTCGCTCAGGAATATTTCCAACGAGATGCGGGTTCCGGAGCCGGGCTCGCGAATAAGGAAATGCTCCTCGGCGATGCGCTCCTTGGAGATATCGCGCGCCGCGACCAACGGATGGTCGGGCGGCGCGATGATGACCAGCGGGTGATCGCCGAAGACCGAAGCACGCACCGGAACCTCTTTCGCCGGGCGCCCCATCAGCGCGATATCGATGTCGTGGTTTCGGAGGTTTTCGATCGTCTGGGCACGGTTTCCGATGGCAAGCCGCATGTCGATGTCGGGATGGTCCTTCATGAACGCAGCCATCAGCCGCGGCGCGAAATATTTGGCGGTGGAAACGACGCCGAGCCTCAAGCTGCCGGTGCGTACGCCCTTGATGGCATCCATCTTGTCTTCGAGCAAACCGAGATGCTCCTCGATAACCTGTGCTGTCTCGACGAAAGCCCGACCTGCGGCAGTGGGACGCATGCCGTCCGACGTTCGGTCGAACAGAGCCAGCTGGAATTCTTCCTCCACTTGCCGCAACTGGATTGTCAGCGCTGGAGGAGACAGGCCTAACATCTTGGCTGCGCTGACAATTTTTCCGCACTTGATGATTGCCTGGACGGTCTTGAAATGCTTGATCGTGAGGTTCCTCATGCCGCATACTAAATTATTTTTACTGGCTAAGTAAAGTTATTGAATTTTACTTATCTCTCCACGTTTGTTTCCATTCCTCCAGTCCAGCCGCTCCGAGGAGATGCGGCCGGACCGGGAGGTTACGATGCCAGCGGCAACGCTCGACGCTTTTCTGAACTCCTATCTCGGCCAGCCTGACGAATTCCGCTCGGCAGTTGTGACGACCGTCCGTCAGTTGACACAGGCCGCCATCAAGGTCCGCAACACCATCAATCAAGGGGTGCTCGGCGCCGCCTTTGCGGAAACCCGTGGCGCCAATGCCGATGGCGACGTCCAGAAGGATCTCGACGTCTTCTCCGACGACATCTTCCTCGACGCCATGCGCCGCGCACCAGTCGCGCTTTACGCCTCCGAGGAACTGGAGCAGCCAGTCCTGCTCGACAGGCAAGCGCCACTCGCCATTGCGATCGACCCGCTCGACGGCTCTTCCAACATCGACACCAACGTGTCGATCGGAACGATCTTCTCGCTCCTGACCGCAACTGGCGCGCCGGACGCTGATCCGGCCGCCTCTTTCCTGCAGGCGGGCGTGAACCAGCTAGGCGCCGGTTTCTTCATCTATGGGCCGCAGCTGGCACTCGTCCTGTCGCTCGGCAGCGGCACGCATGTCTTCGTCTTCTCGACAAGGCTCGGCACCTTCGTCCAGGCCTATGAAAGCCGGATCATTCCGCAACGCACTCAGGAGTTCGCCATCAACGCCGCCAACTACCGGCACTGGGACGAGGCCGTGCGGCTCTATGTCGACGACTGCCTGGAGGGCACCGAAGGACCGCGCGAGAAGGATTTCAACATGCGCTGGATCGCCTCTCTGGTTGCAGACTGTTACCGAATATTGATGCGCGGCGGCGTCTTTCTCTACCCCGGCGATCGGCGCAAGGGCTATGGTCAGGGACGGCTGCGCCTCGTCTACGAGGCCAACCCGATCGCCTATCTCATAGAACAGGCTGGTGGTGCCGCCACCGATGCGATCAACCGAATCCTGGAAATCGAACCCGAGAGCCTGCATCAGCGCGTGCCGATGATCTTCGGGTCGGCGCGGGAAGTCGCGCGCATCACCCGCTACCACACAGAGCCGAGCAACATCGGTGAGCGTGCGCCGCTGTTCAGCCGCCGCGGCCTGTTCAGAGCCTGAGCAGCACCATGTCAGCCAAGCACCCCATCATCACCATCACCGGGTCGTCGGGCGCGGGCACGACCTCGGTTAAGCGCATCTTCGATCTGATTTTCCGGCGCGAGAACATCGAGGCCGCTTTCATCGAAGGCGACGCATTCCACCGCTACGACCGCGCGGCGATGAAGGGAAAGGTGGCCGAGGAGGAAAAGGCCGGCAACCCGAACTTCACCCATTTCAATGCCGCGGCCAACGAACTCGGAATTCTCGAAGAGGTGTTCACGGAATATGGCCGCCGCGGAACCGGCAAGACCCGCACCTACATTCATGATGAGGAAGAGGAAAAGCAGCACGGCACGCCACCGGGAACCTTTACCGAATGGCGCGAATTCGCTCCCAGCGACCTGCTCTTCTACGAGGGGCTGCACGGCTGTGTCGTCACCGACACGATCGATTTGGCCAAGCATGCGGATCTCAAGATCGGCGTCGTGCCGGTCATCAATCTCGAATGGATCCAGAAGATCCATCGCGACCGTTCGACACGCGGCTATTCCACCGAGGCGGTGATGGACGTGATCCTGCGCCGGATGCCCGACTATGTCCGCTACATTGTCCCGCAATTCTCGCAGACCGCCATCAACTTCCAGCGCGTGCCGATCGTCGACACGTCCAACCCGTTCATCGCGCGCTGGATCCCGACGCCGGACGAATCGATGCTGGTTATCCGCTTCGCCAATCCGCGCGGCATCGATTTTCCGTATCTGCTGTCGATGATCCACGACTCGTTCATGTCGCGGCCAAATTCCATAGTGGTGCCAGGCAACAAGCTCGATCTTGCCATGCAGCTGATCCTGACGCCGCTCATCCTGCAATTGACTGAACGCAAGAGCCGTGTGTCGTGAGGAGGATGCAATGACCAGCCAAACAGCACTGAAGCCCGTCACCACAACCGCTCCCGTCTCGGAGCGCGACATGGCGAACGCCATTCGCGCGCTGGCGATGGACAGCGTCCAAAAGGCGAATTCGGGTCACCCAGGCATGCCGATGGGCATGGCCGATGTCGCAACGGTGCTGTTCAACCGCTTCATCAACATCGATCCGTCGAGGCCGGACTGGCCCGACCGTGACCGTTTTGTGCTTTCAGCCGGCCACGGCTCGATGCTGCAATACGCGCTGCATCATTTGCTCGGCTATGAGGACATGCAGGTCGAGGAATTGCAGCGATTTCGGCAGTTGGGCAGCCGCACCGCCGGGCATCCGGAATACGGCCATGCGCTTGGCGTGGAGACCACCACCGGACCGCTGGGACAGGGCATTTCCACGGCGGTCGGCATGGCGCTGGCGGAACGTATGCTTGCCGCCCGCTACGGTACCGATCTGGTCGATCATCATACCTATGTGATTGCGGGCGACGGCTGCCTTCAGGAGGGCATCAGTCACGAGGCGATAGACCTCGCTGGTCACCTGAAGCTTTCCCGCCTGATCGTCTTCTGGGACGACAATGCGATTTCCATTGACGGGCCGACCTCCCTCTCCACGTCGATGGACCAGCCGGCGCGCTTCAAGGCCGCCGGCTGGGATGTCCAAAGCGTCGCCGGCCACGACATGGAGGCAGTCGCCGCGGCAATCGAGTCGGCGCGGCGGTCGGATCGGCCATCGCTGATTGCCTGCCGCACAGTGATCGGCATGGGTGCCCCCAATCTCGGCGGTTCGGAGAAGACGCACGGCGCACCGCTGGGTGAAGCAGAGATCGCCGCGACACGCGAAAACATCGGCTGGGCCCACGCGCCGTTCGATGTGCCGGATGATATCCTTTTCGCCTGGCGCGAGATTGCCGGTCGCGGCGAAGCGATGCGGCGCGCCTGGGAGCAGCGGCTTGCCGCCTCGCCGCGGCGCGAGGCTTTCGAGAGCGCCGTCGCCGCCGAACTGCCCGACACCGTCTTCAAAGCGCTCGACGCCTTTCGTCGCGAACATGTCGAGAAGGCAACCAAGGTGGCGACGCGAAAAGCCTCCGAAATGGCGCTCGAGGTCATCAACGGCGCAACGGAATTGACCGTCGGCGGCTCGGCCGATCTGACGCATTCAAATCTGACGATCACCAAGGGCATGAACCGCATTGCGCCGGGTGATTATGCCGGCCGCTACATTCACTACGGCATTCGTGAACACGGCATGGCGGCCGCCATGAACGGCATCGCGCTGCATGGCGGTTTCGTGCCCTATGGCGGTACGTTCCTGTGCTTCGCCGATTATGCGCGCGGCGCGATGCGGCTCTCGGCGCTCATGGGCCAGCGCGTCATCTATGTGATGACACACGATTCCATCGGCCTCGGCGAGGACGGCCCGACGCACCAGCCGGTCGAGCACCTTGCGATGCTGCGTGCCACGCCTAATCTCAACGTCTTCCGCCCGGCGGATGTCATCGAAACGGCGGAGTGCTGGGAACTCGCGCTAAAGAGCAAGGATCGGCCTAGCGTCCTGGTGCTGTCGCGCCAGAACCTGCCGATGCTGCGTCGGTCGCACAGCGACGAGAACCGCTCCTGCCAGGGCGCTTACATCCTGCGCGAGCCGGCAAAGCACCGCGCCGTCACCCTGATCGCCACCGGCTCGGAGGTCGAGATCGCGGTTGCTGCCGCCGAAAGGCTGGAGACCGAGCATGGCGTCGCCGCCGCCGTCGTGTCGATGCCGTGCTGGGAGCTTTTCGAGGAGCAGGAAAGCGCCACCCGCAAGGCCGTCCTCGGCTCGGCGCCGCGCGTCGCGGTCGAAGCGGCAGCCCGGCTGGGCTGGGACCGCTGGATCGGCGAGACCGGCGCTTTCGTCGGCATGACCGGCTTCGGCGCCAGCGCCCCTGCCCCCGACCTCTACCGGCATTTCAACATAACGTCCGAAGCGGTTGCTGCAGCGGCGCTGAAGCTCATCATCTAGGAGGATTCACAATGGCTCGCATCACCCTTCGCCAGCTTCTCGACCATGCCGCCGAGCACGGCTACGGCGTTCCGGCATTCAACATCAACAACATGGAACAGGGCCTCGCCATCATGGAGGCGGCCAAGGCCTGCGACGCGCCAGTCATCATCCAGGCTTCACGTGGCGCCCGGTCCTATGCCAACGACATCATGCTGGCCAAGATGATGGAGGCGCTGACCGAAATCCACCCGGCCATCCCGCTATGCATCCATCAAGACCACGGCAACAGCGAGGCCACCTGCCTTTCCGCGATCCGCCACGGCTTCACCTCGGTGATGATGGACGGATCCTTGATGGCGGACGCCAAGACGCCGGCAAGCTACGACTACAACGTCGCCATAACCGAACGCGTCGCACGCATGGCGCATTGGGTCGGCGCTTCCGTCGAAGGCGAACTGGGCGTGCTCGGCTCGCTGGAAACCGGCCAAAGCGAGGCGGAGGATGGCCACGGCGCCGAGGGCGCGCTCTCTCACGACCAACTCTTGACCGATCCAGATCAGGCGGTCGATTTTGTGACTGCAACCCAGGTCGACGCGCTGGCGATTGCCTGCGGCACCTCGCACGGCGCCTACAAATTCACCCGCAAGCCGGACGGCGACATCCTGGCCATGCAGGTGATCGAGGCGATCCACGAGAAGCTGCCCAACACGCATCTGGTCATGCACGGCTCTTCCTCGGTGCCGCAGGAGCTGCAGGACATCATCAACAGATACGGCGGCGAGATGCCCCAGACCTTTGGCGTTCCGGTCGAGGAGATCGAGCGCGGCATCCGCTACGGCGTGCGCAAGGTCAACATCGACACCGATTGCCGCATGGCCATGGCCGGGCAGTTCCGCCGCGTCGCGACGGAAGACCCGCGCGAGTTCGATCCCCGCAAATTCCTGAAACCCGCCATGGATGCCTTGCGCGACCTTTGCCGGGACCGCTTCGAGCGCTTCGGTACGGCGTCCAACGCCTCGAAGATCAAGGTCATCGCCATGGACGAGATGGCGAAACGTTACGCCGCGGGAAAACTCGACCCCCATATCGCAACCGCGAAAGCCGCCTGAGCAACAAACAGGAGACCTGTCATGAACAAGATCGACATACTGCCAGTGGGGACGCTCAAGGAAGGCAAGGAACGCTACAAGTCAGGGGTCATCCCCTACAAGAAGATGGGCTATTGGGAGCCTGACTACAGGCCCAAGGAAACCGATCTGATCGCCATGTTCCGGATCACGCCGCAACCCGGTGTCGACCACGAGGAGGCGGCGGCCGCCATCGCCGGCGAATCCTCCACCGCGACGTGGACCGTGGTGTGGACCGACCGGCTGACCGCTTGCGAGCTCTACCGCGCCAAGGCGTTCAGATCCGAGCCGGTGCCGAACACCGGTCCCGGAACCAAGACCGAGCAACAGTACTTCGCCTACATCGCCTACGACCTCGACCTGTTCGAGCCGGGCTCGATCGCCAATTTGACCGCATCGATCATCGGCAATGTGTTCGGCTTCAAGGCAGTCAAGGCGCTGCGGCTGGAAGACATGCGTATCCCGGTCGCGTACCTCAAAACCTTCCAGGGGCCGGCGACAGGCATCGTGGTGGAGCGTGAGCGGCTCGACAAGTTCGGCCGGCCGCTGCTCGGCGCTACGACGAAGCCGAAGCTCGGCCTCTCGGGCCGCAATTATGGGCGCGTCGTTTACGAAGCGCTGAAGGGCGGCCTCGACTTCGTCAAGGACGACGAGAACATCAACTCGCAGCCCTTCATGCACTGGCGCGACCGCTTCCTCTACTGCATGGAGGCCGTGAACAAGGCGTCGGCCGCCACCGGCGAGGTCAAAGGCCATTATCTTAACGTCACCGCCGGCACGATGGAGGAGATGTACGAGCGCGCCGAATTCGCCAAGCAGCTTGGTTCCTGCATCGTCATGATCGACCTCGTCATCGGCTACACGGCGATCCAGTCGATGGCCAAGTGGGCGCGCCGC
This sequence comes from Mesorhizobium sp. M0518, assembly GCF_040321125.1. Classification (NCBI taxonomy): domain Bacteria; kingdom Pseudomonadati; phylum Pseudomonadota; class Alphaproteobacteria; order Hyphomicrobiales; family Phyllobacteriaceae; genus Mesorhizobium; species Mesorhizobium sp. M0518. Next base: position 234,449 of record NZ_JAMYQY010000005.1, read on the forward strand.
AACGACATGATCCTGCACCTGCACCGTGCCGGCAACTCGACCTATTCGCGCCAGAAGAACCACGGCATGAATTTCCGCGTCATCTGCAAATGGATGCGCATGGCCGGCGTCGACCACATCCATGCCGGCACGGTGGTCGGCAAGCTGGAAGGCGACCCGCTCATGATCAAGGGATTTTATGACACGCTGCGTGAGGAGCGCACGCCGCAGAACCTCGAAACCGGGCTGTTCTTCGATCAAGAATGGGCCTCGCTCAACAAGGTGATGCCCGTCGCCTCGGGCGGCATCCATGCCGGCCAGATGCATCAGTTGATCCACTATCTCGGCGAGGACGTCATCCTGCAGTTCGGCGGCGGCACAATCGGCCATCCGGACGGCATCCAGGCAGGCGCGACGGCCAATCGCGTCGCCCTGGAAGCGATGATCCTGGCCCGCAACGAGGGGCGCGATTATTTGCGCGAAGGGACCAAGATCCTCGAACAGGCGGCCAGATGGTGCACGCCGCTGAAGGCTGCCCTGGAGACCTGGAAGGACGTCACCTTCAACTACGAATCGACCGACACGGCCGACTTCGTGCCAACCGCAACGCCCAGCTTCTAGACGAAAGGAACCATCGTCATGATGACCAATCCGGGAAACAAGGTCACGCAGGGACAGTTCTCGTTCCTGCCAGACCTGACCGATGAGCAGATTTCGGCGCAGATCAAATACGCGCTGAAGAACCATTGGGCGGTCAGCGTCGAGTACACGGACGATCCGCATCCGCGAAACACCTACTGGGAAATGTACGGCAACCCGATGTTCGATTTGAAAGATCCGGCGGGCATACTGCTCGAGGTCAATGCTTGCCGGAAAGCCTGTCCGAACATGTATGTGCGGGTAACCGCCTTCGATTCGACCAAGGGCTGGGAAGCGCCGCGCATGTCGTTCATTGTCAACCGGCCGCCCAGCGAACCCGGGTTCCGGCTGCTGCGCCAGGAGCGCGACGGCCGCAGCCAGGGTTATTCGATCGTGCCTTATGCGACCGACAGGCCCGAGGGCGAGCGGAGCTAGCTGAACCATGCTGAACGCGATGACCAAGGACGCTGCCGCACAGGACGCGACGGTTGATCTGCAGGCCGAGTTCGAGGCCTCCAACATCGACGAGGTGATGGACAAGCTCGACCGTGAACTCGTTGGCCTGAAGCCGGTCAAGACCCGCATCCGCGAGATCGCCGCTCTCCTCCTGGTCGACCGGCTTCGCCGCAAGTTCGGGCTGACCTCGGGCGCCCCGACGCTGCACATGAACTTTACGGGAAATCCCGGCACCGGAAAGACCACCGTGGCGCTGAGGATGGCCGAAATCCTGCATCGTCTGGGCTATGTCCGCGAAGGCCACATGGTCGCCGTGACGCGCGACGATCTTGTTGGCCAGTATGTGGGCCACACCGCGCCCAAGACCCGCGAGGTGATCAAGCGTGCCATGGGCGGCGTGCTTTTCATCGACGAGGCGTACTATCTCTACAAGCCCGAGAACGAACGCGACTACGGCCAGGAATCGATCGAAATCCTGCTGCAGTGCATGGAGAACAACCGTGACGATCTGGTTGTGATCCTTGCCGGCTACAAGAACAAGATGGACCGCTTCTTCGACAGCAATCCCGGTATGCGTTCGCGCATCGCCCACCATCTCGATTTCCCCGACTATGGTGTCAGCGAACTGAAATCAATCGCCGAGATTATGCTCGCGGAGCAGAATTATCGCCTCAGCGAGGCGGCATCCCGTGCGCTCGAAGAGTATCTTCCGATCCGCATGAGGCTGCCGCATTTCTCCAACGCGCGTTCGGTCCGCAATGGGCTCGATCGGGCACGGCTGCGGCAGGCCAACCGGCTTTTCGCATCGCGCAGCAGGGTGTTGACCAAGGCCGATCTTGTCACCATCGAGGAATCCGACATCCGCGGCAGCCGCGTGTTCGCGGAAGGGAAACTCGAAGGCGAACCGGAGACGAAGATGCGCTGACGGGATGAAGCCGGCTGGCGCAGAGACCAACAGCGCAGACAGGATTGGAGACGACGACCATGGTCACCAGGACAATCATCGCACCCTCCGTGCTTTCCGCGGATTTCTCGCGGCTCGGCGACGAGGTCGAAGCTGTCGTGCGGGCGGGTGCCGACTGGATCCATCTCGACGTGATGGACGGGCATTTCGTACCCAACATCACCTTCGGTCCGCCGGTGATCAAGGCGATCCGCGACCGAACGGACAAAGTCTTCGACTGCCATCTGATGATCGCGCCGGCCGACCCCTATCTGGCCGCCTTCGCCGACGCCGGCTGCGACATCATCACGGTGCACGCCGAGGCCGGGCCGCATCTCGATCGTTCCCTGCAGGCGATCAAAAATCTCGGCAAGAAGGCCGGCGTATCGCTGAATCCTTCGACGCCGGAGAGCGCCATCGAATATGTGCTCGACAGGCTCGACCTGGTGCTTCTGATGACGGTCAATCCAGGCTTTGGCGGCCAGGCCTTCATTTCCGCGGTCATCGAGAAGATCAGGCGAATCAAGGCACTGGTTGGCCACCGCCCGATTGACATCGAAATCGATGGCGGCGTCACGGCCGAAACCGCCCCGCTGGTCACTGCAGCCGGCGCCAATGTGCTGGTCGCCGGGTCGGCCGTGTTCAAGGGGGGCACCGAGGCGGCCTATCGCGCCAACATTGGAACCATCCGACAGGCGGCCGACGGTGCGATCCGGAAAGCCGCGTAAACCATTCCATCGGAGGCAAGCATGGCGGCCGTCCCCCCTGTCTGCGATTTCGGCTGGCGCGCCATCGATGCCGTTTTGCCTGACGTCGACGGCAGGTCGCATTCGATCTTCAGCCAGGCCGGCCCGAACGGCCTGGTCGTGGCCTTCATCTGCAATCACTGCCCTTATGTGAAGGCGGTGATTTCACGTATCGTGCGCGATGCCAACGACCTCAAGGCCGAAGGTATCGGCTTTGTCGCGATCAACTCAAACGATGCCGATGCCTACCCGGAGGATTCCTTCGACCAAATGAAGCTATTCGCCACGACGAGCGGCTTCAGCTTCCCTTACCTGCACGACCAGCACCAAACTGTGGCGCGCGATTACGCAGCCGTGTGCACTCCCGATTTCTTCGGGTTCAACAGCGAGTTGGGACTGCAATATCGCGGTCGGCTGGACGCCTCGCGACGAGAAGCCGGAGCGCCCGGGCTGAGACGCGATCTGTTCGAGGCGATGAAGCAGGTTGCCCGAACCGGCGACGGGCCGCTGGACCAGATCGCCTCGATCGGCTGCTCGATCAAGTGGAAGGATGCCGCATGAACGTCGGCGCAGGTAGGCCGCTTCGATCGCCGAAGGCGATCCTGTTCGACCTCGACGGCACGCTGGTCGACTCGGCGCCGGACATAGCGGCCGCAGTCAACGAATTGCTGGCCAGCCGCGATCTGCCGCCGCTGCGCCTGGATCAGGTCACGGCCATGATCGGCGGCGGCGTCAGGAAATTGATCGAGCGAGCCTTCGCGGCGTCGGGAGCGCCACTGCTCGGTAACGCTCTCGATGAGGCCAACCGCGTCATGGCGCCTATCTACCGCCGGCATCTGACCGGCCTGACAAGGCTGATGCCTGGCGTCAGGGAGGCTCTCACCCACTTTCATTTGGGCGGGGTAAGCATGGGGGTGGTAACCAACAAACCGCAGTTGGCGACCCGCGAAATCCTGCTTCATTTCGGATTGACGGAATATTTCGGCGCCATCGTTGGCGGAGACGCGGTGACATTCCTGAAACCGGCGCCCGATGCCCTGCTGCTGGCGTTGGCACAGCTTGGGGTCGACGCCGGTGACGCGCTGCTGGTCGGAGACAGTGGCGCCGACCTGGGCGCCGCACGCGCCGCCGGCATGCCCGTCATTCTGTTGCGCGGCGGCTACAGCCACATTCCGGTGGAAGAGCTTGGCGCCGACCTTGTTTGCGACAGCCTTTTCGATCTGCCTTCGGCAATGCAGAGGCTGCAAGCCGATGCGTGATTGAGGCGTCCGCCGGCCGAACGCAAATTCGAACGGCCGGCTGCGCTCTATTTCGAGAATTGCTTCAGATAGGCAATGACATTGGCGATGTCTTCGTCCTGCTTGAGGCCGACAAACGCCATCTTCGTTCCTTTGACCATGGCCTTGGGATCGTGAAGATAGGTCTTCAGTGAGGGCTCATCCCATTTGACGCCGGATTTGCCAGCCGCGACCATCGCCTGAGAATAGCTGAACCCCGGGTGTGTTCCAGCCGTTCGGCCTATGACGCCGTTCAACGACGGGCCGACCTTGTTCTTGTCCTGGTCGGCGACGTGGCAGACCTTGCATTTGGCGAAGACCTTCTCACCAGCCGCCGCATCCTGTGCCTGGGATTGGCTCGCGATGAAGGGCACAACGGACATGACTGCGAAAAATGCGATTGCGCGCATGGCATTTCCTCATTGATCGTCTGGGTGCCCTGGACGATTTGCGCATGCCGATCCTTTGATCCGTCGGCATGCGCCTTACGCGGTGGTGTGGAATATCCGCTTCTCCCGTGGAGCCGCGCCGCGTGATTCAGAAGCTAATTGGCATGTTGTGAAAGTCAATCGTACAAAGGTTTAGAGGCCTGGGTGCTCAACAGACCCGTCCATTCGTCTTTGTTGACGGTGATCCGGCGAGCGCGTAGCTTGACCTCACTCCGGTTTCTCCATTGGCACCTCGGGAAATCCGGCAAACGGTGATTTTGCCCTCGCTTCTGGTTGGGCTGAGCTCGCCGGGATGAGCGTTTGGGAACGCGCAAGAGGTGCTGAATGGACATGGTCGATCTCATATTGACGGTTTGCCTCAGCGCCAATCCGAGCAATTGCCGAGACGAACATCTCTATTTCGAGAGCCGCGGCACTCTGTTCCAATGCATGATCCTTGCCCCCAGCGAAATCGCGAAATGGTCCCAAGAACACCCGACCCTCAAGGTCATGCGCTGGAAATGCGCATTTCCAAACAAGGAACGAGCCATTTGATTTGGCAGCGCGGAACCCTGGGGAGGAGGTGTCATGATGGTTTCACGGCGCATGACGTTGCGTCTGGCGGTTCTCGGGACAGCCGCTGTTCTTGCTACCAGGCCGGGCGTTGCGGCAGCCAGGATTCGCCTCGGTGTGCTGAAGTTTGGAACCGTGAGTTGGGAACTCGATACGCTAAGGCAGCACAAATTCGATGCCGCGAACGGGATCGGTCTGGAGATCATCGACTTCGCCGGCGAGGATGCAACCAACGTCGCGATGCTGGCTGGCGCGATCGATATGATCGTCTCCGACTGGCTGTGGGTCTCGCGCCAGCGCTCCGAAGGCGGCGACCTCACATTGACCCCCTATTCGACCGCGGTGGGTGCGATCATGGTGAAGGAGGATTCGCCGATCCGGACGGTCGCCGATCTCAAGGACAAGAAGATCGGCGTCGCCGGCGACCCGCTCGACAAGAGTTGGCTGCTGATACAAGCGCTGACCAGACGCGATCTCGGCGTCGACCTGTCGGCAACCAGCGACATCGTCTTTGGCGCGCCGCCACTGATTTCGGAAAAGGCGATACAGGGCGAACTCGATGCAGTGCTGAATTTCTGGCATTTTTGCGCGCGTCTCGAGGCCAATGGCTTCCGTCGATTGATCGGCGTGAATGACGCGGCAAAGACGCTCGGGGCTCTGGGACCCGTTTCGGCGCTCGGTTACGTCTTCCATGACCAATGGGCCAACGAGAACCCCGATGCCGTCAGGGGTTTCGTGAGGGCGTCCGCGCAAGCCAAGGACTTGCTGGCCAGATCCGATGACGAATGGCTGCGCCTGGCGCCGATCATTCGCGCGGAAGGCAAGGAACTGGAAAAACTGCGCGATCGCTACCGCCAGGGCATTCCCAGCCGGTCGATCGCCGAGGAAGCGGCCGACGCCGGGAGGCTATACCATGTGCTTGCGGCGATCGGCGGCGCGAAGCTTGTCGGCAGCGCGCCGGAAATGGCGCCCGGCACGTTCTGGCAGGACCCCGAGAAATGACCGCATTGGGAACCGACGGCGCGCGTGATGCCCCGCCGACCATGTCCGGCCGACGCAATCTGGCGACGGCACTCATGCCCGCGCTGACCGTAGCGGTCTCCCTGCTCGGGCTTTGCCTGCTATGGAACCTTGCGGCAAGTGTCTGGCCAAGCCGTGCCTTTCCAGGACCTGGGCAGGTCTGGCAGGTGCTTCTCAGGGAGGCTGCGAGCGGCGACCTTTTTTACCATCTCGGCGTGACCCTCGGCCGGGTCGCCGCGGCATATATCGTCGCAATGATCATCGGATCCGTCATCGGCGTTTTGCTCGGCAGCCATCGTCGCGTCGACCGTTTTTTCAACCCGTGGGTGATCCTGTTCCTCAACATCCCGGCGCTGGTGGTCATCGTCCTCGGCTATATCTGGTTCGGCCTCAACGAGGTGGCGGCGATCGGCGCGGTGGCGGTGAACAAGATCCCGAATGTCGTGGTGACGATGCGCGAAGGCGCCAGGGCGCTTGATCCAAGTTACGCCGAAATGGCCACCGTCTATCGCTTCGGCCGCCTTGAACGCATCCGCCATATCCTGCTGCCGCAATTGCAGCCCTATCTTGCCGCCGCATCGCGATCCGGCATCGCCCTCATCTGGAAGATCGTCCTGGTCGTCGAGTTGCTCGGCCGCTCGAACGGTGTCGGCTTCCAGATCCATCTCTATTTCCAGCTCTTCGATGTCGCCGCCATTCTTGCCTACACGCTGGCTTTCGTGGCGGTGATGCTTGTCATTGAACTTCTCCTGGTGCAGCCCGTTGAACGACATGCAACCCGTTGGCGCCGTCGTCCCGCTTAAGGTCGACATCGCCGAAAAGACCTTCAGGTCCGCGCGAGGCGTCTCGATCACGGCGCTTCAGGACCTTTCCTTCGAGGTCCGGCAAGGCGAATTCGCCTGCTTGCTGGGACCGTCGGGCTGCGGCAAAACCACGACGCTGCGTATCCTGCTTGGCTTGGACAAAGACTTTTCCGGCTCCTTCCAGTTGCCGCAAGGAGGTTCGAACCGCATCGCCGCCGTATTCCAGGAACCGACCCTGCTGCCGTGGCGAACGGTGGAGCAGAATGTCAGGCTGGCGTTGCCGAAAAGCTTGAGAGCGAAAAATCTCGACAGGCTGTTCGACACGCTCGGCCTCACCGGCATGCGCTCGCTCTATCCTGCCGAACTGTCGCTCGGCCTTGCGCGCAGGGCAGCACTTGCCAGGGCTTTCGCCACCGAGCCGGCGGTGCTTTTCCTGGACGAACCCTTTGTCTCGCTCGACGAACAGACCGCCGAGCGGCTTCGGCATCTGCTTTTGACCGTGTGGTCGGCACGGCCAACGACCGCCTTGATGGTGACGCACAATCTACGCGAGGCACTGATGCTGTCGGACCGCATCATCGTGCTCGCGCCGCGGCCAACCCATGTGCTCGGCGTGTTCGACGTACGGCTGCCACGGCAACATCGCAATTCGCAGGTGATGAGCGACCTTCTGCGGTCGTTCCATCATAGATTTCCGGACGTCACCTGATTGCCAGCAGGCGAAATGCATATCGGAGGCCTTCATGTCGGTTGATCTGCTAAGACGCAGGCTTGTGAGTGGCTTCGCCTGCACCGCCGCCAGCGCCGCCTTGCTGCCATGCTGCCTCGGACGAGCCGTTCTGGCCGCAGGTGGCAGTTCTCGGTTCTCGGTCAGACAAATCGCCGACGGCGTCTTCGCCTTCCAGGGCGCGGATGAGTTGATGACCGCCGCCAACGACGGTGCGATCTGCAATCTGGGCGCCGTCATCGGCACCGATGCGGTTGCCGTCATCGACAGCGGTGGCAGCCTCATCGAGGCGCACGCCTTTCTCGCCGCGATCGGAAAGCTGACAGCAAAGCCGGTTCGCTTCCTGGTCAACACCCACATGCATCCCGACCATATCTTCGGCAATGCGGCATTCCGGAAGATCGGCGCGACCATCGTCGGTCACCGTAATCTGCCGCGTGCTCTCGAGGCGCGTGGCGCGTTCTATCTGCACAACTATCGCGAACAGCTTGGCGAGGCGCTGATGGAGGGGATCGAGATCGTGTCGCCGACCATGCTGGTCGACGATCGCCTGCAACTCGACCTCGGCGGGCGCATGATCGAACTGCGGGCATGGAAGGCGGCGCACACCGACAACGACCTGACCGTGTTCGATCCCGCGACCAGAACGCTCTTTGCCGGCGATGTCGTGTTTATGGGCTCCTTGCCGACGCTCGACGGATCACTGCTTGGATGGCTCCGCCAGATGGATGCGCTCACCGCGATCGACGCCGCGCGCGTCGTTCCAGGTCATGGTCCTGTAACGGCCGACTGGCCACAGGCGCTGGCGGGGGAGCGACGCTATTTCGAGGTTCTGGCGCGCGATATCCGCAAGGCGATCGCCGACGGAACGCCGCTGCGCGAAGCAGTCAAAACCGCTGGCGAAAGCGAACGGGATAATTGGCACCTGTTCGACGACTACAACGAGCGCAACGCAACGGCCGCATTTGCCGAACTCGAATGGGAATAGACGACACCGACATGCGCCAGGCAGCTGTAAGGCACGGCGATTTGCCAAGGCGTCGCCAAAGGCTTATCCTCAACGCCAGCCTGGGCACCACCTCTCTTGCATTGGTGGAGGCATCGAAATGCAAAATCACGCTTACTCGAGCCGGCAGCTCGCTTTGCCGCTCGCATTCGTTTTCGTCGCGATCATCTTGGCCATCGGCACGCTGCTCGGCTCCTCGGGAACCGCCAGCGCACAGCAAACAACCGCGTCCTCGGATAGGATCTGGCAGGATTTGAAGGGCGACGTGTTCGGCGATCGGGCAATTCTGGTCGATACCGGCGTCGTCAGGATCGAAGCGCCGAAGCGGGCGCAGGATGCCGCCATCGTGCCCGTCGACATCTATCTCGATCCAGCCAAGGCGCCGGACGGCATCAAATCCGTTACCTTGATCATCGATGCCAACCCTGCACCGGTGGCGGCAACGTTCCAGCTCGGCAAGGATGCCGGCGTGACGCATCTGTCGACGCGCGTGCGCGTCAACGACTATTCCTATCTGCGGGCCATCGCTGAGACGCAGGGCGGCCAACTCCATATGGCGCAGACCTTCGTCAAGGCGTCAGGCGGATGCTCCGCCCCTGCGGTCAAGAACCAGGACGAGGCCAACGCGACGATGGGTCAGATGAAGCTGCGCCAGTTCCCGCCCAAAGAGACGATGACCAAGACCGAGGAACTGCAGTTGATGATCCGGCACCCTAACAATTCGGGGCTGCAGCGGGATCCGCTGACCCAGTATTTCATACCGGCGCATTTTGTCCAGAAACTGTCGATCTCCCAAGCCGGCCAGCCGATCCTCTCCATGGAAGGTGGAATATCGATTTCGGAAGACCCCAATTTCCGATTTGATTTCACCGTGCACGGCAACGGCGAAATCCAGGTTGAAGCGATCGATACGGATGGCAAGACATTTCGCAATCAGTGGCCGCTGGAGACAGCGGGACTCTGAAGTCTCGATATCCTGTGCCGGACTGCCGGGTGCTTGCCAGCTTGACCCCGAAAGTGGAGCTTGTTTCGGGAAGGTACTGTCCAGACAAAGGATGGAACTCCATCCGGCTTGCGGATTTGAGCAGGTTCTAAAAGCAGCGCACGTCGGCTTCCGACTGCGCGCGCTTCAATTCGGTACGGGCTGCCTTCGCCGGTGCGCTCTCGCGAAACAGCCCCGCGTTTTCCCCTGTGGTCAAAGACATGCTCTTGAAAGTCTCGGCTCTCTCATAGTGGTCGTAGGGAAGGATCGAGGCGATGACGTCGATCGAGCAGGAACAGCTTTCCAGCGCCTGACGTGTCTGGCCGTTCGTCTGCATGCAGCCGAGCACGTAATCGGCAATCGTTGCTGTCGGGTAATCTCCCGCGGCGCCCGCCGGGTTTGCGAAGGCCAGCGGCGCGGCAAGAAGCAGCGGCAAAGTCGAAAATCCAACATATCTGATCACGGGAAAACCTCCGGTTGGCCTGGGCGTGATGCGCCCAGTCGGGATCACCGTGGCAGTTGGCAACGTGCCGCAGAGTCAGTCAAGCGCCCATGGCTTCCGTATACGACCAAAGGAGGAATGCAGTGCTGGTCGACGGTGGTTCCGCATGGGGGCCCCATGCCCCGGTCCACGCTCCAACTCCAACGATCATCTCATGCTTGGCTCACTATCGTTTCCCAACGGGGCACGTACATGGCCATGCCGAGACATCGAAGTGAATACCTCCAAATAAAATCCACACTTAGGTGAAATGTAAAACTCAAAAAATAATCAAATTTTATCCGGCCCACCGTTATTTCTCAATCAGAAATACTTCATCTAACAAATACTACCCTACTTATTTCCTTATATTGCGCCGCATCATTTACGATATTGCGGTGCAAAAAAACACCCAGGCTTTTTTGCTTGCCTAGCGTTTTGCGATGACATAGCCTCACTCTGTTTCCGGCTTCAAGGGCGTCACCGTCATTAGGGAGCGGCGACAGTCTTTCGTAGGCCAAGGTGAGGTGGGCAGTAACGGTGCCCTCTGCACATCTGGCTTAGGTCGTGACACGCTGCCGGAAATATTTCCCCCCCGTGAATCGCTTGGGCAAGCCCTTGTGGGCTCAGCAAATGATTCATCACTATGAACCTCGGGAGGAATTCGGATGCGTGTATTTACGAAAGCTACCTATATTCTAACCACTGCGGCGTTTCTGTCGCTCGGCGCGGCCTTTACGGCGTCGGCTAACGAGGACCTTGCAAAGCTGGCTTCGGATTCGAAGAACTGGGCAATGCAGACGGGTGACTACGCCAACACCCGCTATTCCAAACTCAACCAGATTACTGCGGACAATGTGAAGAACCTGCAGGTCAAGTGGACCTTTTCCACCGGCGTGCTACGAGGCCACGAGGGTGGACCGCTTATCATCGGCGATGTGATGTATGTTCACACGCCTTTCCCGAACAATGTCTTTGCGCTCGATCTCAAGAATGACGGGAAGATCCTCTGGAAATACGAACCCAAGCAGGATCCCAACGTCATTCCGATCATGTGTTGCGATACGGTCAATCGCGGCGTTGCCTATGGTGACGGCAAGATCATTCTCAATCAGGCCGACACCACCGTCGTCGCCCTCGACGCGAAGACCGGCAAGGTCGTCTGGTCGGTCAAGAACGGCGACCAGACCGATGGCGGCAAGGGCGAATCCGGCACGGCTGCTCCCGTCGTCGTCAAGGACAAGGTGCTCATCGGCGTATCCGGCGCCGAATTCGGCGTTCGCGGCTGGCTGGCCGCCTACAATCTGAAAGATGGCAAACTCGCCTGGAAAGCCTATTCGGAAGGTCCGGACGCAGACACCCTGCTCGATCCTGAGAAGACCACGCATCTCGGCAAGCCGGTGGGCAAGGATTCCGGCACGAACACCTGGGAAGGCGAGCAGTGGAAGACAGGCGGCGGCACGACATGGGGATGGTATTCCTATGATCCCAAGCTGAACCTGGTCTACTATGGCACCGGCAATCCCTCGACGTGGAACCCGGTACAACGCCCCGGCGACAATCGCTGGTCGATGACGATCATGGCCCGCGATGCGGATACCGGTGTTGCCAAATGGCTCTACCAGATGACCCCGCATGACGAATGGGACTATGACGGCATCAACGAGATGATCCTCGTCGATGGCATGGAGGTCAACGGCGCCAAGCACGACGTGCTGGTGCATTTCGATCGCAATGGTTTCGCCTACACCATGGATCGCGCCACCGGCGACCTTCTCGTCGCCAAGAAATACGATCCGGCCGTGAACTGGGCGACGGAAGTCGTCATGGACCCCAAGAGCGAACAATATGGTCGCCCGCAGGTCGTGGCGAAATATTCGACCCAGCAGAACGGCGAAGACACCAACTCGACGGGCATCTGCCCGGCAGCGCTTGGAACGAAGGACCAGCAGCCGGCGGCCTATTCGCCGAAGACCGGGCTGTTCTATGTCCCGACCAACCATGTCTGCATGGACTATGAGCCTTACAAGGTGAGCTACACCGCCGGTCAGCCTTATGTTGGCGCCACCGTGTCGATGTATCCCGCACCTGGCGGCGACGGCAACATGGGCAACTTCATTGCCTGGGATGCGGCCAAGGGTGAGATCGTCTGGTCGAAGCCCGAGCAGTTCTCGGTGTGGTCGGGTGCGTTGGCGACAGATGGCGACGTCGTCTTCTACGGTACACTCGAAGGCTACATCAAGGCGGTCGATAAGGACGGCAAGGAACTCTACAAGTTCAAGACCCCGTCCGGCATCATCGGCAACATCACGACCTACGAGCAGGGCGGCAAGCAGTACATCGCCGTTCTGTCCGGCGTCGGTGGCTGGGCAGGTATCGGCCTGGCAGGCGGCCTGCTTTCGCCTGATAACGCCGCTGCCTGGCATGGCGCCGTCGATCAGGGCCGTGCCCAAGGCGACGAGGCGGCGGTCGTTGGCACCGCTGGTCTTGGTGCCGTCGGCGGCTACGCGGCACTTGCCGACTACACAACGCTGGGCGGTCAGCTCACCGTCTTCGGTCTCCCGGATTGATGCGCCGGGAACCTTGAGCACGCCTCGGGTCTTGTGAGACCAAAGGCTTGAAGAACGAGAGCCCGGATCATCCGGAAGCCATGTCCGGGCTCTCGATTCGGTTACGCACCCAAAAACACCGATCAATGCCGGTCGCGACAGCAAAACCGTGTCCATTGGCAAATGAAGGAAGCGTTTGAATGTCCGTTCGCATTGTAATTTCGGCTTTGGTCCTGGCTCTGCTGCCTCTGGCAAGCTCAGGCGTCGCCCAGGCCGACGACAGCATGGAAAAAGCCAAGGCGGTAAAGGAAGAAGGCGGCAAGTATATGGATGCGGATGGAAATCCGACCTACAAGATCGAAAACGGAACCGTCGATTGGTACACGTTCAGCGGCTACCGCCGGTATCACTCCGATTGCCATGTCTGCCACGGACAGGACGCGACAGGTTCGAGCTATGCGCCGGCTTTGGTCAACAGCCTGAAAACCATGGATTACGCCACATTCCTCTCGATCGTCGCCGAAGGCCGCAAGAATGTCGGCGGCGGCAAGGAAAACGTCATGCCTGCCTTTGGCGACAACAAGAATGTCTATTGCTACATGGACGACCTCTACGTCTACCTGCGCGCGCGCGCAGATGGCGCGGCCCCCCGCGGACGGCCGCCCAAGCACGAAGACAAGGCCCAGGCGGCGAAGGATGCCGAAGCATCCTGCATGGGTGGATGACATGATTGGCCGCGATGCATTGAAGCTGCGCGTCGTTCTGCCGATCCTCGGCACACTCGCCTTGCTGCCGTCGAACGCGCATGCGCAAAGCGCCGGTCTTGGCGCGGCGGGAGAACTGGTCGATCCCGACATTCTGCGCGTCTGCGCCGATCCCTCGAATATGCCCTTCACCGACAAGAGCGGCGAAGGCTTCGAAAACAAGCTGGCCGAGCTGGTTGCCGCGAAAACCGGGCGCAAGTCCGTCTCCTACACCTGGTTTCCCACGATCACCGGCTTCGTGCGCAATACGTTGGGGGCCAACCGATGCGACATCATCATGGGCTATGCCCAAGGCGATGAGCTGGTGCAGAACACCAACGCCTACTATCGCTCCGCCTATGTGCTGGTGCATCCAAAAAGCCACGATATGGAAGGTGTGGAAACGATCGAGGATCCCAGACTCACGGGCAAGACGATCGGCGTCGTTGAAAGCACGCCGCCAACCGCCAACATGGCCGCCAACAAGCTTCTGCGGACCGCCAAGATCTATCCGCTTGCGGTGGATACGCGCGTCACCCCATCCATGGGAGAGGTCATGATCAAGGACATGCTGGCACACAGGATCGATGCGGCGGTGCTGTGGGGACCGATGGCAGGTTACTATGCAAGGGAACTCGGAGCTGATGTGACGATCGTTCCACTGGTGAAGGAAAAAACCGGCTCGCGCATGTCTTACCGCATCACCATGGGCGTACGTCCGTCCGACCAGGAATGGAAGCGGACGCTCAACCGGGTGATCAGGGAAAACCAGGCTGAGATCACCAGGATCCTGCTGAGCTACAACGTGCCGCTGATCGACGAACACGACAACCTGATTACCCAATGAATGGAAGGGAGACTATTTTCTTGCTGGTCGCCGCGAGCCTTCTGGGTCTGACCGAGCCGACATGGGCTGGCGATGTCGTCGAACCCAGCGGTTTCCGGATGGACGACTATCGGGCGCCGGTGCCGCGGACGCTGCAAGGCGCGAGGGTGGTGACAACGGTGGAAGCGGAAGCGCTGTGGCGAGCGAAAAAGGCGATCTTCTTCGACGTGATGCCGGACACGCCCAAACCGACCAATTTGCCGGCAGGAACCATATGGAGGGACAAGGTCAGAAAGGACATTCCAGGCAGCATATGGCTGGCCAATGTGGGATACGGCGCTATTTCGCAGGAGACCGCCAGCTATTTTCGCCAAGGCCTCGCGGCCAAGGCCGGGACGGACAAGTCGCGCGCGATTCTGTTCTACTGCATGACGAATTGCTGGATGTCGTGGAATGCGGCGAAACGGGCCGTCGAGTGGGGCTACAGTTCAGTAATCTGGTATCCGCTCGGCGCCGATGGGTGGGAAGATGCAAACCTTCCACTGGAGGAGAAGAAACCCTACACAATGAACAATTGAAGTAAGGACTGCAATTATTCTCGATAGTTTGTTTTCAATTTTTCAAAACCTATTGTTTCATTTGTCCATTTTGAGACTTGATGGACGAGCCATTGCGTCGGTGCCCTGCAATGGTTGGCTAACGACAGGATCGGTCCCTTCGGGCTGGTATAAGAGGAGAAATGTCATGAAGAAGAACTGGAAAAAACCGACCATGTGTCAGGTTGCCGCTGGCTTCGAAATTTCACGGTATCTGCCTGCTGAAATTACTCCCAAGAAGTAGGCCGCAGAGGTGCGCGTCCCTGGCGACAGGGGCGCGCATCCCCTCGCCGCATGGGATTTTCGTGAAAGATTTTGACGCACGCAAAGCGTGCGAAGCGTTTTTTGTGACTGCAAATTGCCTGCAGGTCAGAGAAGCCGCCGCGCGGGCATTTTCATGCATTTGAAGATCATCGGATCGGCGGCGGGCGGCGGCTTTCCGCAATGGAACTGCAACTACCGTCTGAGTCGTGCGGCTCGCACCGGCATGGCCGGCGTACATTCACGAACCCAGTCAAGTGTCGCCGCCTCTGCGGACGGGTTCGGCTGGGTTCTTTTCAATGCCTCGCCCGACATTCGCCAACAAATCGCTGCAACACCTGAACTGCAGCCTGCGGGCGATGCGCCGCTGCGCTCGACGCCTATTCGCGCGGTGGTGCTGACCAATGCCGATGTCGATCATATCGCCGGACTGCTCAGCCTGCGCGAACGGCAGCCTTTCGCCATCTATGCAACGGCGCAGGTTCTGGCGACGCTGGAGGCGAATTCGATTTTCAACGTTCTCGATCCAGCGCTTGTGCCGCGGCGCATCCTGCCGCCGGCGAAAGAATTGGCCATCTGCGACGCAGAAGGCCGCGATACCGGCGTAATGATCGAGCCCTTTCCCGTGCCCGGGAAGATAGCACTCTATCTGGAGGATAGAGACCGTCCGGATGCCAATTTCAGCTCCGACGCAGGTGACACGATCGGAGTCCGAATTGCCGGCATCGGCAGCCGCGGCTCCGTCTTCTATATCCCAGGCTGCGCGCGCATCGATGCGCGCTTACGCGCGCGTCTCACCGATGCCGCCTGTCTTTTGTTCGACGGCACGGTGTATACCGACGACGAGATGATCGTCGCCGGCGTCGGTCAGAAAACCGGCGCGCGCATGGGGCATCTGGCGATCTCGGGAGAACTGGGTTCGATCGCAGGCTTGGCCGATGTGAAGGTTAGCCGCCGTGTCTTCGTCCACATCAACAACACCAACCCCATCCTTGACGAGAATTCCGCCGAGCACGCGGCGGTCAAGGCGGCAGGCTGGGAAATCGCAAACGACGGTATGGAGATGGAATTTTGAGCGACTTCCGCGATGCAGCCAAAGGCGGACTCTCCACGAGCGCTCTCGAAGCCGTATTGAGGCAGGTTGGCGCCGAGCGCTATCACAATCGCCATCCCTTTCACCACAGGATGACCAGCGGCGCGTTGTCAAAGGCCGAGATGAAGGCCTGGGCGCTGAACCGCTATTGCTATCAGGCGGTCATCCCGCGCAAGGATGCCATGATCCTCGTGCATGCCGAGGATCCGGCGTTTCGCGCCGCTTGGCGCAAGCGGATCGAGGATCATGACGGCGAGGACGGCTGGAGCGGCGGCATCGCGCGCTGGCTGCATCTGGCAACTTCGCTCGGCCTGGACGCCGAGGCCGTGAAGAGCGAAAGGCTGGCGCTGCCGGCGACGCGCTTCGCGGTGGGCGCTTACCTTTCCTTTTGTACAAACCGGACGCTGTTCGAGGCGGTCGCGTCGTCGCTGACCGAGATGTTCTCGCCACTCATCATCGGTGAGCGGGTGCCGGCAATGCTGGCCAAATACGACTACATCACCGAGGATACGCTGGCCTATTTCAGGCAAAGGCCCGAACAAGCCTCGCGTGACGCCGGCTTCGCCCTCGCCTACGTGCTCAGCCATGCCGATACGGCGGAGCGCCAGCAGCAGGCAATCGATGCACTGGTGTTCAAATGCGATATACTCTGGGCCATGCTTGATGCGCTTCAACACGCTTATGGCGAGCAGGGCAGCATACCGCCTGGCGCCTTCCAGCCCGAGGCAGCCCAATGATGGCGCTGCGCGAAAGAGCCGTGGTGTCGTTGCGATCGGTGCCTTCGCTGCCGAAGCACGCGCGCATACAGTACGATTCCGTGCGGCAGGCATTCGCCGTACTGTCACCGGAAAAGATATTCTGGCCGAACGATATCAGTCTCGACATATTGCGCCGCTGCGATGGACGGTCCACGGTCGGCGACATCATTGCCGGCCTTGCCGCGGATTACGAGGCCGAGCAGGAGGCCGTGGCGACTGACGTCATCGCCTTCCTGCAGGAATGGTCGGATAAGCTGCTGGTGAGGCTATGAGCACGCCCCTCCTCCCGCCAATCGGCATGCTGGCGGAACTGACGCATCGCTGCCCGCTGCAATGCCCTTATTGCTCCAATCCGCTCGAACTGCTGAAGGCCAATCGCGAACTCGACACAGAGACCTGGCTCGCTCTGTTCTCGGAGGCAGCCGATCTCGGAGTGCTGCAGGTGCATCTGTCCGGCGGCGAGCCGACACTGCGCCGCGACCTCGAGCAATTGATCGCCGGGCTTGCGGGGCGCGGCGTCTACACCAATCTGATTACCGCGGGCGTTGGCATCGTCGAGGGCCGTATCGAGGCATTTGCCGAAGCCGGTCTCGACCATCTGCAACTGAGCTTTCAGGGTGCGCGGCCGGCGACCACCGATCGCATCGGCAACCACAAGGGCGCTCACGAAAAGAAGCTGGAGACGGCACGCCGCGCGCGCGCTGCCGGTCTGCCTCTTACCATCAACGCGCCGATCCATCGCCATAACATCGAGGAAGTGCCGGAATTCATCGATCTCGCCCTTTCGCTGGGCGCGGAGAGGCTCGAGATCGCCAATGTGCAGTATGCCGGCTGGGCGTTGACCAATCGCGACCAACTGATGCCCGAGCGTGAAGCGGTCGACAGGCAGGCGGAGATCGTCGCGGAGGCACAGGAGCGGTTGGCCGGCATCATCAACATCGATTTTGTGACGCCGGACTATTTTGCGATCTATCCCAAGCCGTGCATGGGCGGCTGGGCGCGTGACGCCTTCATGGTGACGCCTGACGGCACCGTACTGCCCTGTCATGCCGCACAGACGATCCCGTCTCTCAGCTTCGAGCGTTTCGAACCACGCAGACTGTCCTCGATCTGGGCCGATTCACCGGGGTTCAATGCCTTTCGCGGTACGGACTGGATGCAGGAGCCGTGCCGCGGCTGTGAGCGGCGCGAGATCGACTGGGGCGGCTGCCGCTGCCAGGCGATGGCGATCGCCGGCGATGCCGCCGCAACGGACCCGGCTTGCGCGAAATCGCCGATCCATGCTCGCATGGCAATGCTGATCGACGAAGCCAAGCGCATTGCCACAATTCCTTCGAGAGAAGAACCATTCGTCTACCGGCGGATCGGCGCCGTGACCGAATCCGCCTGACCAGTGTCATACCAGCCCGAGCAGAAAGGCGGCGCCGCCGAGAAAGCCTGCCGAGCAGATCCATAGCAGCCCAAGCCCCCGGACCCGGCATTCGAGCACCGCTGAGCCGGGGTTGACGGGGTCATAGTGAACGTCGACCTTGCTACCTTCGACATATTGCCGTGCCTGGCCGCCGACGAGGCCGGGCAGCGAGGCGGTCACGGTGGCGCCGAAGGTCACACGATCGGCGCTGTAGCGCTGGCCGGCGACGCCATAGGAGTAGACGATGCGGGATTTGAAGACGGTGCGCCAGCGACCATAGCCTGAATGGTTTCGGAGCGCCTGCAGGCCTGAGGTTTCGATGCGGCCGGCCGCGATCGGCCATTTTGCCGCCTGTTCGGCCAACGATTTCTGGGCAAAACCCATGCGCAGGATGAACAAGCCCATAAAAAGCAGCAACGCCGCGGCACCGAGATTCTGCGGCTTGGGCAAATGCGGCCCGATCGCTTCCAGAACACCGCCGACGGAAAACACCAGCACAACCGCCCCGATCACCAATCCTGCCGAAAGTTGGACCATGAACTTGAAGGCGCCGTCCGGCAGTGTGCGCTCGATCACCGCTTTGCTCGGATCGGCCGGATTGTAGAAGACAGTCACCTCCGCGCCGCGGGGAAACTGGGCAAGGGTTTCAGCGACTTCGAAATTCCCCAAATTCTCCTTCACGCTGTGGCGCGAGCTTTGAAATTTCTTGCCGCCGACCTTGTATTCGAAGGTGATCGCCGGAAAATTCCGCATTTCGGTGGTATCGCTGCTGTCCGAGCCAACGCCCGAGTTTCTCACTTCACGTGCCTCGACGCGCGAGGAAATGATCTTTCCCGGCGCCGGCAGCCAGCGGCTGAGCGCTTTCACCTCTCGCCATTTCATGAAGGTGATGAACGACAGCGCGCCCGCGACCACGCAGGCAAAGCCGACAAGCATGATCTTGAGTTCCAACTCGTCTCCCCCAGGAGTGCAGGAACTTCACATAGACAGCAAGGCTGCGGCAATGTCTTGCTTATTCGCGAAATCTGAAAAGGCTGAGCAGCGCAAACAGCGACAGCGTTCGGCGGGTCATGCAGGCTTGACGGCCAGGAACGTGTTCCATTCTTCGCTATCGCGGCCGACGTTGAAATCGTCCCTGATGAGGACGAGCCCGGCGCCTTCGAGACGGGCCGCGAAGTCGTCCCTGCGCCAGTAGACCATGTGATATTCGCCTGATGTCTCGCCGTCGCCATTGCGCATCGAGACGAGGAAGGCGCCGCCCGGCCGCAGCGACCCGGCTATCTTGGCAAGTACCTGGTCGGTCTCGTCGCGAGGCACATGGATGAGGACGCATAGGGCCAGGACTGCGTCGTAGGGGCCGCCGAGATCATCGGTGATGAGATCGAGCAACTCGCCATGCTTGCCACGCGCGGCCTGCAGTTCCAGAAACCGCTTGGTTGCGTCGGTGCGCCGGACTTTGACACCCAAAGTCTCCAGAAAATCCGCGTCATATCCGGCTCCGGACCCGACTTCCAAAATCCGGCCGCCTGCACCGGCGATTGCCACCAGGCGCTTCAGCGATGCCTGCTCCCTCTCGTTGGGAACATGGCGCACGGTGGCATCATATTGTTCGGCATAATCCTCGTAGGCGCTGATCGTTTGACGGCTCTGCGCCAGAGCCTCCGATGACACACCCATCTTTTCCTCCCATGCGTCCATGTCGGTCAAAGAGCCGGACACTTTCCTCAGCGAATGCTGCCGGCGGAAGCGTGTCCATCGAGCAGTCCGATATCGCGCTTGCCCAGACCGCGGGCATCAGGCAGAGCGAAGCGCGCCGGGACTGACGACTGTCTCAGTTGGCGTCGGCTACCGTCTGCCGGCCGCCGGCCCAGGCGCGCCATTGCCGTTCGTCGCCATGGAAGACATTGAGGTCTATACGGCCGGTGACGCCGTGCGACAGGCCGGAGCCGGAATACTGCCAGAAGAGCCATTTGCGGCCGGGATAGACCTTTGACGGATGCTGGGCCACGGCACGCAGCCAGAACGGATAGTCGAGGAATTCGCCCCTGAGATTGTCGCGGTAGAAATCGGGCGCGGTGTAGATGATGGGACGCTGGCCGTAATGGCGCTCCAGCTTGTCCATGAACACCTGCATCTTTTCCAGCACCTTTTCGCGCGACGGCCGGCGCTTGCAGCTGGACTCGCCGTTCCACTCGACGTCTATCACCGGCGGCAGTGCGCCTTCGACCCTGGGCACGTTGCGGATGAACCAGTCCGCCTGCTCGCCGGCCGTGCGGCACCAGTAGAAGAAATGATAGGCGCCGCGCTTCAAGCCGGCGGCGTCGGCGTTGCGCCAGTTTTTCATGAACATCGGATCGAGGTGGTCGCCACCGTCGGTCGCCTTGATGTAGGCGAAGTTGGCGCCCTGGGCGCGCAGCTTGTCCCAATTCACGTTGCCTTGCCAACGCGAGACGTCGACGCCGTGCACTGCAAGGCGGCGAGGCGAAGCCTTGCCGAAATTGATAGGCTTGGCATCACGAAAACCGTAACGGGTGAGCGGCCCGGCAAGCATGGCCGGTGCCGCGCGGGTCAACAGCTTGGGCGGCGACACCAAGGCTGCCGGCTCGACCGGCAACCCGCCGACATCAGGCACTTGGGGATCAGGCACATCAGGCGCGGCAAACACCCCCGTCTCTTCCTCCTCCGCCAAACCAAACGGGCGCCTCGGACCGTTGTCAGACATGGGGGCCAATTCGGCCCTTGCCGCCCTGTTGCCCCTTGCCGCCGGAGCAGCGGCGATCGGTGCCGGCGGCCGAATCACGGAACTGGTGGTCTCGTTGGACGGTTTCTGCAAATCCAGCGCGTCGACGCCGGCCGTTGAAGAGCAGCCGGCAAGGCATAGCGATGCGATCAAAAAACTGACGACGCCCGGAATCCGCATCTGGACCTGTACTCAAAACACAACAGACCGAGGGCAAAACGACAGCCGACGGACAAACCGGATCAGTTATGAATGAGAAATTACCAATAAAGTTTGAATCAATTTTTTTCGCCCATACCGCGTGTGGGTAAGCGCGGTGGAAAACCGGCTAGGATTTCCTGAAAACGCCGATCATCGGCCCGAGATTCCAGTAGTCGTCTTTGCGGCCGATGGCAGGCGCAAACAAGCTTGATATCGTGCCGTCGAGGAACAGCGCGTTGTCGCAGCCAAGCGCGTCGCGGAAAAGCCGGGCGAAGGCATGGAAGGTCACTGTGCCGTTCGAAATCGCAAAGACCGCGACGCCGTCCTTTCGCACCCCGACACCGTCGCGGGTTTTCCGCGAAGTGCCGTCAGCCTGGAATTTTGGATGCAGCTTTCCGTCGATCACCAGCATCGGCCCCGATTGCGTCGCATAGTCGACGGTCGGGCGCCTTTTCACGAAATCCCGAGTGGCACGAACCGCGGCCTTGCCGTCGCGCAGGTAGAAAATGCCGTTCGGCTGCAGGGAAAAATTGCCGCTTCCCGATCCCGTTTTCACCGAGGCCATCTCCTGGCCACGCTCGACATAGAGGCCGACCGGCGCGAGGTTAGGGTGATACATGCCGGCATTGATGCCGAACACCATCGTGCGCCCGATCGCCTGTTGCGCGGCATGCAGATTGTGCAGCGACTGAAACGGCTTGCCCGCCGCATCCTTCCAGAACAGCTCGAGCTGGTATCGTTTCGGATCGACCTCGCAAACGAGATAGCTGGTCGCCTCGAAGGTGAAGTCCCGGCATGGCGGCAGTGAAGCGGCCCACTGGCCAAATGCCGCCACCGACGGCAGTGCGCCCTTGGCCAACGCCAGCAGCAACGGCAGTGATTGCAGGAGGGTCAAAAAATCCATGTGCGTACCGGAATCGAAGTTCGAGGTCCGGTACGGATATAGCCCGTTTCAAGCGATACTGTGGAACTTGCCTTAGACGAGCCATCCCATCGCCACGCCCAGCAGCAGGACGACACCGAGCAGGCCGCGATAAATGACGAACGGCCAGGCCGAGAAACGCTCCAGCACGTGCATCAGCCCCCATATGGCGAAGAAGGCGGAGATCGAGGCGACGACCAGCCCGACGGCAAGGACCGACCACCCATGGGCGTCGAGATGGACCTTGTGCAGTTCCCAGAGTTCCTTAAGGCCGGCGAGTGCAATCGCCGGCAACCCGAGCAGGAACGAGAAGCGCGCCGCCTCGGCCCGCTTGAAGCCGAGCCCCAGTGCCGCCGTCAGGGTCGAGCCCGAGCGCGAGACGCCGGGGACAAGCGCGCCGATCTGGGCAACACCGACGAGCAGCGCATCGGTCAGCGACGCACCGCCCATGCTGCGCCGGTGACGGGCAAAGATCTCGGCCAGCGCCAGCAAGATCGCCATTGCGATGCAGGCCCAGCCGATCACCGTTAGGCTGCGTAGCGGCGAATTGCAGGCGTTGAGCACGCCCGACAGCGCCACGCCGGCGATGACGATCGGGATCGTCGCCAGCACGATCCAGAGCGCCAGCTTGAAATGCCGGTCGGCGAAATCGCGTCGCGCCAGAGCGTCGAACGAACCAAACAGGATATTCCTGACATCACTCCAGAAATAGCTGACCACCGCGGCAAGAGCCGCGAGTTGCATGGCGGCGGAGAAGGCGGAGCCAGGATCCTGCCAGCCGAGCACGGCCGGCACGATGCGCATATGGGCGGTCGAGGAAATCGGCAACAGTTCGGTGATGCCTTGCACCACGCCGAGGAACGCCACCTTGGCGAACCCCAGCCCGACGAAGCCCGTGTCCAGGCCTTGTGTGCAGATGTCGGCCAAAATCGAATTCCGTGCATGAGAGATCAGAGTTGCGTGGACCGACCACCGGTCAATCCCCGACAAGCCTTATCGTCATGGGCCGGATAATCAATTTACGGATTTGTAAGCTGGCGTGCCGAAGTGCACGCCGTTCGAAACCGGCCCACCTTGGAGCCGGCTTGAGATACACAGGGAAAATCGCAAAGCGACTACGGGCAGAGCCAGAGTTTCTGGCATGTCCTGGCGATCACATGCGCCGGCGGCACTTCGGGCTCATCGGTCGAAGGCCGGCGAGCCCGTTCGAGCAGCATGCGCACCTGTTCGGGGCGCACACGATCGCGCTCCATCACAAGCAGGACCATCGGATCGCTCAAAAGCTCGTCCAGGGTGCTGATGCTGTCGTTCATCCGTCGTCTCCTCGAATGCCGTACCCGCGACCCATAAATAGGGAGACAATGATGGCCCGCCAATGACGCTTTGCCGGCTACCTCGTGTCGATTTGGATTAAATTTTGGCCATGGTTGCGTTCTTCCTTCTCGCTGGCGTAGCGCGTCGATCCACCTTCTTCCACAACAAAGGGAAAGGGGAAAATTAGCCTGGCGGAGGGGCGCCTTCGTATTTCGGCAGGCTGTCATCGAGCACCACCCAGGGCTGCTTCGAGGCGGTGAAAATATGCATTTGCGGCTTGAAAACCGTGGGATCGTCGAGCGAACCGGTGGTGATGCCGATGATATCAGCGGAATCACGCCGGGAAAACATCGTCGTGCCGCAGCTCGGGCAAAAGCCGCGCTTGAGATCCGGCGAAGAGTTTATGGTCGCCAGCGGCCCGTCGATCGTCACGTCGTCGATGCGAAACAGGACGCGTGCGTTGAAGGCGGCGCCGATCGCCTTCTGGCAAACCCGGCAGTGGCAGACGCGTTCGTTGATGGGGGCCGCGTCCGCGCGGTAGCGCACCGCCTTGCACAGGCATCCGCCGTCATATCTTGCCATTGTCCGGATCGATCCACTGGTGGGGGAGAATAGGCGCGCAAGGTATCGGCGCGGCCGATTGGGTCAATTGAAAAGCTTTGATGCAACGTCATCGCTTATGCTGATGCGAGTGGGGCTGAAGTCATGACGCCGAAAGCCGTCATGGCGGCCGCATGACGATCCGCCGGCTGCCAGCCAACAACCGGCGGCCTTGGCGTTCACTCCGTTTCGCCGACGACCTCGTCCCAGGTTTTGACCTTGGTCTGGCCGTTGAGGAACGGCAGCGCGGCGGCCGTGAGTTCGGGGGCGAAGAAAGTGTCGTAGTGGGTGCGGTTGGGCAGGATCGCCAGGCGGTTCTGCGACAGGTTCTCGCGCATCCAGCCGGCGTCCTTCAGCCCGCCGCCGAGCATCTGATAAAACTTGATCTCGTGCTCGGGCTTGTACATATCGCTGTCGCCATAGACCAGCATGACAGGCATCTTCAGCTTGGCGACGTCGGCCGAGTAATCGCGGTTCTGACGCATGAAGCCGCCCAGCGCATCGAGGAGCTTCGGGAACTCCTCCGGATGCGGCGCCACCGCGACGTAGGATTTGTACATCGGCGTGTCCTTCATGAACTCAGCCGCAGCCGCGCTCACCTGTGCCTGCTGGGGACGCATCTCGTCATAGAAGCCGCCCGTGGCGTAGCCGGTCGATACCAGGACGAGGCGGCGCACCGCTTCGGGATGCTGGCCGGCCATGCGGAAGGCGACGCCGCCGCCCAGCGAATAGCCCATGACATCGACCTGGTCGTAACCGAGCGCCTTGACGATGGCGGCCATGTCGTCGCCCATCGCTTCCACGGTGAATGGTCGGTCACCCAGCGCGGTGCGACCGTGACCCTGCAGGTCGACGCCGATGACGGTGCGGTTTTCGGCAAGTTTCGGCAGGATCGGCGCGAACATATCCGTGGTGCCGAGACCGCCATGCAGCAGAAGCAGCGGCTCGCCCTTGCCATAGATGGCATAATAATAATTCAGGCCGTCGATCGGCAGCAGGCCAGACTTTTCCGGCTTCGGCAGTGCGTTCGTCTCAGTCGTCATGGCGGGTTTTGTCTCCTCCGCATTGGTGGTGCCCGGGCAGGCAAGCAGTGCTGCGGCCGAAGCAAAAATGGCGAAAAACAGGGTTTTGGACATATCGATCTCCTCTCGTCCTGCCGGTATCAGAGCGTCATGCGGATCAAAGCGTTTTGGCGAGTTCTTCGAGCTGGTCGGCGCACTGTCCCCAACCCTCGTGGAAACCCATCTTCTCATGCTGTTCGCGGTCGGCGACGCTCCAGTGCCTGACCCGAGCGATGTAGCGCGTCTTGCCGTTGCCCTCGTCCTCGAAGGTCAGCACGACGGTCATGAACGGCTTTTCCGAAGGCTGCCAAGCCTCTGTGTAGGCGTCGGTGAAGACGATCTTCCTGCCGGGAACGACTTCGAGGAAGATTCCCGGGTTGGGGAATTCGTTACCGTCCGGGCTAGCCATGACGACAAGGCTCGAGCCGCCGGTGCGCACATCCATCTCGGCGCGCGGCGTCGTCCACGGCTTTGGCGAGAACCAGCGCGTGATCAGTTTCGGATCGGTCCAGCAGCGATAGACGTTCTCACGCGGCGCATCGATGATGCGGGCAAGAACCACTTCACGGTCGTTGGTGGGGGCGGTGTCGAGCTTGGTGGTCATAAGGGCGTCCTGCGTTTGATCTGGCTTCCGTCCCAAGGACGAGCCGATGAACCGCAAACCGACATCGTCCACGAAAATTTTGCGATGACGTCCCTGCTCCGCGTCGGTCCGTGGGGAACGAAGGAAGTGTCAGTGGCGCTTGGCTTGCACCAGATAAGCCTCGATTTCGGTCTCGCCGAGCCACTTTGCCGCTTCCAGCCGGTGCAGGCCTTCGACGAGGATGTGGCGTTTGCCGTCATGGCGGACCTGGATCGGCGTCTTCATGCCGTTTTCCAGAATGTCCTCGGCCAGATGGCGGACGGTCTCGGGATGCAGCGTCTTCTTGCGCGCTGTCGGCACGTAGATCTCGTCGACTTTGACCTTTTGCACTCTGAGCATTCCGACCCCCGTGGCGGAAACGCCGCCTGCCCTGAGATAGTCCGTTTGATGGAGGCGGCCAAGGGTGCGGCTAACGAATGCTGGTCCGATCGTTTCCATTTGACGCAACGACAGCAGATCGCCGAAATGGCGGCCTTCGACCTTTCAGGTGTTCATGACCCATCTGCCGACCGAATTCCCCGATTTCGGACTGACGCCGGAGCAGCGCCGCCACGCGGTGCGTGGCCATTACTACGAATGGCCGGGGATGGATGGCGAGCGCGGCGAGATCTGGTGCTACAGCGACCGCTTTTCCTATCGCGCCGGCGAAACGGTGGCGTTGCATGTCAGTTCGACAGCTCCGAACTTCGGCATGACAATCACCCGGGATGGCGGCAGCGAGACCAAAGCGTTCGAAAAATCGGGCATCGCGGCACGCCGGCAGGACACACCTGACCAGTGTTCGGTTGAAGGCTGCGGCTGGGACGTATCCTTCGAATTTCGCGTCGGGGCGGACTGGCCGTCCGGCGCCTATCGGGTCACGCTGACCGCCGACGGCCGCGACGGCAAACCGATCCAATCCCATCATCTTTTCATCGTCAGCCCGCAGCCGGGCCGTAAACCCGGCCGTGTGCTGCAGGTGGCTGCGACAGGCACATGGCTGGCCTACAACACCTGGGGCGGCTCCAACCACTACCAGGGCATCACCGGGCCGGATCGCAACCAGTATTCGCCCATCGTGTCGACGCAACGCCCCTGGTGCCGCGGCTTCGTCGTGCTGCCGAAAGACGCGCCGCGCGTGCCGCTGGAAGTCGCCGTGCCACCCAAGACGATTCCCCGCTATCCGCATATGGAATGGGCGCTCGCCACAGGCCATTCGAAGAAATACGCCTCTTCGGGCTGGGCCAGCTATGACAGCCATTTCTTCCGCTTCGCCGAACAGGCCGGCTATGGCGTCGATCTCATCAGCCAGCACGATCTGCATTTTTCGCCCGAAATTCTCGACGGCTACGACTGTGCCGTCTTCGTCGGCCATGACAAATACTGGACCTGGGAAATGCGCGATGCCGTCGACGCCTATGTCGAGCGCGGCGGCCATGCGGCGCGCTTTGCCGGCAATTTCATGTGGCAGACGCGGCTGGAAGACGAGGCCCGCCGGCAGGTCTGCTACAAATATCGCGCGCGTGCCGAAGACCCCGCCTATCTCCCAGGCGGCGACATCACCCGCGCCACCAACTCCTGGGAAGCGCCGGAAATCGGCCGGCCGGGTTCGGCGACCTTCGGGCTCAACGCCACGCGCGGGGTTTATACCGGTTGGGGCGGTTGCGCGCCGCGCGGCGTGCGTGGCTTTCCGGTCTACCGGCCGGAGCACTGGGCCTTTGCCGGCACCGGCATCTATTATGGTGACCTGCTGGGCTCCGACAGCCACGTCTATGGCTATGAAGTCGATGGGCTCGACTTCGAGATACGCGGCGGCCTGCCCTACCCCACCGCCACCAGCGGCGCGCCAGACGGCCTGCAGGTTCTCGCGGTCGGCATGGCATCCCAGGTCGAGGAAAGCGCCGACATTCCGATCGAGGATCAGTTCCTCACCGACGAAGACGGTCGCTTCACCGCCGAAACACTGTTCGGAGAGGCGAGCGACGCCAATCTGGAAAAGGTCAAACGCGGCAATGGCATGATCGTCAATTTCCCGCGCGGCAAGGGCGAGGTGTTCCACGCCGGAAGCTGCGAATGGGTCGCCGGCCTGCTAAGACAGGACCCGATGGTCGAACGCGTCACAAAAAATGTCCTCGATCGTTACCTCGGAAAGCCCTGATATGTCGAAAATCCAATCCGCCGTTGAAGAAACCGAAGTCCGGCGAGACTCGCATCTGTTCTATCTGTCCAGCCTGCGCCGGCCGCTGATCGACCGTGCCGAGGGCATCTATATGTGGACGCAGGACGGCCGCCGCTTTATCGACGGCTCGAGCGGCCCGATGGTCGCCAATATCGGCCATTCCAACCGCAACGTGCTGGATGCCATGAAGCGGCAGATGGACCGCGCCACCTTCGCCTATCGGCTGCATTTCGAGAACGAGCCGGCCGAAGAACTGGCACGTGAGCTGGCCGGCAAGCTGCCGGAAGGCATGGACCGTATCTTCTTCGTCTCGGGCGGCTCGGAGGCGACGGAATCCTGCATCAAGCTGGCGCGGCAATGGGCTGTCGCCGCCGGCCAGGCCAGCCGCTGGAAGGTGATCACGCGCTTCCCCTCCTATCATGGCGGCACGCTGGGTTCGCTGTCGATTACCGGCGACGATGCGCTGGCCGAAACTTTCGAGCCGATGATGCGGGTGATGCCGACCGTGCCGGCGCCGAACGCCTGGCACGACCGCGACAATCTTTCGATGGAACAGCGCGGCATCCGCTATGCCGACATGCTGGAGGAGAAGATCCTGGCCGAAGGGCCGGAGAGCGTGGTCGCCTTCATCATGGAACCGATCGGTGGCGCTGCGACCGCAGCGCTGGTGGCGCCCGACAGCTACTATCCGCGCATCCGCGAGATCTGCGACCGCTACGGCATCCTGCTCATCCACGATGAAGTGATGAGCGGCGCCGGCCGCACCGGCAAATTCCTCGGCGGCGACCACTGGAACTGCAAGCCCGACATCGTTGCGCTGTCGAAGGGGCTGGGTTCGGGCTATGCGCCGCTTGGCGCGCTCGCCGCCCCGATGCGGCTGGTGCAGCCGCTGCTTGACTCCGGCGGCTTCCAGCACGGCCACACCTATGCTGGCAATCCGCTGGCCTGCGCCGCCGGGCTTGCCGTGCTCGGTGAAATGGACCGGCTCGACCTGATCGCCAATGCGGCCGCCATGGGCGACGTGCTGATGGACGGGCTGAAGGGGCTGGCGAAGCGGTTTCCGTTCATCGCCGATATGCGTGGCAAGGGCCTGCTCACCGGCGCCCAGATGGTTGCCGATCCCGAGACGCTGAGGCCGATCGACCAGACCAAGAAAGCCACGCAACGGCTGCTCGACCTCGCCTATGAGCGCGGGCTGATCATCTATGGCCGCAGGGTCAAGGGCGGCGTCGACGGCGACAATTTCATGGTCGCGCCGCCGATGATCGTCACCAGGGAGCAGGTCGGCGAGATCGTCTCCATCATCGGCGACTCGCTGGACGTTCTGGCCTCCGAACTCGACCTACCGGTCGAAGGCTGAGGCGACAAAGATGGCGCCTAGAAAAGTCATCGTCACCTGCGCTGTCACCGGCTCGGTGCACACGCCGTCGATGTCGCCCTATCTGCCGGTGACGCCGGACCAGATCGCAGCGGAGGCGATCGCGGCGGCCGAAGCCGGTGCCTCGATTCTGCATCTGCACGCCCGCGATCCGAGTGACGGCCGCCCGACCGCCGATCCGGACGTCTACATGCAGTTCCTGCCGCGCATCAAACAGGCGACCGATGCAGTGATCAACATCACCACCGGCGGCTCGTCGCTGATGACCCTGGACCAGCGGCTGGCGGCACCGCTCAGAGCCGAACCCGAAATGTGCTCGCTCAACATGGGTTCGATGAATTTCGCGCTGTTCCCGATGCTCGACAAGCCGAGGGAATGGCAGCACGAGTGGGAACCGAAGCTGCTGGAAGCCACCCGCGACACGATCTTCAAGAACACCTTCGCCGACATGGAAGGGGTGCTGGAAAGACTGGGCAAGGGCTGCGGCACGCGCTTCGAATTCGAATGCTACGATGTCGGCCATCTCTACTCATTGGCGCATTTCCGCGACCGGGGGCTGGTGTCTGGCCCATTGTTCATCCAGTTCGTGCTGGGCATTCTGGGCGGCATCGGCGCTGACCCGGACAATCTCGTCCACATGAAGCGGATCGCCGACAAATTGTTCGGCGACAGCTACCAGTTCTCGGTGCTGGCCGCCGGCCGCCAGCAGATGCCGCTGATCTCGATCGCCGCGGCCATGGGCGGCAATGTCCGCGTCGGGCTGGAGGACAGTCTCTATGACGGCCGCCAGCTGGCGAAATCCAATGCCGATCAGGTGCGCCGCATCCGTGGCATTCTCGATGGGCTGTCGCTGGAGGTTGCAACCCCCACCGAAGCGCGCGACATGCTGGCGCTCAAGGGCGGCGACCGGGTGGCGTTTTGAGATGCTGGCGTTTGAAAGGGAGACAATCTGAAATGATTGCGTTCCTTCGCACCCCCCTCTGTCCTGCCGGACATCTCCCCCGCAAGGGGGGAGATCGGATGTCATTTCGGCTTTCGCTAACTTCCAACGTTGCAGGATGGGCGGTAGTATCAAAACTGCCAATCTCCCCCCTTGCGGGGGAGATGTCCGGCAGGACAGAGGGGGGTGCCTGGGCACCGAACCTCCGATGATTGTCCCCCCGCCCAATATCCTCCTTCGACTCGGCACTCTCGACGACGTCGAAACGATCCACGCGGCGATCCTGAAACTCGGCACCCATATCGGCGCGCCCGAGGAGATCATTTCGACACCGGACGATCTCAGAACTTACGGCTTTGGTGAAAAGCCATCCTTCTCCACCCTGATCGCCGAAGTCGGCGGCGAATTTGCCGGGCTCTGCCTGCATTTCCCGATCTTTTCGACCTGGATGGGGCGGCCTGGCGTCTATGTGCAAGACCTCTATGTCGAGGATCGTTTTCGTGGCCGCAAGATCGGCGAGCGGCTGCTGCGGCACGTTGCGGCGCAGTGCCGGAAAGAAGGCGGCGTGTATCTGAGGCTATCCGTCGACACCGACAATGAGGGCGCCAAGGCCTTTTATGAAAGGCTGGGCATCGCCTGGTCGAGCTACGAACAGACCCAGAAGATCATCGGCGATGCCTTCTTTGCCTTCGCCGACACGGCCGAGAATGAGGAGCAGGAATGAAAGCCTTCTACGCCGAGGAACAGAAGCGTCACGACCCCAAGGCCTTTCTGTCAAGCGGTGCGGCGCAGCCCAATCCGGAAAAGCCGGAGCGCGTCGAAAGATTGTTAGCCGGCGCATTATCCGCCGGTTGCACGATCGAGCGGTCTCGGGATCATGGGCTCGGCCCGGTCGCGGCTGTGCATACGCCCGAATATCTGGATTTCCTCGAGCATATCTACGCGCGCTGGCAGCGCATCGAGGGCGCTTCGGCCGAAGTGATCCCCAACATCCATCCGATCGCGCGCAACGGCTCCTACCCGGCCTCGGCAGTCGGGCAGGCCGGCTACCACATGGCCGATACTGCTTGCCCGATCTCGGGCGAGACTTGGCAAAGCGCGCTGTGGAGCGTCTGGAGCGCGGTCGATGCGGCCGAGGCGGTGATGTCAGGCGTACCGGCCGCCTACGCGCTATGCCGCCCGCCCGGTCACCACGCCTTTGCCGATGTCGCCGGCGGCTTCTGTTTCATCAACAATTCGGCCGTCGCCGCACAGGCTCTGCGTAAACAGGCCGCACGGGTGGCGATCCTCGATGTCGACCTGCATCACGGCAACGGCACGCAAGGCATCTTCTATGCACGACCGGATGTGCTGACCGTCTCGCTGCATGCCGATCCCGTGCGTTTCTACCCGTTCTTCTGGGGCCATGCCGACGAGCGCGGCGAAGGGCCAGGCCTCGGCTACAATTTCAACCTGCCGCTGCCACGCAAATCCGCCGACGCGGCGTTTCTCGAAGCGCTCGAGGTAGCGTTCCAGCGCATCCGTGCCTTTTCGCCCGACGTGCTGGTCGTGGCGCTCGGGCTCGATGCGTTCGAGGGCGATCCGTTCGGCGGACTTTCGGTGACGACGCCGGGTTTCTCGCGCATCGGCGAGGCCATCGCAAAGCTCGACCTGCCGACGGTCATCGTCCAGGAGGGCGGCTACCTCTGCGACGAACTCGGCGACAATCTCACCGCGTTCCTCACCGGCTTCGGCGGCAAGATGCGGTGAGTACTCAAGCCAGTGTCAGGAGCGCTGCTGCCTGAGCATGGCGATGACCCGGTGCACGCTCTCCAGCGTCTCGTCGATTTCGGCAGATGTGTTGTAGTGAGCGATGCCGATGCGCACGACGCCATACTCGGCCGGGATGCCGAGTTGATGGACGATCTCCCAGGCATAGTTGTGCCCCGACCACAGGAAGATGTTCTCGGCGTTCATCTGCCGTACGATCGTCTCCGGCACGATGCCGTCGACGGTGAAGGACACCGTCGGCACGCGCTCGCCAATCCGCTTCGGATCGGTGATGCCGTGGATGGTCAGACCCTCGATATCGGACAGACCGTCGATCAGCTGTTGCGCCAGCGGGTTTTCATAGGCGATCGACACCGCGAACGCCTTGGCGATCTTCTGCCTTCGCGATCCACCCTCGCCCGCTGCCGCGCCAAGGTCGGCGAAGTAATCGACCGCGGCCGTGAGGCCGGCCATCAGTTCGATCTGCGGCGTGCCCAGCTCGAACCGCTCCGGCAGGCCGTTGGATGAACAGCGGCACTTGTAGGGTTTCAGATCATCGATGACATCATGCTGGCCCCACAAAATGCCCATATGCGGGCCGAAGAATTTGTAGACCGAACAGATCAAGAAATCGCAGCCGAGCTCCTGAACGTCGATCAGGCCGTGCGGGGCGAACTGCACGGCATCGACATAGACCAGCGCGCCGGCGTTCCTGGCGATGGCGCTCAGCGCCTTCACCCGGTTGATGGAACCAGTCAGGTTGCTGGCATAGTTCAACGCGACCAGCCGGGTCCTGTCGGATAGCAACCCGGCGAGCGTCGCCTCTTCGACCTGCCAGCTCTTTTCGTCGAACGGCAGCCAGCGCACGACGAGGCCGAGATCCTCGGCCAGCTGCAGCCAGGGCGACACATTGCCCTCATGGTCCATGCGGGTGAGGATGATCTCGTCGCCGGGCTTCATCGTGCGGCCGAGCGTGCGCGACATGTGATAGGTCAGCGTCGTCATGTTGGCGCCGATGATGATTTCTTCCGGGCTCGCCGCACCAAGGAAATCGGCCATTGCCCGATGCGCCTCATCGACGACGGCCTGCGCGGCAATCGTCGTTTCGAAATAGCCGCCAAGGTTGGCGTTGGTGGTCAAAAGACAGCGCGACACGGCGTCTGCGACGACTTGCGGCACCTGCGTGCCGGCCGGATTGTCGAGATAGATGCGGCGACGGCCCTTGTCGGTCAGGGAGAGAGCGGGAAATCTTTCGCGGACCAGCTCGATCGGAAAATTCATTGTTGCCCTTCTCCCATTGTAATCATTGGATTCGGCCAGCGGCCAATCCCCGTTCAAGGACAGGGATTACCGACCCGCTGATGGATCGCATCCACCGCCTTCTGCATTTCTTCGGTCCAGACGACATCGACGGAAGACAGCGCCATGTCGAGCTGCGAAAGCGTCGTTGCGCCGACGATGTTGGAGGTTACGAACGGCCGGCTTGAGACATAGGCATTGGCAAACAGTGCCGGCTCCAGGTCAATGGAGCGCGCCAGCTCATTGTATTCAAGTTGTGCTTCGGCAGCACCTGGCGTCTCGTAGCGCTGGCCGCGGTTGAATAGCTGCGTGCGCGAGCCCTGAGGCCGCGCGCCATGGTCGTATTTGCCAGTCAGGTATCCCTGTGCCAGCGGCGAATAGGGCAGCAGCGACACTTGCTCGCGCTCGCAGACCTCGGCGAGGTTCACCTCGAAGGTGCGGTTGACGAGATTGTAGGCGTTCTGGATCGACGCGACGCGCGGGCCGATGTCCTTGTCGGCTTCGGCAAGGAACCGCATCACGCCCCAGGAACTCTCGTTCGACAGGCCGAAATGGCGTATCTTTCCTGCCTTCACCAGTTCGTCGAACACGGCAAGCGTCTCGGCGACCGGCGTTTCGTCGGCCGGTGCGCCGACGGAATCGGCGCGCGGCGACACGGCGCCGACGCGCGTCGGGTTGGCGCCCCAGGGGATATCCCGCTCCGGCCAGTGGATCTGATAGAGGTCGATATAGTCGGTGCCGAGCTTGGCCAGCGACTTGTCGATGGCGTCAAAGATATCGGCGCGCACCAGTTGCGACGGCCTGTCGCCGCGAAACCAGCTGTTGGCCGTGCGGCCGACGACCTTCGAGGCAAGGATTACCTTGTCGCGGTTGCCCTTGGCTTTCATCCAGCTGCCGATGATCTTTTCGGTCCACCCTTGCGTCTCCGCCTTGGGCGGGATCGGGTAGAGCTCGGCGGTATCGATGAAATTGACGCCGCGCGAGAACGCCAGGTCCATCTGGGCGTGGCCTTCGGCCTCGGTGTTCTGCTGGCCCCAGGTCATGGAGCCCAGGCAGATCTGGGTAACAAGAAGATCGGTCCGACCGAGACGACGCTTGTGCATGGAATTCGGCTCCGGAGGAAGGCTGGCGCGACTGCGCGGAGGAAGCCGCATCTATAGGCAAAGCAGAGCCGCTCTCCAAGCCTCGCCAGAGCGACTTTTGCGTGAACCAGCCGGGTTAGCGGCGAGCACCTGCCAATGCACGGCGCTTGGCCTCGTCGATCAGCATGTTGGCCACTTGCATGCGGATCATGGCGCGCTGGCGCAGATGCGGAGCGACACGGTCGGGATGGTTGGCAAAGGCAAAGCTGCGGCGCATGCGACCGAAATCGGCGACCTGCTTGGGCTGATTGAGGCCGAGTTCCATGGCGATGGCTTCGGGATCGATCGGCGGCAGCTTTTCCTCGGGCTTTGGCTCTTCGCCGGCGAGAGCCAGCTTGGCATGATCGAGCAAGGCGGCGAATTCCGTCGCCAGATCCGCGCCCGCCTCGCGATATTCGGCAGCGGAAACCTTGATGCGGCCGGAATGGAGTTCATCGGCCACCGAAAGATAGTCGAACGGGATGGATGGACGAGCGCCGGCCTCTTCGCCCTCGCCATTCTTGTCGGGGGCGATGAAGAGGTCGTCGAGCAACGAAGCGAAATCCCGCTTGGCGCCAGTAGCGATGTCAGCCTCCCCCTCGCCCGACCATTCGGGTATCAAAGCATAGAACCGGCTCGTTAAAAATGCATGGCACCGATCTTAACGAATTTAGCCTTCGCCTCGTCTACCGCTTGACCCACCGCAATCCCAAAAACAAAAGCCGGACTGCATTTTCACGCAGTCCGGAATTCGCCAGGAGTGGCGAGGAAAAACCGGCCATGTAGCCAGCATTCGAGGCTACGGTGCGCGTCGGCCAAAAGTTTCACCGGGTTGCAGAAAATGGCGAAAGATTCGCCAAGGCAAAAATTCGCCAAGACATGGCAGGTATGCAAATGCTGCACTGCACAATTGTCACGATTCACCTATATTGGCTGGCGTGGAGGACCAATTTGGGGCTTGAATCATGGGTTTCTTCACTGAAATGTTCGCCCGGCCTCGGCCGCAGGAACATCTGAGATACCGCTCGGCGCTCGCGCTGCTTCATTCGATGAGCAATGCCGACCGCGCCGACATCGGTATCAAGCCGGCCGACTTCCCCCGCATCGCCCGCGAAATGTCCATTCGCTGACTGTCATCGGAGTCGCCAGATGTCCCGGATCAGTCCGGGACATCTCGAAGACCCTAATCCTCTAGCGCGCTCCCAGGAATGTCGCCTTGCCCAGCGGCACGCCATTGTGGCGAAGGATGTCGTAAGCGGTGGTCAGGTGGAAATAGAAATTGGGCATGGCCACATGCAGCAGATACTGCGTGCCGGGCATCGAAATCTCGCGCTGGCCAAGCTTCAGTTCGATGACCTTGTCATCCGAACCGTCGAACTCGGCGGCCGAAAAGGTCTCCAGAAGGTCCAGGGTCTTGGTGACGCGCGCCTGGACATCGGCAAAACTCGCCTCGTTGTCCTCATATTTCGGCACCTCACGCCCGGCGAGCCGCGACGGCGCGCCCTTGGCGTGATCGGTAGCGATCTGCACCTGCCGGGTCAGTGCGTACATGTCGGGCGCCAGCCGAGAGGTCAAAAACACCTGCGGATCGATCTTGCGATCAAGCGCATTCTGTTCGGCGGTCGCCAGCACATTGGAAAGCGCTTTCAGCCTGGCTGAAAACACAGGCACGGAGGCCTCATACATCGATATCGTCACGTCAAATCTCCTGCCCGGCCGAACGCCGGCGGACGCGACGTAGCGCCTTCGCGCGCGATTCTTCAAGACCGCCGAGCCTGCGTCACCACGTTGCCGCAATCGCCAGAGTAGAATCTCCCCATCGAGCGGAGGTTCCCGATGAGACGCGCCCTTTTCGCAGCGACTGCCTTTCTCTCCCTTGTCCCGATCGGCCAGACGCTATTGGCGGCCGACGATGCCCCCGAAACGCCCTATGTCGACGACCGGTCTAGCGCCGATGCGGTTGTGCGTTCGCTCTACAGCGCCATCAGCCGGCACGAATTCGCCCGCGCCTGGGGTTATTTCGGCGATACAAAGCCGGCAAAGGATTTCGACAGTTTCGTCAAGGGTTTTGATGGCACCGACAAGGTCGAGGTCGAGACCGGGGCTGTTTCCGACGAAGGTGCGGCCGGCAGCATTTTCTACAACGTCCCCGTCGCCGTCCGCGCCACCGACAAGAGCGGCGGCAAAAAGGTCTTTGCCGGGTGCTACACGCTGCGCCAGGTGAATGCCCAGACACAAGTGGAGCCACCCTTCGATCCGATCCACATCGAGAAAGGGGCACTGAAGCCCTCCACTGCCGATTTCGAGGAGGCGCTGCCGCCAAGCTGCGGCGATGGCCCGCCACCGCCAAAGAAAGACACCGCACTGGAGCAGGCCAAGAAGGCCTTTCTGGCAACCTATGGCGACCAGTGCGACAAGCAGTTCCTCGCCAATGATCCGACCGTTTTTTCGATCAAATACAAGGACAAGGATGCGCAGCCCGGCGATCCCGACAAGGAAACGCGACTGTTCCATTTTTCCTGCTCGGCCGCCGCCTACAATGAAAGCTCGGTCTACTACATGACCGACGAGACATCGGGCGTGCAGCAATTGCAGTTCGCCGAACCCAAAATGGATATCCGCTACGAGAACAATGACAGCAACGGCAAATTGCTGGGCATGACCATCGTCGGTTTCCAGACGTCCGGCTGGGCAGTCAATTCCGACTATGACGAAGCCGCCCACACGATCACCACGTTCAACAAGTGGCGCGGCATCGGCGATGCGTCCGACGCGGGGACGTACCTGTTTCGCAACGGCAATTTCTCGCTGGTCCAGTACGACGTCGATGCGTCCTATGACGGGGAGCAAAACCCCGAGACTGTCGTCGACTACAACACCGCGCCCTGAGCCTCACACGAGCTTGCAGGCTGATCGATCAGGGCGCCTTCGACAGCATCCAGTTGAGTGTGCCGCGCCAGTCGGTCATGCGAATCGGCGTACCATGGGTGCCGGTCTCGAAACGGACGAAGCGGGTCGGATAGGTCTTCGATTTGGCCAGGATCGAGCGAAAGAACGCCTCCTGCTTTGCCACGGGGTAGACCACGTCGTGGCTGCCCTGGCCGAAGAAGACCGGCACGCGGCGCTTGAAGGCCGGGCTGGTGAAAAAGCTCTCATCCCACAGCGAACCGAGCAGCAGCAGACCATTGATGCGTCCGCCCGTGTCCTTGCGCGCGGCCAGCTCCCAGCACAGCGCGCCGCCCATCGAGCCGCAGGCGACGAAGATCTTCGCGCCGGGCGACTGTTCGGCATAATGACCGATCAGCGCCGCCACCTGCGCCGCTCCCGTATCGCCGAAATCGGGGAAATCAGGACTGAGATAGAGGCCGCCATTGCTGGCCATCAGGTTCTTGAGCCGGTTGAAATTGCCGCCGAAAGTGAAGTCGTCGACACCCTGCTTGCGGCTGCCGCCCTGCCCGTGCAGGTAAAGCACGATGATGCCGGCGCCCTCGGTCTTGCCGACGGCGACATGCCTGACATCGCCGGCATCGGTCTTCAGCAACAGATCCTGCTGCACCTTGCGCACGCTGGCGTCGGTATATTGGGCGTTCACCCGCCGCTCGGGCACCTGGTCACGCTGGTTGATGTCGCGTAGCTCGCGGTAATCGATGACGGTATAGGCGCCATTGGTGTCGGACGACAGCGTGGCCGGATAGGCGAAGAGATCGTCCTTGAAGGGTTTTAGTTCGAGAGCGGCAGCGTGGGTGGCTGAAGAAACCAAGAAAAGCATTGCCGTGAGGAACGCGCGGCACGCCCCCCTCTGGCCTGCCGGCCATCTCCCCCTCAAGGGGGGAGATTGGATGCGCTTTCGGTTTTCGCCAATTTCCAAGGTTTCAGGACGTGAGCTGCCGTCAAAGCTGCCAATCTCCCCCCTTGAGGGGGAGATGCCCGGCAGGGCAGAGGGGGGTGCGACGGTATGAATAGACATGTCCAAGGCATGCGTAATTCGGCTTGGGTTTGTCAATCCTGCAGCACGCCGCCAGCGCCTTCCAGCGCCTCGCGTGTGTCGACATCGACTGACGCCGCCGCGCCGATCTCGACATCGATGACATCGAGCCCTTCAGTCTCGACCAGATGGCGAGCGCCCGTGTCACCCTCCAGATGGGCGATCGCCGGAAACAGCGAACGCGGCAACAGTACCGGATTGCCACGCTTGCCGTCATGCGAAGCGCGGACCACCGCATTGCCGCCGGCCTTGCGGAAAGCATCGATCAATCTGTCGAGGTCGTCGGACGCGATACCCGGCATGTCACCGAGAACGATCATCACGCCGGCGGAATCCTCGGGCAGATAGCCAATGCCGGCCTTCAGCGAGGTGGACAGGCCCTCGGCAAAATCGGGATTGTCGGCGAAGGTCACGTCGAGGCCCGCCAGTGCCGAGCGCACCCGATCGCGCTGGTGGCCGGTGACGACGACAGTGCCGGACGCCTTCGAGCCAAGCGCCCGCTCAGCGGTGCGGCGCACCAGCGGCTTGCCGTCGAACAGCGCCAGCAGCTTGTTCGGCCCGCCCATGCGGCTTGAGCGGCCAGCCGCCAGCAGCACGATGCCGACCTTGACCTGGCTTCTCGCCGGCAGCGGTTCGCGCGGCTGCGGCCGTGTCGGGATTTCCATCAGCAGCCCGCCGACCCCCATGCCGGCAATATCCCTGGCGGTCACGTCGATACCGGCGATCAAACGGTCCAGCACCCAGTCGAAACCGTTCTCCTTGGGGCTGCGGGCGCAGCCAGGCGCGCCGATGACGCGCTTGCCAGCGAGTGTGCCGAGCACCAGCAGATTGCCGGGATCGACCGGCATGCCCGCGCGGATGACTATACCACCCGCCCTCTCGATCGCGGCGGGAATGACATCGGCAAAATCGCTCATCGCCGAAGCGCCGAAGATCACCACCATGTCGTTGTCGCGCGCCAGGGAGACCGCGGCCTCCGCCACCGGTGCGATCTCATGCGGCGTGCGGCGCTCCGCAGTCAGCCTGCCGCCCGTGCGCGCCAGCCGCGCTTCGGTGACGCGCAGCGTCTTGTCGAGCACACTTGGCTTGATGCCCGGCAGAACCGTCTGGATGACGCCGACACGCACGGGCCGGTAGGCATTGACGGCAAATATCTCACCACCGGCGCAGATTTTCGTCGCGGCGCCGACCAGCGCTGAACTGACCGCGAAGGGGATGATCTTCACGGTCGCGACCATCTGGCCTTTCTCCACCGGCGCATGCTGCGCCAGCGTGGCGATGGTGATGGCCGGATCGATGGCGTTGATGGCGTCGATGACAGCGGCATCGACCGTGAAGATGCCCGGCGCCTTGGCATGGAGGTTGACCCGCCCGGTCGCGGCAGGCTTGGCCTCGATCCCGCGAAAGGTCATGCTCTCAGCTATTTCCTGCGCGGCGGCATCCTCGCCGAGGTCGTCCTCAGCCAGCACGGCTGCAACGACCTGCGAAATGCCGGCGGCCCGCAGCAGCGCCACATCTTCGGCGCTGAGCCTGTGCGCCTTGCGGAAGCGGCGTTCACCAGCGGTGGTGGAGTGCGCCAGCACCGCGCCTTCCGCCGCCTCGATAGGGATCGGGCCGAATTTCACGCCGCAGCGCCCGTAGAGCGCCGCGCGTCCTTTTGGACGCGCAAAGGACGCTCTACTACTTTGAATCTACGCATCGTGCTTTTCCAAAATCGATTTCGATTTTGGAGCCGATGCGGAGGCATCGAGACCGCGCGAGCGGAAGGCGTGGATCGCCTGGGCCAACACCGCAACGGCGATCTCTCCCGGGCTGGCAGCACCGATGTCGAGCCCGATCGGCGCATGGATACGGGCGATCTGATCGGCGCTCGCGCCCAGCGCCAGCAGGCGTTCGACCCGCTTGGCATGCGTCTTCCTGCTACCGAGCGCCCCGACATAGAAACAATTGGCGTCGAGCGCGGCCTTCAGCGCGAAATCATCGACCTTCGGGTCATGGGTTACGGCGGCAAGTGCGGTGTAGCTGTCGAGCGGCTGGCGCTTCAGCACATCCTCCGGCCATTCGGCATGAAGCGCCACCTCGGGAAAGCGGTCCGGCGTGGCGAAAGCGGTGCGGGGGTCGATGATCTCCACGGGATAGCCGGCGATCTTCGCCATCGGCGCCAGCGCCTGGCTGATATGGACAGCGCCAATCACGACCAGACGCGGCTGCGGCAGATGCGCGTTGAGAAAGAAATTCCGCCCCTCGGCTTCGACCGAACCGGAATTGCCTGTGCGAAACGCCCTGGCGATCGCGGCGCCAAGATCGCCGGCGACCTGATCGCCCTCGCGCACGATCCTGTCGCGGCCGTCACCGAGATCGGTGACAAGGATCGCCGCTCGGCGAGCGCGTCGTTCGGCGTTCAAAGTTTTTAAGGCGTAGGGATCCATCAGGAAATCTCTTGTCCGAGCATGATCTTGTCCAAAAACCGGGCCCCACTTTTGGGCATGCTCTAGCCCAGTCTTTCCACATACACCTTGATGCGGCCGCCACAGGACAGGCCGACCTGCCATGCGGTCTCATCGGCAACACCGAACTCCAGCATCCTGGCCTTGCCGCTGTCGATGACGTCGATGGCCTCGCTGACCACAGCGCCTTCGACGCAGCCGCCCGAGACGGAGCCGTGGAAATTGCCGTCGGCGTCGATGACCAGATGGCTGCCTACAGGTCGGGGCGCCGAACCCCAGGTCTCGACCACTGTCGCGATGGCCACGTCCTTGCCGTCCTTCATCCAGCCCTCCGCAATGATCAGCGGGTCGCGGGCCTCATCCAGATAAATGCTGTTTTCCATGACCGTTTCTCCAGAAGTCTGTTTTTCTCGGGATCTGTTTTCCGGATGGGAAAGATATGGCTATGCGGCGTGCCTCGCGCCAGCTTCCAGCCATCGGCGCGGATCGACGGATTCTGCCGACTTCTTATCCAGCGACGCGCAAAGATCGGCGAGCGCGTCGAGATTGTGCACCGAGCGGAACTCGTCGACGTGCGGCAGCATCGTCTTGACGCCGCGGGCGCGCGCCTGAAAGCCGTCGAAGCGCAGCAACGGATTCAGCCAGATCAGACGCCGGCAGGATTTGTGCAGGCGCTCCATTTCTTCAGACAGGCCGGCGACATCGTCGCGCTCCAGCCCATCTGTGATCAGAAGCACGACCGCGCCCTGCCCCAGCACGCGGCGCGACCATATCAGGTTGAACTCGGCCAGCGTGTCGCCGATGCGGGTGCCGCCCGACCAGTCCCTGACCGCCGCCGAACAGTCGGCAAGGGCTGCATCCGGGTCGCGATGGCGCATCTGCCGGGTCAGATTGGTGAGCCTTGTGCCAAAAACGAACGTGTGCACGCGCCGGCGTTTTTCGGTCAGCGCATGCAGGAAATGCAGGAAGATGCGTGTGTACTGGCTCATCGAGCCGGAAATGTCGGCCAGCACCACCAGCGGCGGGTGAACCTCGCGGGCTGAGCGGAATTTCGGCAGGATCAGTTCGCCGCCGGTGCGCGCGGCCGAACGCATCATGGCGCGCGGATCGATACGGCGGCCATGCGCATCGGCCTTGAAGCGCCGGGTGCGCACCATGTCGAAAGGCAGCCGCAGCTGCGCGATCGCCTTCTTGGCGTCGGCCATCTCGGCGGTATTCATCTGGGCAAAATCCTTGGCCCGCAGCACCTCGTTGCCGGAAGAGGTGAAGCGGGCGTCGACCTCGATCTCGGGAATTTCCTGTGGCGGCTGGTTCTTCTGGTGGCCCTCGAACATCGCCTGGCTGACCCGGTTTTCAGCGGCGCGTGGCTTCTGCTTTTCCCTGTTGTCGGGTGCCACCGGCGAAAACATAGCCAGCATCTTTTCGATCAGTTCGCGCGACTTCCAGAACAGCCGGAAGGCTTGGTCGAAAATGGCGTGGTCCTCATGCCTGGACACCAGCACGGCGTGCAGCGTCCAGTAGAAATCGTCGCGCGAGCCGATGCCGGCGGCGAGCACCGCTTCGATTGCGTCCTTGACCGAAGCCGGGCCGACCCGCATGCCGGCCTTGCGCAAGGTGCGGGCAAAATAGACGACGTTGTCGGCGATCCGCCCGTGCGGCATGGCCTCTTTTGGCTCGGGGCGCGACATCGCCTACTCCGCCGCCGAAAGCTCGGCCTTCACCTCGTTGAGGATGCGCCGGCCTTCGCCCTGTTCGATGCGGGCAATGTCGTCCTGGTATTTCAACAGCACGCCGATCGTGTCGGAGACGGTTTCAGGATCGAGCGCCACCTTGTCGAGCTCGGTCAGCGCGCCGGCCCAGTCGATGGTTTCGGCGACGCCCGGCACCTTGAACAATTCGATCTGGCGCAGCTTCTGGATGAAGGAGACCACTTCGGCCGAAAGCCGCTGGTTGGCCTGCGGCACCTTGCGGCGCACGATCTCCAGCTCGCGCTCGGCATTGGGATAGTCGACCCAGTGATAAAGGCAGCGCCGCTTCAGCGCATCGTGGATTTCGCGGGTGCGATTGGTGGTGATGATGACGATCGGTGGTTCTTCCGCCTTGATGGTGCCGAGTTCGGGCACCGTCACCTGGAAGTCGGACAGGATTTCGAGCAGGAAGGCTTCAAACGCCTCGTCGGTACGGTCGAGCTCATCGATCAGGAAAACCGGGGCAGCGCCCGTCTTTCCGGTCAGCGCATCGAGCACCGGGCGGCGGATCAGGTATTTTTCGGAAAAGACGTTGCGCTCCATGGCGGAGCGCTCGACCTTGCCGGCCGCCTCCTCCATGCGGATCTCGATCATCTGCGCGGCGTAGTTCCACTCATAGACGGCGGACGAAACGTCGAGGCCTTCATAGCACTGCAGGCGGATCAGCCGGCGACCGAGCGCCTGTGCCAACACCTTGGCGATCTCGGTCTTGCCGACGCCGGCCTCGCCCTCGAGGAACAGCGGCCGCTTCATACGCAACGACAGGAACAGCACGGTCGCCAGCGACCGGTCCGCCACATAGTCCGCACCGGTCAGGAGATCGAGCGTCTCGTCGATCGTCCGTGGCGCGGCGCGCGGTTTCAGCTCGGTCATTCTTTCTCCGTGAACGCCGCCGCTCCGCTTTCCAGTACGTGGTAGCCGCGGGCGTGGTAAATCAGCGGCCGCAAATTATCGCCCATACGCAGACCTGTCACCTTGCCAAAAAGCACACGATGGGTGGCCAGATCCTTGGTGTCGATCAATTCGCAGTCGAACACGGCGAGCGCGCCTTTCAGCGTCGGTACGCCGGTAGAGATCACATCCCATTCGCCAAGCGCGAAACGTTCCTCGACCGGCAGGCCGGTGATGCCGGAAAAGCCGACCGACAGTGGCTCCTGGTGCGAGGCCAGCGTGTTTAGGGCAAACCTGCCGTTTTTCACGAACAGCTCATTCTTGGCATTTTCGCGGTTGAGACAGACCAGGATGGTCGGCGGCGTGTCCGACACCGAACAGGCGGCGATCACCGTCGTGCCGCGCTTGCCGGCCGGCCCGTCGGTGGTGACCACATGGACGTGGCCGGCAAAGTGGCTCATCGCATCGCGATAGGCCTGCGGCCCAATGTCGTTCTTCTTCAGCACCGTAAATTTTCCATGGTCAGGATCCTACCGACATATATGGCCAGACATAGCCCGCCACAAGCGAAGTGCCTGAGCCATATCCCGAAATTCGCGTGTTGCACCAAGGCCGGGCAGCCTTTAGGTCTTGGCGGTAATAGTGCCGGGAGCATAGAGCCGGCACGGAGGGACCCATCGCTCGAATGCGACCCAGGACAAGAACAATAGCGGCGCTGTTCTGGCTGTTTCTGGCCAGTGCCGCGGATGCCCAGACGCTGCTCGTCGGCGTCTCAGCGCCCCTGTCGGGACCATCGGCCATTCTCGGCAAGCAGATCGAGGCCGGCACCGGTCTGGCCGCCGAGGCGAACGGCATCGAACTCAAGACGGTGGATGATGCCTGCACCGCCGATGGCGGCGCTGCCGCGGCCAGGGAATTTGCCGCCGCCAAGGTCAATATCGTGGTCGGCTTCCTCTGCACCGAGGCGATCGAGGCGGCGATGCCGATCCTGAAGGACGCCGGCATTCCGGTCATCACCGTTGGCGTGCGGACCGAAAGCCTGACCGACCGCCGCGCCAAGACTGGCT
Source organism: Mesorhizobium sp. M0518 (assembly GCF_040321125.1). Lineage (NCBI taxonomy): Bacteria > Pseudomonadati > Pseudomonadota > Alphaproteobacteria > Hyphomicrobiales > Phyllobacteriaceae > Mesorhizobium > Mesorhizobium sp. M0518. The sequence goes on from NZ_JAMYQY010000005.1 coordinate 279,010, forward strand.
GGCCGGTCTATCGCCTCGGACTACGCGGCGACGATGAGCGCAACACCGTCGCTTCTGCCCTCACCCATCTGTGGCAGAACGAGCTGTTCGCCATTATCGACGACGGCACCATCTACGGCCGTGAGATCGCCGAGACGTTGCGGGCAGCGGCCGAACAGGCAGCGCTGAGGCCGGTATTCACAGACACGTTCCGGCCACAGCTCGACAACCAGATCGGCATGATCGGCCGGCTGAAGAAGGCCGGCGCGACGCATGTCTTTGCTGGCGGCGACGGCGACGACATCGCCATCATGGGCCGCGATGCCGCACAGCTTCAGGCTGGCATCGTCTTTGCCGGCGGCGAAAATCTCCGCACACCGCCGGGCGACGTGCCCTATGCCGTGGGCACGCTGATGATCGCACCGCCTGAATGGGCCGATGTCGCCGATCCAAAAGTGCTGGCGGCATTTGACGCTAGGAAGATCGTGCCCGACGGCTATGCGCTGCCCGCCTACGCCGCGGTCGAAATCGCCAAGGCGGCATCAAGCTTGTCCGAAAGCTCGGGCAAGCCATTGGCTGAAGCCCTGACCGGGCAGGATTTCACCACGGCGATCGGGCCGATCCGCTTTGATGCAAAAGGCGACCTCAGCCAGAGCCCCTACCGCGTCTTCCGTTTCGACGGCACGCGCTTTGCGCCCTTGGAAAGCAACTGATGTTTCGCACCGGCCCACGCAACCTGATCACCGACGTTGCCGGCCTGCGCGTCGGCAATGCGTCCGACGCCAGGCTGAAATCCGGGGTGACGACCGTGCTTTGCGATGCGCCGACGGTGGCTGGCGTTCAGATCCTGGGCGGCGCGCCGGGCACGCGCGAGACAGACCTGCTCGAACCGCACAATTCGGTCGATGTGGTGCACGCCGTCGTGCTTTCAGGCGGTTCGGCTTTCGGCCTCGACGCGGCGTCCGGCGTGCAGGCGGCGTTGCGCGAACGCGGCATCGGCCTTGAAGTCGGTGGCTTTCGTGTGCCGATCGTGCCGTCGGCGATCCTGTTCGACCTGCGCAATGGCGGCGACAAGGATTGGGGCCGTTATCCGCCCTACCGTGAGCTTGGCTATGAGGCGGCGCAAACCGCCACCGCCGATTTCCAACTCGGCACGATCGGTGCCGGCACCGGTGCGCTGACCTCGGGGCTAAAGGGCGGCCTCGGCTCCGCCTCGACGCTGCTGGATAGCGGCGTCACCATCGGCGCGCTGGCCGCCGTCAATCCGACGGGCTCGGTAACCGTCAGCCGAACCCGCCATTTCTGGGCAGCACCGTTCGAGATCGGCGGCGAATTCGGCGGGCTTGGTTACCCCACGCCGATGCCGGACGATGCGAAACGGATTCTTTTGAAACACCGCGACAAGCATGTTGGCAGGCAGATGGAGACCGGCGGCAACACCACCATCGCCGTCATTGCCACCGATGCGGTGCTCACAAAAGCTGCCGCCAAGCGCCTGGCGATATCGGCGCATGACGGGTTCGTGCGCGCCATATGGCCGACGCACACACCGGCCGATGGCGATCTTGTGTTCGCGCTGGCGACCGGCACGAGCGGTATCGAACTCTCCGCCGATGCGGCAATCGATCTCTACGCCGCCGCCGGCGCCACCATGGCGCGCGCCATCAGTCGCGGCGTCTATGCGGCAACGCCTGCCGAAAACGATCTGTTTCCGGTCTGGTCGTCACGCCTGAGGTGAAGCGATCAATCAGACCCGATCGGACTTTTCTTCCTCGAACGTCACCGCAACATCGGAATTCGCCGACAGCCAGACCTTCTTCCCGTCGACTTCGGCAATCAGGCTCAGGGGAATATAGTGATGATGGCCCTTGTGAGCGCCCTCGCCGCTATCGGCCTTGGTCAGCTTGATGCGCTGGCCATCGACCTCGTCGACAGTGCCGACATGCACGCCGTCGGCGCCGACGACTTCCATATGCTCGCGAATTTTGCTGGTGTCGGTCATGGTGGTTCTCCATTGGGACTGCCGACCATAACAAATGACGGGCCGATTGGATGCATCGGCTTTCGCACCGCACGACGTTTTGATTTCGGCGTGCTAGGGGATTGAGACGATCACGGGGGTGAAGACCGATGCGAATGCTCTTTCTGTTTGCCGTTGGCCTGCTTGCACAGTTTGCCACCTCGATCGCGGCTCATGCCGGCGATGTCGCCGAACTTGAAATCCTCGGCTTCACCAAGGACGGCAGCGTCTTTGCTTTCGAGGAATATGGCGTGCAGGATGGATCGGGCTTTCCCTATGCCAACCGCTACTACATCGACACCAGCACCGACAGCTTTCTCAAGGGCACGCCGATCCGGGTCCGGCTTGAGGACGAGAATGCCAAACTGGATGCGGCGCGCCTTCAGGCCCGGCAAAAAGGCGAAGCCATTGTCAGTCAGGCCGAGTTGGACGCCAATCGCGGCATCACCGCCGGTTTCAACCCGGTGACCGAACTTTCGGCCGATCCGCACCGGATGGCAGTCAACCCGCGCCCGATCTTTTCGCCGGTCGACCCACCGCTCGAGTTCCGGCTCGACGAGATCGGCATGAACAACACCGAGGGCTGCGAGAGCCAGGGCGAGATCAACGGCTTCCGGCTGCTGCGCATCGAGGCGCAAGACGGCGGCACCACCAAGCTGCTGCACGAGGACAAGGCGATACCGAAAAGCCGGGGTTGCCCGAACGGCTACCGCATCGGCGCTGTCCAGACCTTTTCGATGGACAGTCTCAGCGCCTATGCCGTGCTGATCGCGGTGCGCCAATACGGCTTTGAAGGCCCGGACTTTCGCTGGATCGCGGTCACCGGCCGCCTGTGACACCGCTTGTCCCACCCGCCCCGCGCGATCGTTCGCTGAACCGCCTTCGCCGCGCTATACCGACGCCGCGCACTGCGTTTTATGGCGCCTTGTTGTGGGCGTTAACGATGGGCGCCAGTGCGCTCGTCACCCTGTTTCTGGACGACTGGGAGACACCGGCGAAAATCCGCATTGTCACCGTGCTGTTCGCAGCGGGAGCTGCGCTGGCCTTTCCGGTTGGTCTGTTTGCGGCGCGGCTGGTCTCGCAGGGAAGGCGTTGGGAAGTCGCCTTCGCGGCGGCGTTCGTGTGCCTCGCCGCCGCAACGGTCGGTCTGACCGGCGGGCTGTTTGCGCTGCAGTACCGCTCCTACTATGCCGAGTGGCATGCCCCTGCTTTCACCCACACCTGGGCCCTCCAGTTCGTCTTCACGACGTTGATTGCGCTCTATCAGTTCTTGGTCCTGGGCGTCCGGCTTTATTTTCCGCTTGGTTTCGTCGCGTTGTTTGCCGCGGGCGTCTGGTTTGCGCGCCAGCAGCGTTGAGCATTTTGCTCGCCTCTGTTAGGACGCGGGCAAACTTCTCGATACGTCAGGACTGACCGATGATCCCTCGCTATTCCCGGCCGGAAATGGTCGCCATCTGGTCGCCCGAAACCCGGTTTCGCATCTGGTTCGAGATCGAAGCCTATGCGTGCGACGCGCTGGCCGAACTCGGCGTCATCCCAAGGCAAGCGGCCAAAACCATCTGGGAAAAGGGCAGTGCTGCAAAATTCGATGTCGAGGCGATCGACGAGATCGAGCGCGTCACCAAGCATGACGTCATCGCCTTCCTGACCCATCTTGCCGAATTCGTCGGCCCGGACGCCCGCTTCATCCACCAGGGCATGACCTCGTCGGACGTTCTCGACACCTGCTTTGCCGTACAGCTTACCCGCGCCAGCGACATTCTGCTCGCTGACATCGACGGCCTGCTTGCAGCGCTGAAGCGCCGTGCCTTCGAGCACAAGGACACCGTCACCATTGGCCGCAGCCACGGCATCCATGCCGAGCCGACCACCTTCGGCGTCAAGCTGGCGCAGGCCTATGCCGAGTTCTCGCGGTGCCGCGAGCGTCTGGTTCATGCCAGGGAAGACATTGCCACCTGCGCCATTTCGGGCGCAGTCGGCACCTTCGCCAACATCGATCCCTATGTCGAGGAGCATGTCGCGGCGAAGCTCGGCCTGAAGCCCGAGCCGGTGTCGACGCAAGTGATCCCGCGCGACCGCCATGCGATGTTCTTTGCCACGCTCGGCGTCATCGCCTCCTCGGTCGAGCGGCTGTCGATCGAGATCCGGCATCTGCAGCGCACCGAGGTGCTGGAGGCGGAAGAGTATTTTTCGCCGGGCCAGAAAGGCTCGTCGGCCATGCCGCACAAGCGCAACCCGGTGCTGACCGAAAACCTCACCGGGCTTGCCCGCATGGTGCGCTCCATGGCGCTGCCGGCGATGGAGAATGTGGCACTCTGGCACGAGCGCGACATCTCGCACTCCTCGGTCGAGCGCATGATCGGGCCGGACGCCACGGTGACGCTTGATTTCGCACTGTCACGGCTGACCGGCGTCATCGACAAGCTGCTTATCTACCCCGACAACATGCTGAAGAACATGAACAAGTTCCGCGGTCTCGTGCATTCGCAGCGCGTCATGCTGGCACTGACGCAGGCCGGCCTGTCGCGCGAAGACTCCTACCGGCTGGTGCAGCGCAACGCTATGAGGGTATGGGAGCAAGGCGCTGATTTCCTTGAAGAACTGCTCGCCGACAAGGAAGTGACCGCAGCGCTGCCAGAGGTCGATATCCGCGAGAAATTCGACTTGGGCTATCACACCAAGCATGTCGACACGATCTTCAAGCGGGTGTTCGGATAGGATTTCCATGCGACTGGCTGTCCTTTCCGACATTCACGGGAATCTGCGCGCGCTTGAAGCGGTTCATGCGCGGATCAAGGACAATTCTCCCGACATCATCGTCAATCTGGGTGATTGTCTCTCCGGGCCGCTATGGCCGGAAGAAACCGCGCAATATTTGATTGCACAGAACTGGCCGACCGTGCGCGGCAATCACGACCGTGTGCTGATCGAGCCGCCGGCTTCCGGGCTGGAAGACGTCGATGCCTTTACCCACCATTGCCTCTCCCAGACGTCATTGGCTTGGCTTTTGGCATTGCCGATTGCCCTGACGCTCGCCCCTGAAATTCTGCTCTGCCACGGCAGCCCCAGCGACGACGAGACGTTCCTGCTCGAGGAAGACGGCGGCAATCACTTCTATCCATCCAATCAAAAAGAAATCAGACACAAGCTCGGCAGCATCGATGCCGGGCTGACCTTGTGCGGCCACACCCATACGCCGCGCGTCGTGCGGCTTTCCGACCGCCAGACGATCCTAAATCCCGGCAGCGTCGGTGTTCAGGCGTTTCCCGGCCTTACCGTGACCGGCAGCCCGCATGCCCGCTACGCCCTCGCCACGCACAAGCGCGGAGAATGGTCGTTCAGCCATCACGCGGTCAGTTATGACTGGGCCGAAGCATCCAGCCGCGCGACGGCGGCCGGCTTCGACAGTTGGGCACACGGATTGCTGACCGGTTACGCCGCCAGTTCTGTTTAAGAGCGCAGCGGGCGCTTAGCCGGCAGCGCCAGGCACGGTGCGGATCACCGTGCCCCACGGGTCTTCCCGCGTGGTTTCGGTGGATGCCTTGTCCGAACGCATCTCGACCCAGGCCAGACCTGACCGGGAGGGATCGCGGCGGCCTGCGCCTGAACTCTGCCAGGCGTTGGCGCCGATGTGGTGGTGATAGCCGCCCGAAGACAGGAACACCGCCTGGCCGCCATATTTCGCCACCGTGTCGAAGCCGAATTCCTGGTTCCACCAGGCTTCGGCGTCTTCCGGCCTGCCGACACGCAGGTGGACATGGCCGACGATGCTGTTTTCCGGCGCGCCCTGCCAGCCGGCGTCACCCGCAGGCACTTCGGCAACGACGGACGGAATGTTCAGCCGCTCCGTTGCCATGGCAATCTTGTCGCCATTCCACTTCCAGTCCTGCGGGCGGCGGTCGGCATAGATCTCGATGCCATTGCCTTCGGGATCGGTCAGGTACAGAGCTTCGCTGACCAGATGGTCGGAAGCGCCCTCGATCGCGATCTTGTTCGATATAGCGTGGTTGATCCAGCGGCCGAGATCGGCGCGGCTGGGCAGCAGGAAGGCGGTGTGGAACAGCCCGGCGCTGCGCGGATCATCCGGCTTAGCTGAAGCGTCCTGCTCAAGCACCAACAAGGGACGGTTGGCGGCGCCCAGCGTGATCGAACCATCGGCACGGCTCAACTCCTGCAGACCGACAATTTCGCGGTAATATGCGGCAAGGCTTTCCGCGTCGCGCGCCTTCAGCCCGACGCGGGCAACGCTGACTGGGGTGGTGGCGGCAAAAGGCAACTCGCTCATCAAATGCTCCGTTCGACCGGCCTGCGATGAAGCTCCCAAAGCGAGAAGCCCCACTCCGCCGATCATTGTACGTCGTGTCAGTTCCAAAGTCAGGGTTCCCGCGCACGGCTGTTTCTTTTCCTGACCACAGATCGTCCATCGGCATCGTTCACACAAGACGCGAAGAAGCGAACATGGTGTTCACTATTGTGATCAAAAGTGGCGTTCCCGCCGGTTGCACGAAGCGATGCCGCTCGCTATCTCAGCGCCATGAAGGTCAAGGAAGCAGATATCCTCATCGTGCCGGGCTACACCAATTCCGGCCCCGACCATTGGCAGAGCCGCTGGCAGTCGAAACTGTCGACGGCGCGCCGCGTCGAACAGGCCGAGTGGTCGAAGCCGGTTCGCGAGGACTGGACCGCGAGCGTCGCCAAGGCGGTCAACGAGGCCGAGCGGCCGGTCGTCCTGGTCGCGCATTCGCTCGGCGTCACCACTGCGGTGCAAGCCATTCCGCAATTCCGCAAGCCGATCGCCGGGGCCTTCTTCGTGGCACCTCCCGACGTCGCCAATCCCGAGATCAGGCCCAGGCACCTGATGACCTTCGGTCCCTACCCGCGTGAGCCGCTGCCCTTTCCCTCGATCGTGATCGCCAGCCGCAACGATCCGTTCTGCGCCTTCGATGTCGCCGAAGACATTGCCGGTGCATGGGGCTCACTATTCATCGATGCCGGCGAGACCGGTCATCTGAACGCGGATTCAGGCTTCGGGCCGTGGCCCGAAGGTTCAATGACCTTCGCCAAATTCCTGACGGATTTGAAACCCTGAGTTTCTTCAGGACCCAATCGAATCGCGGACGCTCTTGATCAGCGTTTTTGCGCCAAGCCCGATCAGCGAATGCTCGGAGCCCATGGCCAGCAGGCGATAGCCCATCGACACAACCCGGCCGGCAATTGCCGGCTCGACAACGTAGATCGCCGCATGTTTGCCGGCCTTGCGGGTGCGCTCGGCCACCGATGCCACCGTCTCCATCATGCTTTCCAGCGTCGAATTGACGGTCGCACCATTGCTCCAGGCGATCGAGAAATCCGATGGGCCGAGGAAGATGCCGTCGATGCCGGGCGTGTCGAGGATGCCGTCGAGCGCATCGAGGGCCGGACGCGTCTCGACCATGGCGAAGGCCATGGTGCGTTGGTTGGTGTCGCGCAGCCACTCGGCCTGGTCGCCCTTGCCGTGGCGTGGAAAAGCGTAAGTCGGCCCCCATGAGCGCTCGCCGAGCGGCGGGTATTTCATGGCGGCGGCGAACAGTTTTGCATCGGCAACCGAATTCACCATCGGCGCGATGACCGCCTCGGCGCCGAAATCGAGCGCGCGGCTTGCCATGTCGAAACGGCCAACAGGAATGCGCACCAGCGCCGGCTTGCCGGCAGCGAGCACCGGCACCAGGCCACGCAGCACACTGTCTTCGTGATGGCCGCCATGCTGCATGTCGAGCGTGACGGCATCAAAGCCCTGCTTGGCGACGATCTCGACGGTCAAGGCATCCGGCACGCCGGACCATGCGGTGAACAACGTTTCGTCGGCCGCGAGGCGGGACTTCAGGGACATGGGTACTTTCCTTGTTAACTCCGGCAGTTTCAGCCGGAAATCGTGACAAAGGCAAAGAAAAACCGCCCGGATAGGCCGGGCGGTCGATTGGTCCAGCGTATGGCCGGGATCAGCGCATGGCCCGGATCAGGTGTTCTTGATCTGCTCGATCGCCTGCGCCATCAGTTCGTCCATGGTGCGGCGGATCTGGTGGTCCGACTGCTCGACGCCGGCCGCGTCGAAATCCCCGCGGATTTTGCGGAACACGTCGTGGTCGCCGGCTTCCTCGATGTCGGAGATAACCACTTCCTTGGCATAGGCGTCGGCATCAGCGCCGGACTTTCCGAGCTTTTCGGCGGCCCACAGGCCGAGCGCCTTGTTGCGGCGCGCCGAGGCCTTGAACCGAAGCTCCTCGTCGAATGCGAATTTACGCTCAAAGCCCTCTTCGCGGTCTTTCATGCTGCTCATGGCGTCCCTCCGGTCAAATTCGATTCGTTGGCGGTGAATATGTGCGTTGCCAAAGCACAAACCAAAAGGTCGCGGGCCGGTCAATACGCTTCATCGCATGCTGCGCTGCGACATTTCAGTCCCGAAAGCGGTTGATTGGAAGGATTTGCCGATTGAGCAAACGATGTGATTGGGATAGACCCGGCATTGAACCCTACCGTAGCCGCACTATTTCAGGCAGACGGACAGGAAATGGTCTGATACCGCCTGTCCGGAACCCCAGAGAAAAATCCAGATGAAAAATCGCCGCCGCATTTATGAAGGCAAGGCCAAGATACTCTATGAGGGACCCGAACCGGGCACGCTTATCCAGTTCTTCAAGGATGACGCCACCGCGTTCAACAAGAAGAAGCATGAAGTCATCGACGGCAAGGGCGTCCTCAACAACCGCATTTCCGAGTACATCTTCAACCATTTGAACCGCATGGGGATCCCGACCCATTTCATCCGCCGGCTGAACATGCGCGAGCAGTTGATCAAGGAAGTCGAGATTATTCCGCTCGAAGTGGTGGTGCGCAATGTCGCCGCCGGTTCGCTGTCCAAGCGGCTCGGCATCGAGGAAGGCACCGTTCTGCCGCGCTCGATCATTGAATTCTATTACAAGGCCGACGCGCTTGACGATCCGATGGTGTCGGAAGAGCACATCACTGCGTTCGGCTGGGCGAGCCCGCAGGAGATCGACGACGTCATGGCGCTGGCCATCCGCGTCAACGACTTCCTCTCCGGCCTGTTCATGGGCGTCGGCATCCAGCTCGTCGACTTCAAGATCGAATGCGGCCGGCTGTTCGAGGGCGACATGATGCGCATTGTCGTCGCCGACGAGATCTCGCCGGATTCCTGCCGCCTGTGGGACGTGGCGACGCAGGACAAGCTCGACAAGGATCGTTTCCGCCGCGACATGGGCGGCCTCGTCGAGGCCTACCAGGAAGTTGCCCGCCGCCTCGGCATCATGAACGAGAACGAGCCGCCGCGCCCGACCGGCCCGGTGCTCGTCGCCTCGACCGACGGCCTCAAAGGCAAGCCGCACTGATCGCGGCTTGCGAACTGATAGTCAGAACAGGAGCATGTCCAGCGTGATCAAGGCCCGCATTACCGTCACCCTCAAGAACGGCGTGCTCGACCCGCAGGGCAAAGCGATAGAACACGCATTGTCGGGCCTTGGCTTCGGCGGCGTCGGCGCGGTGCGGCAGGGCAAGGTTTTCGACGTCGAACTGGCCGAAAGTGACAAGGCCAAGGCCGAAGCCGACCTCAAGGCCATGTGCGACAAGCTGCTGGCGAATACGGTGATTGAGAATTACGCGGTGGAGATTGCCTAAATTGAAAGCAGCCGTCGTCCTCCTGCCCGGCCTCAACCGCGACCGCGACATGATCGCGGCGTTGACCAAGATTTCGGGAACACCGCCAGTCACCGTCTGGCAGACCGACACCGAAATCCCCGATGTCGACCTGATCGCCATTCCGGGCGGCTTTTCCTTCGGCGACTATCTGCGCTGCGGCGCGATCGCTGCGCGCATGCCGGTCATGCGGGCAGTGGCCGAAAAAGCGGCCGCGGGCGTTACAGTCATCGGCGTCTGCAATGGTTTCCAAATCCTGGTCGAGGCCGGCCTGTTGCCGGGCGCCTTGATGCGCAACACCTCGCTGAAATTCGTCTGCCGGCAGGTGAAGCTCGAGATCACCAATGCCAACACCATGTTCACCCGCCGCTATCAGCCGGGCCAGATCATCCGCTCGCCGGTCGCGCATCATGACGGCAATTATTTCGCCGACGCCGACACGCTTGCCCGTCTCGAAGGCGAAGGCCAGGTGGTGTTCCGCTATGCGGAGGGCACCAACCCCAACGGCTCGATCAACGACATTGCCGGCATCGTCAACAGCCAAGGCAATGTGCTCGGGCTGATGCCGCACCCGGAAAACCTGATCGAAGCAGCCCATGGCGGCACCGACGGCCGCGGACTGTTCGAGAGCGCCCTCGGCATCGCCGCCTGACGATATCGAAGCGAACAGCTTGAAAACAGCCGGACATTCCTGTCTCTTTGGAGCAAGTCTGGTTCATTGGGGAGAGAGACGGTCATGAAACTCTATTCGCGGCCGTTGTCGCCCTACTCGTCGATCGTGCGGGCACTGGCCTACATCAAGGACGTACCACTCAAGATCATCGCGCCGCCGCCCGGTTTCCCCATCCCGGAAGAGTTTCGCGCCATCTCACCGATGAACCGGATTCCGGTTCTGATCACCGGCTCGGGCGAAACCATCGTCGAATCGGTGGTCATCGCCGAATATCTCGAGGAACGGTTCCCGGAACCGGCGCTGCTGCCGCCCGATTCCAAGGACCGCGCGCTGGTGCGTATGTTCGCCCGCATCACCGATCTCGATGTGCTGACACCGATGATGAAGCTTTTCGAGCTTCATTCCGTGCCGAAGCGAAACAATGCCGAGATCGACGCCCAGTTCGCCCGCCTACATCATGGACTGGCGGCGATCGAGGCCCGCATGGCGCAAGGGCCCTTCGCACTCGGCGACGACATTAGTTTCGCCGATGGCTGGCTGACGCCGACGCGGTTCATCTTCAACAATTTTCGCGTTATGACGGGACGCCACGACCTGCTCGACGCCTATCCGAAATTCGACGCCTACCAGCAGATCGCCTCGCAACACCCGGCATTGTCGCGGGTGTGGGGCGAGATGACCGATGGTTTGAAGATTTTTCTTTCCGAGCTTGAGATGGGTGCCGCTTGATCAAGTCGAAGACGATCGCGCTGGTCGCCGCGGCGGGCTTTGTGCTGGCATCCTGCCAGTCGACGCCAAAGAGCACGCCTGTTCCCTCAGGCAAAAGTGCTGCGCTGCTGGCCATGGAACAAGTGGCGATCGCTGCCCACAAATGCTGGATCGCCAGCAAGGACCCAGCCTTCAAACCGTACCAGATGGCCAATGAGCTGAATTCGTTCAGCGGCACGCCGCGTTTCCTGCTGGTGCCGGCCAAGCACTATGGCGGCAAACCTTTGCTCGTCGTGCAAGCGCAAGGCAATTCTAGCCGCGTCGACGTCTTCGGACCGCTGATGAACGATCCGCTCGGCGCCCGCATCGGCTCGGACATCGCCCGTTGGCAGGCCGGCAATCCGGCCTGCGCCGCGACGGCCTAGCCCGTGGGCCGGTTCCTGCAGATCGCGGGTCTGGTCATCGGTCTGGCCGGGCTCATCCTGCAGTTCTGCATCAGCATTCCGGCATCGATGGAAGCCGGCCGCAGCCTGCTTGGCTCAATCATTTTCGTCTTCAGCTTCTTCACCATCCTGACCAACATCGGCGCGGTGCTGGTGTACACGTCGCTGCTGTCACCCACCTTCTATGCCTGGCTGCCGGCCGTTGCAGGCGCGCGGATGCGCACCGGCGTTGCGGTTTCGATCGCGCTGGTCTTCATCATCTACGCAACGGTCCTGGCACAACTCTGGCAGCCGCAGGGGCTGTTCCTGCTCTGCGACGTCCTGCTGCATTATGTGACGCCGGTGCTCTTCGTGCTGTGGTGGTTGATATCGGGCGCTGACGGCAGGACGCGCTGGAGCGACATTTCCTGGTGGATGCTCTATCCCGTCGCCTATCTGATCTATGCGCTGGTACGGGCACCGCTTGCCGGCGAGGTGCCCTATCCCTTCCTTGACGTCGCCAAGAACGGTGCGCCCAGCGTTGCCATCTCGGCGCTGGCCATCACCGGACTTTTTCTCGTGCTGTGCGTGGTCGCCGTCCTTGCGGACCATGGCATTGCACGCATCAGGGCATCAAAACTCCGCTAGCTTTCAGTCCCAGAACGGCCTGATGCCCTCACGGTGGGCATCGCAGCGCGAGACGCCGATATCCTTGAGCTGATCATCGGTCATTTCCAGCAGCGCCAGCCGGCTGCGGCGGCGATCCAGCAGGCTGTCGATCCATCTCGCCAGCGATCTGACCAGACGCACCAGACGGCTGACAAAGCCGCTCCGGTCCGATGGACGTGTCGCTTGGCCCGATAACTCGGCGCTCGAATGACGGATTGTGGCGATTGTATTCATTTTCTTTCTACCAGAATTCCAAATTGTACCCTTTTTGGCACGCATCTGATATGTATTGACTCATGTATGGGTGCAATATAGAAAATTGTCACCATGACAAATTGGCTCCCCGACCTCACCACCGGCTCCGGCCCGCTGTATCAGCGGCTTGCGGATTCCATCGAAACGGACATCGACCGGGGGGTGATCGATGCCGGCGCAAAGCTGCCGCCGCAACGCGACCTCGCCTACGACATCGGCACCACCGTCGGCACGGTCGGCCGGGCCTATCAATTGCTGCGCGAGCGTGGGCTGGTGAGCGGCGAAGTCGGGCGTGGAACCTATGTGCTCGGCCAGCGCGCGAAGCCGGATTTTCCGGCTCCGGACGTCGGCGGCGAAGGCACACGCTATATCGATGCGCCTAAAGGCAAGCTGCGTTTCGACAGCACCGCAGCACCCGATATCGGCCAGGGCGACATCGTCGCCGGTGTCCTGTCGCGCACGGCGCAGGACCATCCACATGAGATTTCAAGCTACACGCGGGATTTTCCCGACCGCTGGTACGAAGCCGGCGCCCGCTGGTTGGCGCGCAATTCGTTTCGTCCGAGTGCCGACACCATCGTTCCCACGCTCGGCACCCATGCGGCGGTGATGGCGGCAATCGCGGCGCTCACCATGCCTGGCGACTATGTTGCCTTCGAGCACCTCACCTACTCGCAGATTTCCCGCAGTGCCGGCCTGATCGGCAGGCGCACCGCGCTGGTGGCATCGGACGAGGAAGGCATCGATCCGCAGGATTTCGAGCGCGTCTGCGCGCAAAAGCATCCCAAGATGATCTTCCTGATGCCGACTGCGCAGAATCCGACGCTGGCCACCTTGTCGGCGGCGCGCCGCGAGGCGATCGCCCATGTCGCACGCGAATACAACGTAGTCCTCATCGAGGACGACCTCTATGGCAATCTGACCGATGACCCGACACCATTGCTGGCCGAGTATGCGCCTGAACGCACCATTGTCGCGGGCGGCCTGTCGAAGTCGGTCGCAGCCGGTGTACGCGGCGGCTGGCTTTCTTGCCCGCCCGCCTACCGCCACCGCATCCGTGTCGCTCACAAGATGATGACCGGCGGCATGCCCTTCCTGCTGGCGGAGGTGAATACAAGGCTGGTGCTGTCAGGTCAGGCGGATGAGATACGCAAGCGCAGCATCGCCGAAATCGGCGCCCGCATCGCCATCGTGCGCGAGACTTTGGCCGGCTTCGCATTCAAGTCGCATGACAGGGTGCCCTTTGTCTGGCTGACCCTGCCCGACCCCTGGCTTTCCGGCACCTTCAAGAACGCCTGCCTTGAGCACGGCGTGCTGATCGACGATGAGGACGAGTTCAAGGCCGGCCGCTCCGAGCAGGTTTTCCATGGCGTCCGCTTTGGCGTTTCGCAGCCGAGACAGCGCGAGGACATAGCCGAAGGCGTCGCGGCGATCCGGCGACTTCTCGATGAAGGCCGCGCCGGCTACGACAGCTTCTCCTGACACTGCGTGGCTTTGTCCGGTTTTCCGTCGTTTTTCGTCGATCCATGGGTGTATCGGCCGCGAGGCTTGCGATAAGACGGGACTCAAAATCCCAACGTCCCGGATATAAATCGCCGCCCATGACCATTTCCAATTCCGTGCCGATCACCCCCGAGCTCATTGCCTCACACGGGCTCAAGCCCGACGAGTATCAGCGCATCCTCGACCTCGTCGGGCGCGAGCCGAGCTTCACCGAACTCGGCATCTTCTCGGCGATGTGGAATGAGCACTGCTCCTACAAATCCTCGAAGAAGTGGCTGCGCACGCTGCCGACCACCGGTCCGCAAGTCATCCAGGGGCCGGGCGAGAATGCCGGCGTGGTCGACATCGGCGACGGCGACTGCGTCGTCTTCAAGATGGAGAGCCACAACCACCCGTCCTATATCGAGCCCTACCAAGGCGCGGCGACCGGCGTCGGCGGCATATTGCGCGACGTCTTCACCATGGGCGCGCGGCCGATCGCGGCGATGAATGCGCTGCGCTTCGGCTCGCCTGACCATCCCAAGACCCGGCACCTCGTTTCAGGCGTGGTTTCCGGCGTCGGCGGCTATGGCAACGCCTTCGGCGTGCCGACAGTCGGCGGCGAGGTCAATTTCGACGCCCGCTACAATGGCAACATCCTGGTCAACGCCTTTGCGGCGGGCCTTGCCAAAACCGATGCGATCTTCCTGTCGGAAGCCAAGGGCGTCGGCCTGCCGGTCGTCTATCTCGGCGCCAAGACTGGCCGCGACGGCGTCGGCGGCGCCACCATGGCTTCGGCCGAATTCGACGACAAAATCGATGAGAAGCGCCCGACAGTGCAGGTCGGCGATCCCTTCACCGAAAAATGCCTGCTGGAAGCCAGCCTCGAACTGATGGCCTCGGGCGCCGTCATCGCCATCCAGGACATGGGTGCCGCCGGCCTCACCTGCTCGGCGGTCGAAATGGGCGCCAAGGGCGACCTCGGAATCGAGCTCGATCTCGACAAGGTTCCTGTGCGCGAAGAGCGCATGAGCGCCTACGAAATGATGCTTTCGGAAAGCCAGGAGCGCATGCTGATGGTGCTGCGCCCGGAAAAGGAAAAGGAAGCCGAGGCGATCTTCCACAAATGGGGGCTCGATTTCGCCATCGTCGGCAAGACCACCGACGATCTGCGCTTCCGCGTTCTGCACCAGGGCGACGAGGTCGCCAACCTGCCGATCAAGGATCTTGGCGACAAGGCTCCGGAATATGATCGGCCGTGGACCGAACCGAAAAAGCCGGCGCCGCTGGCCGCCAATGACATTCCGCAAGCCGACGTTGCAGACGCGCTGCTGAAGCTGCTCGGCGGGCCCGACCTGTCTTCGCGGCGCTGGGTGTGGGAACAGTATGACACGTTGATCCAGGGCAATTCGCTGCAGCTTCCAGGCGGCGATGCCGGCGTGGTCCGGGTCGAAGGCCATGCGACCAAGGCGCTCGCCTTCTCCTCCGACGTGACGCCGCGCTATTGCGAGGCCGACCCCTATGAGGGCGGCAAGCAGGCGGTGGCCGAATGCTGGCGCAATTTGACCGCCACCGGCGCTCTGCCGCTGGCCGCAACCGACAACCTCAATTTCGGCAACCCGGAACGGCCTGAGATCATGGGCCAGCTGGTCGGCGCGGTGAAAGGCATAGGCGACGCCTGCCGTGCGCTCGGATTCCCGATCGTCTCCGGCAATGTCTCGCTCTACAACGAGACCAACGGCCAAGGCATCCTGCCAACCCCGACCATAGGCGGCGTCGGGCTGATCGCCGATTGGTCGAAGATGGTGCGGATCGGCTTTGCGGCCGAGGGCCAGATGATCCTGCTGGTCGGCGCACCGGCGTCCTGGGGAACGCATCTTGGCCAATCGGTCTATTTCAGGGACGTACACGGCCGCACGGATGGCCCGCCGCCGCCGGTCGATCTCGATCACGAAAAACGCGTCGGCGACCATGTGCGAGCGCTCATCGCCTCCGGCATCGTCACGGCGGCGCACGACGTTTCCGATGGCGGTGTCGCCGTTGCACTTGCCGAGATGGCGATGGCGTCCGGAATCGGCGCCGCCGTTCCCGGGCTTGTCGGCACCGACCCGATCCCGGTCTGGTTCGGCGAGGATCAGGGCCGTTATCTCCTGACGCTGTCGATCGATCCGCATGGTGACGAATGGGACGCCATTCGCAAGCAGCAGGGCGAACTCGGCATCTTCGCGCCGTGGATCGGCTCGACCGGGGGCAACGCGCTGAAGCTTGGCGACGCCAGGGCAATCCCGGTCAGCGAACTCTCCGCGGCGCACGAAGGCTGGTTCCCCCGCTTCATGGACCAGGCCAGTTGACGAGAGCATGATCCCGAAAAGTGGGAACGGTTTTTCGGGAAACTCATGATCAATCACAGGAAACTGGCTGCCCGGGCGCTGCTTGCAGTCGTCTTCTGGCCGTCGTTGTTCTTCTTCTGGTTCCTGGGACCGTTCGTCTTTTTCCTGCTGTCGACAACCTCAAGCGAGGTATGCATGCGGCTGGAAACGCGCGCGGAGTTCCTTGCCGCGGCCAATGGCGCCATCCCCATGCTCATCGCGCAGAATCTCGTCTACGCGGTCCCGATCGTCTGCCTGGTTCTGTGGGACCGCCTGGCGCCGGATCCGGCACGGGCAAGGCACATTGTCACCTGCATCAAGCTTTTTGCCAGCGCGGTGGTCGTAGGCGCGTTGTGGGAGTACGGCTCGTCGTTGACCTGCGACGGCTACGGCCAGGCGTTCTTCTCGCCGGCTTGGCAAATGACGAGCTATCTTCCCATTGTCAGCCTCGTGCTCAACTTGCCGCTCTATGTACTTGCCTTCAGCCTTGGCCGTGCTTTCTCGACACGCGAGGACGTTGCCGAGAATGAAGCAAGCCCACCGGTCTAGTCTTTCTCTGAAGCCATCGAACCGTCTTGCCGTTGGTGGGACAGAACGGCTTCAATCCGGACCGGAAAGGCTTTAGGCTCGCCCGACTCTCATCTTATGGCCGGCTGCCGGCCGCTCGAAACAGGATTTTGCCATGGCAATGGATGCCCACGACATCGAAAAACTGATCAAGGACGGCATTCCGGACGCCAAGGTGACGATCCGCGATCTCGCCGGCGACGGCGACCATTATGCGGCCGAGGTGGTGGCCGAGAGCTTTCGAGGGAAAAGCCGCGTGCAGCAGCACCAGATGGTCTATGACGCGCTGAAAGGAAATATGGGTGGCGTGCTGCACGCACTGGCGCTGCAGACCAGCGTTCCTGACTGAGCCGCACCGGAACAACCGCAACCACGCGGATCAGTGTCGAGAGAACCGCTTGGCCCAACACGGCTCATCCTTTGCGCCATTTCAGCCACGGCACGGCTAACGTCTTGTTTCGAGCAATCGTTGGGTTTATTTGAAGGGATATGTTTCGAGCCTGACTCCCACAGGCGGGAAAGGATTTTCCATGAGCGGTATCAACGACTACATCGACAATGAAGTGAAGGGCAACGACGTCGTCCTTTTCATGAAGGGCACGCCCGGTTTCCCGCAATGCGGATTTTCCGGCCAGGTCGTCCAGATCCTCGACTATATCGGCGCCGACTACAAAGGCGTGAACGTTCTGGACTCGGCTGAACTGCGCCAGGGCATCAAGGAATATTCCAACTGGCCGACGATCCCTCAGCTCTACGTCAAGGGCGAATTCGTCGGCGGCTGCGATATCATCCGCGAGATGTTCCAGGCCGGTGAGTTGCAGACATTCCTCGTCGAGAAGGGCGTCAGCGTCAAAGGCGCCGCCTGATTTCTGTTTGTGCATATTGCCATCCGAAGGTTGATTTTGATTTTCGGGGTCATGCACAAAGGCGCCGGGAGCAGCCCACCTCGGCAATTTTCATGTCCTGAACCCAGGACCAAGACGAGCCAATGCGCCGGCCCGCCGGCGCATTTTCGTTTGAAAGATCGGACTTGCCGTGGACCAGTCAAAACCAGAGCCGCAATCGGCAAGCAAACTGCCCATTCCGCGCTGGGAGTTCATCGCCCTGTGCGCGGCGCTGATGGCGCTGAACTCGCTGGCCATCGATATCATGCTGCCCGCGCTGCAGCAGATCGGCGCCTCGCTCGGCGTCGAAAATGAAAACCACCGGCAGTACGTCATAACGGCCTACATTCTGGGCTTCGGCGGCGGACAGCTGTTCTTCGGGCCGATCTCGGATCGCTTCGGGCGTCGCGCACCGCTGGTCGCCGGGCTGGTGATTTATGTCGCCGCGGCGGCGGCTGCCGCCATTGCGCCAAGCTTTGAAACACTTCTGCTGTGCCGAGCCGTGCAGGGCATCGGTGCAGCCGCCACCCGCGTCATCGCCGTCTCGATCGTGCGCGATACGTTCGACGGCCGGCGCATGGCCGAGGTGATGTCGCTGATCTTCATGGTGTTCATGGCGATACCGGTCATTGCTCCCGGCATCGGCCAGTTCATCATGCTGTTTGCGACCTGGCATTGGATCTTCGTCACCATGGCCGTCGGTGCGCTCCTCGTCTCGGCCTGGTCGCTGCTGCGCCTTCCTGAAACGCTGCATCCCGAACATCGCCGGCCGCTGACCGTGAACTCGATTGTCGGCGGGTTTCGCATCGTGCTCACCAACCGCATTGCGATCTGCTATGCCTTCGCCAGCACCTTCATCTTCGGCGCCATGTTCGGCTTCATCGCTTCGGCGCAGCAGATCTGTGTGGACATCTTCCATGTCGGGGAGATGTTCCCGGTCATCTTCGCCGGGGTTGCGGGCGTGCTCGCCTTCTCCAACTTTCTGAATTCGCGCCTTGTCGGCCGCATCGGCATGCGCCGCCTGTCGCAGAGCGCGTTGCTGCTGTTCCTGGTCATCAGCCTTGCCTGGCTGGTCGTTTCGCTGGAAATGAAGATGCCGCTCTGGCTGTTCATCACCTTCTTTGCCTGTGCCATGCTTCCGTTCGGTGCGCTCGGCGCGAACTTCAACGCGCTGGCCATGGAACCGCTCGGACAACTGGCCGGCACGGCGTCGTCGATCCTCGGTTTCATGCAGACGTTTCTCGGCGGCATTCTCGGCACGTTGATCGGTCAGGCCTTCAACGGCACGGTGACGCCGCTGGCCGCCGGCTTCTGCAGTGTCTCGGTCGCGGCGCTGCTGATGATCTTCATCGCCGAGCGCGGCAAGATGTTCCAGCCACAGAACCCGCCCGTTTCAGGGCACATCACCGACTTGCATTAGGACGCACCTTCAAGAGTTGCCGTGAACCGAGGGGCAAGCATGCGCCCTGCGATTGCTTCACCCATGCTGTCCGAAAAAGGCAATGGCAGAGCGTCATCAAGTGCCCTGAGGATGGATGCCACGAAGGCCCTGCTGCGCTGGGCATCGGTTCCCAGATCGGAATATGTGGCGCGAGGTTTGCCAATCAGTGTGCCGTTGCGGCGAAGCGAGAACCGCAGTGTCAGGGACATGCCCGCGGTTCCGGGTGGCGGTTTCCAGCAGGCTTAGATAGCGTCCGACATCTCCCTTATCGTATCGACGGGATCGGAACTGCGACAGCTGCGCTCTTGCGATCTTGCTTCCTGGGAACTGGCAAACAGAGCGGCGGCAAGAGCCGTGGCGACAAATGCGAACCGAGGTTTCATTCGAGAGCCTCCGGATTTGCGTGAAATTGCACCGCTCCTTCGGCTAACGCAGCAATTAATCCTGTGCCGCCCAGAGTTCGCGGCGCAATTCGTGCCAGCTTTCGCGATCGGGCGCGACAAGCAGGCCGCCGCCGAGATGCGAGGGCAGATAGGTGCTGCCGTCGAAGCGCGCCGCGTGGCCGCCGGCCTCGGCATGGATCAGCACGCCGGCCAGATGATCCCACGGCATCAGCTTGTTGTAGACGACGAAGTGGGCATGGCCGCTCGCCAACAGGCGGTATTCGTGCGCGGCGCAGCGATAGGCGAATTGCGACAGGATCTTCGTCTGGTTGCGCGCCAGCCGCGACCGCTCCGGCTCGGCCATATATTGCCAGGAGACGGAGCCGGTCATCTGCGCGATCGGCGCAGGTGCCGCGACATGCACCTTCTCCAGGCTGCCATGCGCATGCCGGATATGGCTGCCAGCGCCCCTGGCACTGATCAGCCAGTCCTTGCCGACGGGATCGTGGATGATGCCGGCAACCGTCTCGCCCTGGACCACGACCGCCAGCATGACGCCGAACAGCGGCACGCCGGAGGCGAAGTTGAAAGTGCCGTCGACCGGATCGATGACGAAGGCCAGATCGGCATCGCCCAGACCATCGAGCAGTGCCGGATTGTCGGAACAGGCCTCCTCGCCGACGATCATCGCCTGGGGATAGCGCTCGCGCAGCCGCGCGGCGATCAGCCGCTCGGCATTGACGTCGGCTTCGGTCACCAGGTCGGCAGCCGACGTCTTCTGGCGGATGTCGCCCTCACCAAGCCGGCGAAAGCGCGGCATGATCTCGGTCAGCGCCGCCTCGGCCAGAATGCCGGCCAGCCAGTCGATCGCGGTGTCGTCAAATGTCATCGGAAATATCTTGCCTTGTGCTGAGGGTCTCATTGAGCGCAGCGAAGTCGAACAGCTTTCTGTCGAGCAGATGCGATGGCCTGCTGTTCGACAGCGCGCGCAGCATCGTATCCTTGCGGCCCGGCATGCGCTTTTCCAGGTCCTCGAGCATCGCCTTCATGGCGTTGCGCTGAAGACCTTCCTGGCTGCCGCAGAGATCGCAGGGAATGATCGGGAAATGCATGGCGGCGGCGAATTTTTCCAGATCGGCCTCGGCGCAGTAGCTCAATGGCCGCAGCACCATGACGTCGCCCTCGTCGTTGAGCAGTTTTGGCGGCATGGCGGCGAGACGGCCGCCATGGAAGAGATTCATGAAGAAGGTTTCGAGAATGTCCTCGCGATGGTGGCCGAGCACCAGCGCCGAGCACCCCTCCTCGCGCGCAATGCGGTAGAGATGGCCCCGCCTGAGGCGCGAGCAGAGCGAGCAATAGGTGCTGCCCGCAGGAAGCTTGTCGGTGACGACGGAATAGGTGTTCTGATACTCGATCCGGTGGGCAATGCCGTGGCTGTCGAGATAGTCCGGCAGGATATGTTTGGGGAAATTGGGCTGGCCTTGGTCGAGATTGCAGGCCAGAAGATCGACCGGCAAGAGCCCGCGCCATTTAAGGTCGAGCAGCACCGCGAGCAGGCCGTAGGAATCCTTGCCGCCAGACAGGGCAACGAGCCAGCGCTGGCCGGGCGTGACCATCGAGAAATCCTCGATCGCCTGCCGGGTCAGCCGCAGCAGCCGCTTGCGCAATTTGTTGAATTCGACCGAGGACGGCACGTCGGCGAACAGCGGATGGAAGCCGCCTTCGCTGTCGGCGATCGGTTCGATGTCTGGAAGCATGTTCATGGCATGTCGCTTTCAGTGGCCCAGAGCGCCGGATTAGCGGACATGACCGACAAAGAAAAGGCCGCCTCGACAGGCGGCCTTTGCTTGGTATCGCAGAACGCGCTCGTTTAGCGCGAATAGAATTCGACGACCAGGTTCGGTTCCATCTGCACGGCGAACGGAACGTCCGCAAGGCCAGGGATGCGCGAGAAGGTCGCGACCATCTTGTTGTGATCGGCTTCGATGTAGTCCGGCACGTCGCGCTCGGCGAGACCGACCGCTTCCAGAACGATGACCAGCTGCTTGGACTTTTCGCGCACTTCGACGACATCGCCCGGCTTGCAGCGATACGAGCCGATATTGACACGCTTGCCGTTGACGTTGACGTGGCCGTGGTTGACGAACTGACGGGCGGCGAAAATGGTCGGCACGAACTTGGCGCGGTAGACGACCGCGTCGAGACGCGATTCGAGCAGGCCGATCAGGTTCTCCGAGGTGTCGCCCTTGCGGCGGTCAGCCTCTTCATAGACCTTGCGGAACTGCTTTTCCGAAACATCGCCATAGTGACCCTTCAGCTTCTGCTTGGCGCGCAGCTGCAGGCCGAAATCGGAAAGCTTGCCCTTGCGGCGCTGGCCATGCTGGCCAGGACCGTATTCACGCTTGTTGACCGGGGACTTCGGGCGGCCCCAGATATTTTCGCCGAGACGGCGGTCGATCTTGTACTTCGCGGATTCGCGCTTGCTCATCGCATTCCCTTTTCAAAACAATACACCCGGAACCTCATGGTCCGGGTGAAGGAAACGCGCCCTCCTCTGGCCTCCGTTTTCGAGACCTGACAGGGTTTTCCCACGCAACGCGGCGGAAAACCCACGGGACACGTCAGTTCAAACAAGATAGTAGAATTGGATTTCCACGCATCTTGCGCACATAAAGAAAACCACCGGGCATTGCGGCCCGGTGTTGGGGCGCTGATTAAACGGAGATTTAACCGGTGTCAAGCTTGTGGCTGGCGTAGGCCATGGCGACGATATAGCGTCTCTGGGTTGAGTGCAGTGCCGGATGTGGCGGGAGGTTGCGCCAGCGGCATCAGGAAGGGACCGGAGCAGAGGAGCTACATTCGCATGAAGAAATTCTTCCTTACCCTGACAGGAGCCGCTGTGTTGGCGGGATCCATGGCGGTCCTGACACCGGAGCCGGCGGAGGCCAGGCATTGGCAAGGACACCGGCATCACCAGGCTTGCCGCATCGTGATCAAGAAGAAGGTTATCTGGCGGCACGGCCACAAGAAGGTCATACGCTACAAGATCAAGCGCTGCAGCGGGCGCTGGTAGGCTCCTATCCGGTCTCAGGCGGCCGATATCATTTCAAAGCCCGCGGTCTTGGCCGCGGGCTCTTTGATTCCGGATGCTTAACCCTTAGTCTTTCGACTTCTTCTCCGGCAGGCCCTTGCGCTTCGTCTCGGCGAATTCCTCGAGCTGCTTTCGCTCATCGATTCGTACATTCCCTTGGAAGCGCCCTGGAGTTCGCTCTTCTTGGTCTCGCCGCGCTTGGCCGACAGAGCCGCGCCGGCGGCTTTCTGCTGGGCTTTCGAGGTGGCTGGCATGGCTCTTTCTCCCGTTAGAATCTGGAGAAAAACGCAACGACTGCCGTGATGTTCCGCTTCGGAATCACGACATCGCCAGCCCGAAGCCCTGTATTAGGCGACGGGTCGGAAAATCGGCTCTTTTCGATGTGAAGACGGCAAGGTCGGGGCCTTCAGGCAGCATCTCGCCACGACCGCTCGGATCGATGTCGGCGAGAAGCGACAGCGCCCGGCGCGCGATCGCTTCAGCGGGGTCGAGCCAATCGACCGGCCAGGGCGCCGTCTTGCGCATGCGATTGGCCAGAAAGGGGTAGTGTGTGCAGGCGAGCACGACGATATCCGTACGCAGCGCATCATGTTCGACGAAGCACGGCGTAATCTCGGTGCGCACGGCTTCTTCATCGACGAAGCCCTCACGCATGTAGATCTCAGCCAGTCCCGCCAGCCTGTCGCTGCCCACCAGGCGGACATGGCATTTCTGCGCCCATTTGCTGATCAGGTCGCGCGTGTATTGGCGCTTGACGGTGCCAGGCGTCGCCAGCACCGAAACCAGCCCTGAGCGCGTGCGTTCCGCCGCCGGCTTGATCGCAGGCACCATGCCGACGAAAGGATGCTCGGGAAATCTATCGCGCAACGCATCGATCACCAACGTCGAGGCGGTGTTGCAGGCGATGACGGAAATGGCCGGCGCAAAGCGCTCCAGCAGTTTGCCGAACAATTCGAGTATATGCGCCCTCAGCGCCGGCTCTTCCCAAGCGCCGTAGGGAAACGCAGCGTCGTCGGCGACATAGATGAAGCGGCGGTCGGGCATCAGCACGCGTGCCTCGCGCAGCACGGTAAGCCCGCCGATGCCCGAATCGAACATCAGGATCGGCCGCTCAGTCATTGTCGGTTCCTTTTCCGCCAAGCGGCGGTATGTCATCGTCCTTGCCGGTGTCGGCAAAGCGCGCCGCCTCTGCCTTGCGGGCACGCGCGGCGGCCGCGGGCAAGCGCCGCGGATCGTCGCCAGGGGACCCGTCGCCGCGCGGCATCGCCGGAGAAAACCTGTCGAGCGACGAGATGATGCCGCGCAGCACCTTGAGCTCCGGTTCGGCAAAGCCGGGGCGTGTGAGCACCGCGCGCAGATTGTCGACCATTTTCGGCTTCTTCGGCGCCGGCCGGAAATAGCCGCGCGCTTCCAATGCGCCTTCCAGATACGCAAACAGGCCGTGCAATTCTTCCTTGCTTGCCGGCTTCATGTCCGGGCCGGAAAAATTGGTCTTGGTCTCATCTTCCAGGCCGGACTTCATCCATTCATAGGACATCAGCAGCGCGGCCTGGGCGATGTTGAGCGAGGAGAAATCGGGATCGACCGGGAAAGTGACGATCTCGTCGGCCAAGCCGACCTCGTCATTGTAGAGGCCGAAGCGTTCGCGTCCGAACAGGATGCCAGTGCGTTGTCCCATTGCATGATGGGTCCGAAGCATCCTGCCCGCCTCCACCGGCCCGCGCACGGATTTGAAGCCGTCGCGCTGCCTGGCCGTGGTTGCGAAGACAAAATTCAAGTCGGCGAGCGCCGAGGCCAGGTCGTCGAACACTCTCACGGCGTCGATGACATGGTCGGCGCGGCTGGCCGCCGCGCGTGCCTTCTCGCTCGGCCAACCATCACGCGGGTTGACCAGGCGCAGCTCCGACAGACCGAAATTGGCCATGGCGCGCGCGACCATGCCGATGTTCTCGCCAAGCTGCGGCTCGACGAGGATGATCGCCGGGCCGGCGACTGCAATGCTATCGGGATCTTTGATGACGGGCATGATTGTCAATGAACTGCTGTTTGCGGCATTTCAGCGTCCCTGCCATATTCGGCCGGGAAAATGAAGCATTCGCAAATGACGACGGCTCTGGCCTCCAATTCGTGACCGATCGCCGTTTGCGTGGCCAAAAGCGCTTTGATATACGGGCGACATCTCCCGGCCCAACGCCACGCGGGCAAGGCCGTCCCATATCCCAGCAACGAGGCATTCTTTCCATGGCGAAGATCAAGGTGGCGAACCCGGTCGTCGAACTCGACGGCGACGAGATGACCCGCATCATCTGGCAGTTCATCAAGGACAAGCTGATCCACCCTTATCTCGACCTCAAGCTTGAATATTACGACCTCGGCATCGAGCATCGCGACGCCACCAACGACCAGGTGACCATCGATTCGGCCAACGCCATCAAGAAACACGGCGTCGGCGTGAAATGCGCGACGATCACGCCCGACGAACAGCGCGTCGAGGAGTTCAAGCTGAAGAAGATGTGGAAGTCGCCGAACGGCACCATCCGCAACATCCTCGGCGGCACCATCTTCCGCGAGCCGATCATCATGAAGAACGTGCCGCGCCTGGTGCCCGGCTGGACCAAGCCGATCATCGTCGGCCGTCATGCCTTCGGCGACCAGTACCGTGCCACCGATTTCCGCTTTCCCGGCAAGGGCAAGCTGACCATCAAGTTCGTGGGTGAGGACGGCCAGGTGATCGAGCACGATGTGTACGACGCGCCCGGCGCCGGTGTCGCCATGGCCATGTACAATCTCGACGAGTCGATCCGCGAGTTTGCCCGCGCCTCGCTGAACTACGGCCTGCTGCGCAACTATCCGGTCTATCTGTCGACCAAGAACACTATCCTCAAGGCCTATGACGGCCGCTTCAAGGACATCTTCCAGGAGGTCTACGAGGCTGAATTCGAGGCCGAGTTCAAGTCGAAGAAGCTGTGGTACGAGCACCGCCTGATCGACGACATGGTGGCCTCCGCCCTGAAATGGTCGGGCGGCTATGTCTGGGCCTGCAAGAACTATGACGGCGACGTGCAGTCCGACACGGTGGCGCAAGGTTTTGGGTCGCTCGGCCTGATGACCTCGGTGCTGATGACGCCGGACGGCAAGACGGTGGAAGCGGAAGCCGCGCATGGCACCGTCACCCGCCACTATCGCCAGCACCAGAAGGGCGAGGAGACCTCGACCAATTCGATCGCCTCGATCTTCGCCTGGACGCGCGGGCTGGCCCACCGCGCCAAGCTCGACGACAATGCCGAGCTGAGGCGCTTCGCCGAGACGCTGGAAAAAATCTGCATCCAGACCGTCGAGTCCGGCTTCATGACCAAGGACCTGTCGCTCCTGATCGGCCCCGACCAGCCCTGGCTCTCGACCACCGGTTTCCTCGACAAGATCGACGAGAACCTGCAGAAGGCCATGGCCTGACCGGCAATCGGCATGGGCAAGCCCATCGTCTACGGGGCGGACTACAGCGTCTACGTGCGCATCGTCCGCCTCGTGCTCGCGGAAAAAGGCATCGACTATGCGCTTGTCCCGGTCGATGTCTTTGCCGCCGAGGGCATTCCCGCCTGGTATTTCGAGCACCATCCGTTCGGCCGCATCCCGGCCTTCGAGCATGACGGATTTCGGCTCTTCGAGACGAGCGCGATCACGCGCTATGTCGACGAGGTTTTTGAAGGACCGGCCCTCCAGCCGGCGGATCCTCGCGGCCGCGCACGGATGAACCAGATCATCGGTATGCTCGACGCCTATGCCTACAGGTCGATGGTCTGGGATGTCGCCGTCGAGCGGCTGGAGAAGGATGCGCCCGATGAGAGGCTGATCGCCAGAGGGCTTTCGCAGGCGAGCAAAGCGCTGCAGACGCTCTCTTCGCTGAAAGCGCCGGGCTCGTGGTTGCTGGGCGATCGGCTGACACTGGCCGATCTGCATGCGGTGCCGATCATCGGTTATTTCGTCAAGGTCGCTGAGGGGCAAAAGCTGCTGGCCGAGTTTGCCGAGATCCAGGCCTGGTGGGATCGCGTTGCAAAACTCCCACGCTTTGCCAACCGGCTGACATAAGGCTTGGGCGCGTCCATGGATGATCTTTCTCACCAGGACGCACTCACGGTCGCCAGAATAGTCCGAGTGAACCACGCCGGCGAATTCGGGGCGATCCGAATCTATTCGGCGCAGATTCTTGTCGCCAAGCGCTTTTGGCCAGATTGCGTGCCGTCCTTGTCGGAGATGCTTGGGCACGAGCGCAATCACTGTGCCGCCTTCCGTGCCGCCATGCCGTTGCGGCAGTCGCGACCGTGCCGGGTGATGCAATTCTGGAGCTGGGGCGGCTGGCTGCTGGGTTTTCTGACCGCCCTGCTCGGACCGCAAGGCATCTGGGCCTGCACCGCAGCGGTCGAAGCGGCGGTGCATCGCCATCTCGACGATCAGCTGTTTTTCCTCGCCGAACGCGATGGCGAACTGCACGGCATCATCCTGGCGATCCGCGAGGAAGAGCTTGCCCATCTCCATCACGCCGAGGAGCAGCTGAAATCGCCTGGACCGCTGCTCAACCTTTTGCGGTCGACGATCTCGGTCGCCACGGACAGCCTGATCTGGCTGTCCACCTGGGGCGATTCCAGCAGAATGACGCATGCGTTGAAAGCGGCAAAGCGTCCCTGATGAACGCTAGGCTGCTTCCAGCGCAGCCCTTACCGCGGCGATCGCGTCGGCCGCCTTGGAAGCATCCGGTCCACCGGCCTGGGCCATATCGGGCCGACCGCCGCCGCCCTGCCCGCCCAATGCGGCGGAGGCCAGGCGCACCAGATCGACAGCGCTGAAGCGGCTCAGCAGATCGTCGGTGACGGCGACGACGACGCTTGCCTTGTTGTCCTCGCCAGCGCCGACGAAGACGACGACGCCGGAACCGAGCGAGGTCTTGCCGGCGTCCGCCAGCGGCTTCAAATCCTTCGGTGAGACACCGGAGACCGCCTTGCCGAGGAAGCCGACACCGGCGACCGTCTCATTGGCGGCTGGAGCATCGGCTGACGATCCCCCACCCAGCGCCAGCTTCTTGCGCGCCTCGGTCAATTCCTTCTCGAGCTTCTTGCGCTCTTCGAGCAGCGTCTCGACGCGCGCCGGCACATCGGCCGGCGAAATCTTGAGCACGGCCGCCGTCGCCTTCAAACGCCGGTCCTGCTCGTCGAGATGTTTGCGCGCGGCTTCGCCGGTCAGCGCCTCGATGCGGCGCACGCCGGCGGCGACCGCGCTGTCCGACACGACACGCACCAGGCCGATATCGCCGGTCGCCCGGACATGCGTGCCACCGCAGAGCTCGACCGAATAGGGCCGGTTGGCCTTGGCGCCGTGCACACCGGTGCCCATGGACACGACGCGCACTTCGTCACCG
The DNA here is from genome assembly GCF_040321125.1 of Mesorhizobium sp. M0518. NCBI lineage: Bacteria > Pseudomonadati > Pseudomonadota > Alphaproteobacteria > Hyphomicrobiales > Phyllobacteriaceae > Mesorhizobium > Mesorhizobium sp. M0518. Next base: position 307,052 of record NZ_JAMYQY010000005.1, read on the forward strand.
TACTTCTCGCCGAACAGCGCCATGGCGCCTTCGGCAATGGCATCGTCGACCGACATCAGGCGCGTGGACACCGGGCCGTTCTGCACGACGATCTCGTTGGCCATGCGCTCGACCTCTTCGAGATCCTCCGATGAAATGGGCTTGTTGTGCGAGATGTCGAAGCGCAGGCGCTCGGGCGCGACCAGCGAGCCCTTCTGCGCGACATGGCTGCCCAGCACCTCGCGCAGCGCCTCATGGATCAGATGCGTCGCGGAATGGTTGGCGCGCAGCCTCGAGCGTCTGGCATGGTCGACCTTCAGCTCGACGGCGGCACCGGTCTTGACCGTGCCGCTGGCAACCTTGCCGACATGCACGAACAGCCCGTCGGCCTTCTTCTGCGTATCCGAAACCTCGATCGAGAACCCCTCGCCGGAGATGACACCGGTGTCGCCCATCTGGCCGCCGGACTCGGCATAGAACGGCGTCTGGTTGACGACGATCGCCACCGCGTCGCCCTTGCCGGCGCTGTCGACGGTCTTGCCGTCCCTGACCAGCGCCTGGATGATGCCTTCGGCAGCTTCAGTCTCATATCCGAGGAACTCGGTGGCGCCGGCCTTCTCGCGCACGGAGAACCAGATGGTCTCGGTGGCCGCGTCGCCGGAGCCGGCCCAGTGCTTGCGCGCCTCGGCCTTCTGCTGCTCCATCGCATTGGTGAAGCCGGCAAGATCGACAGAGATGCTGCGCTGGCGCAGCGCGTCCTGCGTCAGATCGAGCGGGAAGCCATAGGTGTCGTAGAGCTTGAAGGCCGTCTCGCCATCCAGCATGTCGCCGGCATGAAGCGTTTCGGTCGCCTCCGAAAGCAGGCCGAGGCCGCGCACCAGCGTTTTGCGAAACCTGGTCTCCTCGAGCTTCAGCGTCTCGGTGATCAACTGTTCGCCGCGCAGCAGTTCCGGATAGGCCTGACCCATTTCGCGCACCAGCGCCGGCACCAGCTTCCACATCAGCGGTTCGTTGGCACCGAGCAACTGCGCATGACGCATGGCGCGGCGCATGATGCGACGCAGGACATAGCCACGGCCTTCGTTCGAAGGCAGCACGCCATCGGCGACCAGGAAGGAGGACGAGCGCAGATGATCGGCAATGACCCGGTAGGACGCGACAGTCTCCTTGTCGGGACCATGCCCGATCGCGGACGAGGCCGCGTCGATCAGGTGACGGAACAGATCGGTCTCGAAGACGCTTTCCACCCCTTGCAGGATGGACGCCATGCGCTCCAGGCCCATGCCGGTGTCGATCGAGGGGCGCGGCAGGTCGATCCGCTCCTCCTTCGTCACCTGTTCATACTGCATGAACACCAGGTTCCAGAATTCCAGGAAACGGTCGCCATCTTCCTCCGGGCTGCCGGGAGGACCACCCCAGATGTGCTCGCCGCGGTCGATGAAGATCTCCGAGCACGGCCCGCAGGGTCCGGTATCGCCCATCGCCCAGAAATTGTCCGATGTCGCGATGCGAATGATGCGGTCGTCGGAAAACCCGGCGATCTTCTTCCAGAAACCGGCCGCCTCGTCGTCCGTGTGATAGACGGTGACCAGCAGCTTGTCCTTGTTCAGCCCGAACTCCCTGGTGATCAGGTTCCAGGCAAGCTCGATGGCGCGCTCCTTGAAATAGTCGCCGAAGGAGAAATTGCCGAGCATCTCGAAGAAGGTCAGATGGCGTGCCGTGTAGCCGACATTGTCGAGATCGTTGTGCTTGCCGCCGGCGCGCACGCTCTTCTGGGCTGTCGACGCGCGCGAATAGGGCCGCTTCTCCAAACCGGTGAAGACATTCTTGAACTGCACCATGCCGGCGTTGGTGAACATCAGTGTCGGATCGTTGCGCGGCACCAGCGGGCTCGACGCGACGATCTCGTGACCCTCCTTGCGGAAGTAGTCGAGAAATGTCGACCGGATCTCGTTCACGCCACTCATGAATGCTGCCTTTTCGGAAGAGCCGCCGGCAAACCGGCGGAAATGGGCTCTGCGTTTTTAGAAGATTAGGACTTGGCCTTTTAGCCGCCGCGCCTCACCCTGTCCAGAAACACGGAATTGGTCCAATCCACGGCCTTTGCCGGCCGTTCGAACCGGCCTGTTTTCGCTGCCGAAACGCAAAACCGCCGGCACTGGGCCGGCGGTTTCGAAACGCAATAACGCGGAACTCAATTACCTAAGCCTGAGATAATAGAACGCGATTATGGCCGAACTCCGGCCGGCATCGCGCACGAAGCTGTTACATGGCGCCGGATTCTTCCTCGAAACCGTCGTCTTCGCCGCGCTCAGGGCCGCCATTCTCGAGGAATTTCTCGGCGATCAGCCCGGCATTCTGCCTGATCGACAACTCGATCTCGCGTGCCGTGTCGGGATTGTCACGCAGGAACAGCTTGGCATTTTCGCGGCCCTGGCCGAGACGCTGCGAATTATAAGAAAACCAGGCGCCAGACTTCTCGACAATACCGGCCTTGACCCCGAGATCGACCAGTTCGCCGGTTTTGGACACGCCCTCACCAAACATGATGTCGAATTCGACCACCTTGAAGGGCGGCGCCAGCTTGTTCTTGACCACCTTGACGCGGGTCTGGTTGCCGACAACCTCGTCGCGGTCCTTGATCGAGCCGATGCGGCGGATGTCAAGACGCACCGAAGCGTAGAATTTCAGCGCGTTGCCGCCCGTCGTGGTCTCGGGCGAACCAAACATGACGCCGATCTTCATGCGGATCTGGTTGATGAAGATGACCATGGTGTTGGAGCGCGAGATCGACGCGGTCAGCTTGCGCAGCGCCTGGCTCATCAAGCGGGCCTGCAGGCCCGGCAGCGAATCGCCCATCTCACCTTCAATTTCGGCGCGTGGCGTCAGCGCCGCGACCGAATCGACCACCAGCACGTCGATGGCGCCGGAGCGCACCAGCGTGTCGCAGATTTCCAGCGCCTGCTCACCGGTGTCGGGCTGCGAGATCAGGAGGTTTTCGAGATCAACGCCAAGCTTGCGGGCATAGACCGGATCGAGCGCATGCTCGGCATCGACGAAGGCGCAGATGCCGCCCTTCTTCTGGGCTTCCGCAACGGTGTGCAGCGCCAACGTCGTCTTGCCCGAGCTTTCCGGCCCGTAGATCTCGATGATGCGGCCGCGCGGCAAGCCACCAACACCAAGCGCGATGTCTAGGCCAAGCGAGCCGGTCGGCACCGTTTCAATCTCGACGACCTGATCGTTGGCGCCGAGCCGCATGATCGAGCCCTTGCCGAAAGCCCGCTCGATTTGCGACAGCGCCGCATCTAGAGCCTTTGATTTGTCCACTGCCTTGTCCTCTACCAGCCGCAAAGAATTCTGAGCCATGATACATCACCCCTTGGTCGTCAATGAAGGCCGGACAATCCGTAATCCCTGCCTATTTGTACCTTTTTTGTTCTCATTTGGCAAGAGGGGTCAAATATCTGAAAAACAAACAATATCCGGATTTGTTCTTTTTTTGTCCAAGGATTCGATCAGGGATGCACCACACGTTGGGCCAGACGGCTCGGTTGTTTTCGATCTGCCGAATCGCCGCCTTGCATGCGAAGCTCCGTCGCGTAGCCTAGCGCTTGTGCGGCTGGAATAACAAAGGTCATATCGCCGACATGCTGAAATCCACGAAAATACTGGCCGTAGGCGGCGCCCATATCGACCGGCGCGGCCAGGTGTCCGGCGCTTACGTGCCGGCTGCCTCCAATCCCGGCACGATGCGCGAGGATGTCGGCGGCGGCGTCTTCAACGCTTTGCGCAGCGCCGTGCGGCGCGGCGTCTCCGCGTCGCTCATGTCGGTTCGCGGCGGCGATGCCGCTGCCGACACCGTTTCGCGAGCCATTGCCGAGACAGGCATTACCGACCTGTCGGCGGTCTTCCTCGACCGCACGACGCCGAGCTACACGGCGCTGATCGACAGTGAGGGCGAGCTGATCGTCGGCTTTGCCGACATGGCGCTCTATGATTTGGCGTTTCCCAAGCAGATCAGGCGCTCCAAGGTGCGGGAGGTGATCGCTGGCGCCGATGCGATCCTGTGCGACGCCAATCTGCCCTCTTCGGCGCTGGAACGGCTGGTGGCGCTCGCCGCGGGCAAGCCGATTTTCGCCATTGCCATCTCGCCGGCCAAGGTGGTGCGGCTGATACCGGTGCTGAAGGAGCTCTCGCTCGTCTTCATGAACCGGCGCGAGGCCATGGTGCTGGCCGGCGTCGCCGCGACTGCCACGGAGCGCGAGGTCGTCGACGGGTTGCGATGCAGCGGCCTTGTCAGCGGCGTGGTGACGGCGGGCAGCGAGCCCATGCTGGGCTTCGATGAAGCCAGCGCCTTCTCGATCCTGCCGCCGCCGCCAAGAAAGGTCGCTGACGTCACCGGCGCTGGCGATGCGCTGGCGGGCGCTACGGTTGCTGCCTTGCTGCGTGGCCTGCCGCTGCGGGCAGCTCTGCGCGAAGGCATTGCCGGGGCGACGCTTGCCATCGAAAGCGCCAGCGCCGTTCCGGAGTTCACCGCGGCTGATTTCACTGAGGCATTGGCTCTTGTGCCGGATGCCAGGGAAGTGGCATGAGACCGGCGAATTCATAGTGCCGCGATGTTGCCTGATGTCCCGACGGACGCGCCGCATTCCGGATTGGAGACCCTGATGACCCCTGAGACCGCCGGCCCCTTCATCGACATCCACGCGCCGGTGGCGCAGGCCCTGGCGGCCGGCCGGCCGGTGGTGGCGCTGGAAAGCACCATCATCACCCATGGCATGCCCTACCCCGACAATGGCGCCATGGCGGCCGATGTCGAAAAGATCATCACCGACGGCGGCGCCGTGCCGGCGACCATCGCCGTGGTTGGCGGCCGCATCAAGATCGGGCTTTCGGACGGCGAGCGCGAATCGCTGGCGATGACGGGCGACGCCATGAAGCTGTCGCGCGCCGATCTCGGTTTTGCCGTGGCGCAAGGGCGCACCGGTGGCACCACGGTCGCCGCCACGATGATCGCGGCGCATATGGTCGGCATAAAAGTGTTCGCCACCGGCGGCATTGGCGGCGTGCACAAGGGCGCCGAAAAGAGTTTTGACATTTCCGCCGATCTCGACGAGCTGGCGCGCACCCCGGTCATCGTCGTCTCGGCCGGCGCCAAGGCGATCCTCGACATCGAAAAGACGCTGGAGGTGCTGGAGACGCGCGGCGTGCCGGTGATCGGCCATGGCTGCGAGACGATGCCAGCCTTCTGGTCGCGACATTCGCCATTCCGCGCGCCGCTGACCTTGCACGAGCCGGAAGAGATCGCGCATTTCTACCAGACGAGGGCAGCGCTGGGGCTCGCCGGCGGCATGCTGATCGCCAATCCTGTGCCGGAAAACCATGAAATCCCGGCTGAGGAGATGGCGGGCTATATCGACGCCGCGCAGAAGGCCGCAGAAGCGCTCAACGTGACCGGCAAGGCGGTGACACCCTTCCTGCTGTCGAAAATCCTCGAACTGACCGGCGGCAGGAGCCTCAAGACCAACATCGCGCTGGTGGAAAACAACGCGCGGCTGGCGGCACGGATTGCGAAGGCGTTGTAGGCCAACGTCGGCGGGACAGCACCCCCCTCTGTCCTGCCGGACATCTCCCCCGCAAGGGGGGAGATCGAATGTCGTCAACGCCTCTGCCAATCTTCAACGTTGAAAAAAGCAGGCAGACGGTGAAACCGCCAATCTCCCCCCTTGCGGGGGAGATGGCCGGCAGGCCAGAGGGGGGTGGTGTCCCTCGACCGTCCCAAGGCTGGCATCACTTCCCCGCCCGCCGTCCAGCCGCATACGCCCGCCGTACCCAGGCCGCCATCTCGTCGGGATCATCGAAAGCGCTGTCGGGAACGCCCCAGTAGGGCATGGCGACCAGCTTGCCGTGGCGCGAGCCGGTATAGGTCCATTGCGTGCAGCCGGCGGCCTCGAACTCGGGCGCGCTTTGCTCGTCGGCCTTCAGCATCAACTCACCGCGCAGCACGATGGCGACGATGACACCCGTCGAAATAGATGCCCTTGCCGCCGAACAGTTTGCGGATGCTGACAGGGCCGAGGCCCTCGAACAGTTCGGCGATGCGTTCATTGTCCATGCCGCGATCATGTCACCGGCGTTTGGCCTTGTCATCGCCGCAACCAAAATCATGCTGACAGGTTGTGTGAGGTCGATCGGAGTTTCCCGCCATGCCCGTCCTGCTCAAAGGGTCCTGCCGCTGCAATGCCGTGCGTTTCGAGGTGGAGAGCCACACGCCGGCGCCATTCATGCTGTGCTACTGCTCGATCTGCCGCAAGCAGCAGGGCGGCGGCGGGTTTGCCATCAATCTCGGTGCCGACAACGAAACACTGAACATCAGGGGCAAGCGCAGCCTCGGCGTCTTTCGGGCGGAGATCGAGGACGACGAGCATCCGCATTGCGAAATCTCGACCGGCGAGCGCAATTTCTGCAAGAAATGCGGGGCGGCCCTTTGGCTCTACGATCCGACATGGCCGGAACTGGTGCATCCCTTCGCCTCGGCGATCGACAGCGATTTACCCATTCCGCCAAGCAAGGTGCACCTGATGCTGAAATACAAGGCGAACTGGGTGGAGCCGGAGGTTGGCAAGCATGACAAGGTCTTCGACGTCTATCCCGAGGAATCGATCGCCGACTGGCACAAGCGGACGGGCATGTGGGTGGATTAGCGTCCTTCACCCCGTTTACGGCGGGGCGATTGCATATGGGTTTTTACGAAGAGGACCCCCACCCTAACCCTCCCCACAAGGGGGAGGGAACGCTGCCGCGCGCCATCCTTTTGGCGTCGAAACCTCGGGGATTTGCGGAATCAGCGCCTACCAAGTCTCCCTCCCCCTTGTGGGGAGGGATTAAGGGGGTATTCGTAGAGCGCAAGCCAGTCATATGCGATCACCCCTGCCGCTTACGGGGCTGGAAGATCAGGCCGAGGCGCGTGCTTCTGCCAGCGCCTTCAGGTCGGCCGGCTTGAGTTCGACGGATTCGCCGCAACCGCAAGCCGAACTCTGGTTCGGGTTGCGGAATGTGAAGCCGGTGCGAAGCGTCGTCTGCTCGAAATCCATCTCGGTGCCGAACAGGAATAGCGCTGCCTCGGGCGCCACATAGACATGCGCGCCATCGCGCTCGATATGGTCGTCCTTGGTGTTGGGCTCGGTCACCAGATCGACCGTATATTCCATCCCGGCGCAGCCGCCCTTCTTGATGCCGAGGCGGATGCCATGCGCGTTGTCGCGGGTGGCGACAATCTCGCGCACCCGGTCGGCGGCCTTTTCGGTCATCGTGATGACGGCGAAGCGTCCCATTCTTTTTCCTTCCATTCCATGCAGGTTCAAGGCCTGCCGAATGATTCCTCACCTAAAATGGTGAAGTTTTATCCCTGGTGCAAGTGCACCAGCCTCTGTCGGGCTAGTACCAACCCACCGCCACCTGCGCCTCTTCCGACATGCGGTCGGCCGACCATGGCGGGTCGAAAGTCATGTTGACCTCGACGCCGGACACGCCTTCGACGGCGCCGACGGCATTCTCCACCCAGCCGGGCATTTCGCCGGCGACAGGGCAGCCCGGAGCGGTCAGCGTCATGTCGATCTTGACCGAGCGATTGTCCTCGATGTCGATCTTATAGATCAGGCCGAGCTCGTAGATATCGGCTGGGATTTCCGGATCGTAGACGGTCTTCAGCGCCGAGACGATGTCGTCGGTCAGCCGCGCCAGCTCGTCGGCTGGAATGGCCGATCCCGAAACCAGCGCATTGGGCGCTGTTTCCGGAATGGTCTCGGCTGCGATGCTCACATCATCCATGGTCGTCACCCAAAAAAATCGTCATCCAAAGAATTTGCGCGCTTTTTCAAGCGCCTCGGCCAAAGCGTCGACTTCGGCCCTGGTATTATACATGCCGAACGATGCCCTGCATGTGGAGGTTACGCCGAAGCGTTTCAACAGCGGCTGGGCGCAATGGGTGCCGGCGCGGACAGCAACGCCCTGCCTGTCGATCACCATCGACACGTCATGCGCATGAATGCCTTGCAGCTCAAACGAGATGATGGCGCCCTTGCCGGGCGCATCGCCGAAGATGCGCAGCGAATTGATGGCGCGCAGCCGCTCATGCGCGTAGTTCTTGAGGTCTTCCTCATGGGCGGCAATGCGCTCGCGGCCGATTTTTTCCATATAGTCGAGCGCAGCACCCAGCCCGATCGCCTGGACGATCGGCGGCGTGCCGGCTTCGAAACGGTGCGGCGGCTCGTTGTAGGTGACGATGTCTTCCGTCACCTCTTCGATCATCTCGCCGCCGCCCATGAAGGGCCGCATGCCCTGGAGAATGTCCTTCTTGCCGTAGAGAACGCCGATGCCCGAGGGGCCGTAGACCTTGTGGCCGGTGAAGACGAAGAAGTCGCAGTCGAGATCCTGCACATCGATCGGCATATGCACGGCGCTCTGGCTGCCGTCTACAAGGACGGGAATTCCACGCGAATGCGCAATGCGCACGATCTCCTTGATCGGCGTCACCGTGCCCAGCGCATTCGACATCTGCGTGATGGCGACCAGCTTGGTGCGGTCGGTCAGCCGCTTCTCGAATTCGTCGATGTGGAATACGCCGAGATCGTCGACCGGCACCCAGACCAGTTTGGCGCCCTGCCGCTCGCGGATGAAATGCCACGGCACGATATTGGAGTGGTGCTCCATGATCGACAGCACGATCTCGTCGCCCTCGCCGATGTTGGGCATGCCATAGCCATAGGCGACCGTGTTGATGGCCGAAGTCGTATTCGAGGTGAAGACGATGTTGTCGGTGCTTGGCGCGTTGAGGAAGCGGCGCACCGTCTCACGGGCCTTTTCGTAGGCGTCGGTCGCGGCGTTCGAGAGAAAATGCAGGCCGCGATGGACGTTGGCGTATTCCTGGGAATAGGCATGCTGGATTGTGTCCAGCACCACCTGCGGCTTCTGTGCCGAGGCGCCATTGTCGAGATAGACCAGCGGCTTGCCGTAGACTTCCCGCGACAGGATCGGGAAATCGCGGCGAATCGCTTCGACGTCGTAGAAATCTCCGCTCTTGCCCGGTGCGTTCATCAGATCACCCGTGTGCCACGAACCAGCCGTCGAGCCGCGCTTCCAGCGCCTCGACGATCGCCTCGTCCTCCAGTTCCTCGATCACCTCCGCGACGAAGGCCTTCACGAGCAGCCCCCGCGCGCTTTTCTCGTCGACGCCGCGCGCCATCAGGTAGAACAGATGGTCGTGGTCTATTTCGGTGACCGTCGCGCCGTGGCCGCAAATCACGTCGTCGGCGAAGATTTCAAGCTCCGGCTTGGTCGAGAACTCGCCATCGTCCGACAAAAGCAGCGTGTTGCAGGCCATCTTGGCGTTGGTCTTCTGCGCATATTGATGGACGTTGATGCGGCCCTGGAACACACCGCGCGCCTTGCCCGTCACCACATTGCGGATCACTTCCGTAGAGGTCGTGTGCGGCACGGCGTGGTCGAGCACCATGGTCACGTCGGTGTGGGTGTCGCCGGCCAGCAGGTTGATGCCGCGAAGCTTGAAATCGGCGCCTTCGCCAGTCGTCCTGACCATGATCTCCTGGCGCACGAGCTTGCCGCCGGCGTTCATGACGAACAGCGTCAGTTTCGCATTCTTGCCGATATGGGCCTTGAACTGCGCCAGATGCGTCGCCGTTTCCGGCTGCTCCTGGACGACCAGCCACGTTACCTCGGCGCCCTCGTCGAGCACGATCTGACTTACCGAGCTGCTCAAGGCAGCGCCATCACCCGTCTGCCGTTCGACGATGACGGCCTTGGCGCTGGCGCCGACGCGCACGGGCAGGCGCACATGCGTCTGGCCGCCAGCCTGCAGGTTCTGCAGTTCGATCGGCTTTTCCAGCTTCGTCCCATCGGCAATATCGATGAAATAACCATCGGCAACGAAAGCCGTGTTCAGCGCGCCGATGGCATCGTCGCTGCCATAGGGATCGAGCCCCGGTGCGATGCTGCCGTCGATCAGCTTTTCCGAAAGGCGCTGGAAGGTGACGCCTTCAAGGACAGGCACCTTGGCGTCGGACTTGCCGTTCAGGATCGACACCACGGCGGAACCTTCGACGATCGGTGCGATGGCTTTAGCCATGGCGGCCGGGTCGAAGTCCGGCACGGTATTCAGCAACCGGCGCAGGTCGGTATAGTGCCAGGATTCGACGCGCCGCGTCGGCAGACCGTGCTTGATCGTCTCGATGGCGTCGTCGCGCTTCAGCATCACCGCGCCGTCGCCCGGCAGCAGCGACAATCGGTCGCCGAACGCGTCGATCAACGCTGTCTCGGCCGGTGTCCGCTGCGGTTGTGCGTGCATATTCATCAAACTGCCCTCTGGCATCTCACGCTGCTTCGCCGATCACGCCGGCATAGCCATTGGCTTCCAAATCGAGCGCCAGCGACTTGTCGCCTGACTTGATGACCTGGCCCTTGTAGAGCACGTGCACGGTGTCGGGCACGATGTGCTCAAGCAGGCGCTGGTAGTGGGTGATGACCAGGAACGCCCGGTCCGTCGCCCGCAGCGCGTTGACGCCGTCGGACACGATCTTCAGCGCATCGATGTCGAGGCCGGAATCGGTCTCGTCGAGCACGCACAATTTCGGCTCCAGCAGCTTCATCTGCAGGATCTCGGCGCGCTTCTTCTCGCCGCCGGAGAAGCCGACATTGAGCGGCCGCTTGAGCATCGCCATGTCCATGCTGAGCGAGGCGGCGGCTTCCTTCACCCGCTTGAGGAATTCCGGGATCTTCAGCGGCTCCTCGCCACGTGCCTTGCGCTGCTCGTTCATCGCCACTTTCAGGAATTCCATGGTCGCGACGCCCGGTATCTCCATCGGATACTGGAAGGCGAGGAAGATGCCTGACGTGGCGCGCTCGGCCGGATCCATTTCGAGGATCGACTGGCCGTTGTAGAGGATGTCGCCTTCGGTCACTTCATAGTCCTCGCGGCCGGCGAGGATGTAGGACAGCGTCGATTTTCCCGAGCCGTTCGGCCCCATGATCGCGGCGACCTCGCCGGCTTTCACCGTCAGGTTCAAGCCGCGGATGATCTCGGTGCCGTCATCGACGATGCGGGCGTGCAGGTTTCTGATTTCAAGCATTTTTTCGTTTCCTGAATATATATCCGGTCAGCCGACCGAGCCCTCAAGGCTAATCCCGATCAGCTTCTGCGCTTCGACCGCGAATTCCATCGGCAGTTGCTGGATGACATCCTTGACGAAGCCGTTGACGATCAGCGCGATCGCTTCCTCTTCCGGGATGCCGCGCTGCATGACGTAGAATTTCTGGTCCTCGGAAATCTTCGACGTCGTCGCCTCGTGCTCGAACTGCGCCGTCGAATTCTTGGCTTCCATGTAAGGCACGGTGTGCGCGCCGCACTGGTCGCCGATCAGCAGACTGTCGCAGTTGGTGAAATTGCGGGCGTTGGTCGCTTTGCGATGCGCCGAGACCTGGCCGCGATAGGTGTTCTGCGAGTAGCCGGCGGCGATACCCTTGGAGATGATGCGGCTCGACGTGTTCTTGCCGAGATGGATCATCTTGGTGCCGCTGTCGACCTGCTGATAACCGTTCGACACGGCGATCGAATAGAACTCGCCTTGGGAATCGTCACCGCGCAGGATGCAGCTCGGATATTTCCAGGTGATCGCCGAACCTGTCTCGACCTGCGTCCACGAAATCTTGGAGCGGTCGCCACGGCAGTCGCCGCGCTTGGTGACGAAGTTGTAGATGCCGCCCTTGCCTTCGGCGTCGCCGGGATACCAGTTCTGCACCGTCGAATATTTGATCTCGGCATCGTCGAGCGCCACCAGTTCGACCACCGCGGCGTGCAGCTGGTTCTCGTCGCGCTGCGGCGCCGTGCAGCCCTCGAGATAGGAGACGTAGGCCCCCTCCTCGGCGATGATCAATGTGCGCTCGAACTGGCCGGTGTTCTTCTCGTTCATGCGGAAATAGGTCGACAGTTCCATCGGGCAGCGCACACCCTTGGGCACGAAGACGAACGAGCCGTCGGTGAACACAGCCGAATTCAGCGTCGCGTAGTAATTGTCGGAGGTCGGCACGACCGAACCGAGATATTTCTTCACCAGCTCCGGATGCTCGCGGATGGCTTCCGAGATCGAGCAGAAAATGACGCCGGCCTGCGCCAGCTCCTTCTTGAAGGTGGTGACGACCGAAACGGAATCGAACACGGCGTCGACAGCGACGCGGCCCGACTTGTAGACGTTATCGCTGACCTCCTCGGGCTCCGAGGCATCGGTCTTCTGCACACCGGCAAGGATTTCCTGCTCCTGCAGCGGAATGCCGAGCTTTTCGTAGACCTTCAAGAGTTCGGGATCGACATCGCTGAGCGAGGTCGGGCCGGGCGTGCTCTTGGGCGCCGCATAGAAATAGATGTCCTGGAAATCGATCTTCGGATAGTGGACGCGCGCCCAGGTCGGCTCGTCAAGCGTCAGCCAGCGGCGATACGCTTCCAGACGCCATTCCAGCATCCAGGACGGCTCGTCCTTCTTGGCCGAAATGAAACGGATGATGTCTTCGCTGAGGCCCTTGGGGGCCTTGTCCATCGCGATTTCGGTCTGGAATCCGTATTTGTATTGGTCGACGTCGATCTTTCGGACCCGATCGATCGTGTCCTGCACAGCAGGCATATGCGTTCTCCATCCACGCCGGGGTCAAGGCCCGACAGTTTTCAAACTATGGCACCGCCAAAACCGAACCCCAAGAGGTGCTCGCGGCAGCGTAAGTTTAATATAGTGCGCTTCGACCGGGAATTCACCCGGCCAGCATGAAACGCACGGCTCTACCAGGCCGAAAGGCCCAAATTCGTCCAACCGCTACGCGGCCCGTTCTCTATCCGCCCTACGTGCGGCAATACCCGCAAGCGCGGTGCGGAAAAGCTCAACGTCTTCCGCGCCGGTCGCCGGTCCGATGGACACCCGCAAGGCGCCGAGACTGTCGCCGTATCCCATGGCTTTCAGCACATGGCTCGGTCCGACCTTGCCAGACGAACAGGCAGAGCCGGCCGACAGCGCCACACCGGCCAGATCGAAGGCGATCTGCGCGGTTTCGGCTTTGACGCCCGCAATAGCGAAGAATGCCGTATTGGCAAGCCTTGGCGCACCGGTTCCGAAGATTTCCGCGTCCGGCACCAGCGTTTTCACGATGGCCTCGATCTCGTCGCGGCGCCGGCGCACCGCATCCATGGCCGGCAATCCGGCAAGGGCCTCGCGGGCGGCCGCGCCAAAACCGGCAATGGCAGCGAGGTTTTCAGTGCCGCCGCGATGGCCCTTTTCCTGGCCACCGCCAGTGACCAGCGGCTTCGGAATCATCAGATCCGAAGCCGCGACCATGGCGCCGACGCCCTTGGGACCGCCGATCTTGTGCGAGGACAGAATCAGATAATCGGCGTAACCAGCTGATAGATCGATCGAAACACGCCCGGCGGCCTGCACGGTGTCGACAATGAGGATACCGCCCGCCGCCTTGACAATCCCGGCGATGCGATCGATCGGCTGGATGACGCCGGTTTCGTTGTTGGCGGTGTGGATGGCGACCAGCGGCAGGCCTTCGCTCTTGTCATGACCGCCGAGCACCGATGCCAAGGCGCCGAGATCGGCGATGCCGTTGGCGTCGACACCGATCCGGGTAACCTGCGCTGCCGGGAAGTGTCCGCCATTCAACAGGCAGGGATGATCGGCCTCGGACACGTAAAGCCGGCTCATGCGCACGGTGCCGCGCCCCATCCGCCAGTCTGGTGACAGCAGCGTCGAGGCTGCTTCCGTCGCACCGGAGGTGAACACGATATGCTCCGCCTTGGCGTTGACGAGCGCCGCCACGTCACGCCTGGCGGTCTCGATCAGGCGGCGGGCCGCACGCCCCTCGGCGTGAACCGATGACGGATTGGCGGCGACGTCAAGCGCCGCGACCATAGCCTCGCGGGCCGCGGCAAGCAGCGGCGCACTGGCATTATAATCGAGATAGGCGCGTTTTGCGGCCATTTTCGTCCGTCAAGTCCCGTCAGAAGCCATTCCGATGTCGTATGGCGTTATTTCCTTGAAATTCCAAGGCGAGCCGTCCTATTTACGCGGCTTGCGGCGCGGGTGGCCGGGCTCGATGTCTTGCCACCCAGTTTTGAACAATTCTAAACTAGCTTCTAAGAAGACGCTCGCCCTGCGTCAAGGCCAGAGGAAACGTTCCAGGCACCGCGCGTTCGTATTACCAAGTGGAGTATTTTATGCCTGAGGTCATTTTCACCGGTCCTGCCGGCCGCCTGGAGGGTCGCTATCAGCCTTCCAAGGAAAAAAGCGCGCCGATTGCCATCGTCCTGCACCCGCATCCGCAATTCGGCGGCACGATGAACAACAAGATCGTCTACGACCTCTTCTACATGTTCCAGAAGCGGGATTTCACCACGCTGCGCTTCAATTTCCGCGGCATCGGCCGCAGTCAGGGCGAATTCGACCACGGCACCGGCGAGTTGTCGGATGCCGCCGCGGCGCTGGATTGGGTGCAGTCGCTGCATCCCGATTCCAAGAGCTGCTGGGTCGCCGGCTACTCCTTCGGCTCCTGGATCGGGATGCAGCTTCTGATGCGCCGGCCGGAGATCGAAGGCTTCATCTCGATCGCGCCGCAGCCCAACACCTATGATTTCTCGTTCCTGGCGCCCTGCCCGTCATCGGGCCTGATCATCCATGGCGATGCCGACAAGGTGGCGCCGCCGAAGGATGTGCAGGGCCTGGTCGACAAGCTGCACACGCAGAAGGGCATCACCATCACGCAAAAGACGTTGCCCGGCGCCAACCATTTCTTCGCCAACGATGCCGACCTGCTGCTCGAGGAATGCGCCGACTATCTCGACCGCCGGCTGGCCGGCGAATTGTCGGATCCGCGTCCGAAGCGGCTGAGATAAACAAGAAAAGAACGGACGGCGATGTACGAGCCTCCTCATTTCAGGGAAACGCGGCCGGAAATCCTGCACGGGCTGATCCGGACGCATCCGCTGGGCCTGTTGATTTCCAACGGGTCCGATGGGCCGGTCGCCAACGCTGTCCCGTTCCTGCTCGACGCGGAAATCGGGCCTAACGGCAGGCTGCGCGCCCATCTGGCGCGGGCCAACCCGCAATGGCGCCTGCTGGCCGACAATCCGGCTTCACCGGTATTGATCGTCTTCCAGGGCAGCGATGCCTATGTGACGCCGTCCTGGTACGAGACCAAGCGCGAGACCGGCAAGGTGGTGCCGACCTGGAATTATGCCATCGTGCAGGTTCGCGGCACAGTCAAGGTGATGGATGACCAGGATTGGCTGGCGCAGCAGATCGCCGATCTGACGGCGTCGCAGGAAGGCGCTCGCCAAGCGCCCTGGGCAGTGACCGACGCGCCGGAGCCGTTCATCCAGTCGCAGATCAAAGCCATTATCGGGCTGGAAATCGAGATCAGCGAAATCCACGGCAAGTGGAAGGTCAGCCAGAACCGGCCTGTGGCCGATCGCGTCGGCGTTGCCCAAGGGCTGGAAAGCGAAGACCACCAGTCGCCCGGCATGGCCGGCCTAGTCAGATCCTATGGCGGGCTGGACGGCAACTGAACTTCGGATGCTCAGGCAGCCTTCCTTGTCGGTCCGATCAGCCAAAACGTTGTCTTGCGGACCGGCAGTCCCGAAGGCATCGGCCGGAAGATGAAGCCGAGCCGGGCAAAGACCAGCCCGCAGGCCAGCGCGAAACCGCAGCCAAGGCCGAAGCCGGCGACGGTGTCGCTGGGATAGTGCGCGCCAACGAAGATACGGGTCGAGGCGATGCAGGCAGTGATCGCCAGGGCGATGTACCAGCGCCGCGGAAACAACAGCAAAGCGACCCCGAACACTGCGCCCATCGTCGTACCATGGCCGGATGGAAAGCCGGCGAAGCGCGCATCGAAAGCGAAGGGGTGCAGGGTAAGCACGCCAAAGTCCTCGTAATAGAGCGGGCGAGCCCGGCCAATCGCATATTTCAGCACATTGACGGCGATTCCCGACAGGCCGGTGGCGCACAGCACCAGAAAAGCCAGGCAGGTCCAGTTGTAGAGGAGCATCAGCGAGCGCCGGGAGAGGCTTCGCCAATCCGTCAGGTTCGCGGCGACAAGCAGAAGCGCCGACGGAATGAGATACCAGCCACCCAGGCCGAACTGGGTGAAAAAGTCGGCAGTCCGGGCAAATCCCGCCGACCACTTGCCGTGAAGCATTCCGGCCGGAGTGTCGAGACGAACAAACGCTGCCGCCGTCAGCAAAATCCAGACCAGCACCCAGACCGACCACAAAACGTTCGGGTATCTGGCCGGACGGGTGGCAAGGCGGCTTTTGGCGATCTGCATCGTATCGCGAAAATTGTCGAGCGACCGGCGCCCTACCCCAAGGAGCAGGCTCGAAACGGGCGGGCGTGATTTCACCAGCATAGGAAATTCGACCCCATTGTTGCCGTCATGGGCATCGGCGAGCCGTCACTGGGTTACACGATAGAGGCCGAGCGACAGCTTGTCTCCCGATGAATAGTTGAGGCCGTCGACCTCGGCAACGCGGTTCGCCGACTTGCCTTGCGCCGCCAGCAGCCCATTCAGTTTCTGCTCGTCGCCGACCTGCGCCAGCGCCAGGGCGCAGGCAGGATCGCCGAGCAGATGCTTGGCGACGCCATCGACATCGGTCAGGACGGTCTTGGTGCCGACCAGGAACACCAGGCTCGGCTCGTGATATTCCGCCGAAGCGAGCACCGTGGTGTCGCAAGGCCTGTTGGCCTGGAACGCCGCCTCGATCGCCGGGCTCAGCCAGATCGGCTTCAGCGAAGGCGCGATGACGCCGAACAACAGCCCATAGGTGATGCCCGCGCAAGCCGCGACGGCGCCGATGCGAGGAAGCGGAACCTGCAACTCCCGCGAGAAGGCAAGGTAGCCCGCCCCCAGTGCTGCCGCGGCGGCCGGAATGCTCCACCAGGAGAAGGTGCCGGTGAGGTAGATCGGCGCTCCGACGCAGACCGCCGCCAGGCCAAGGCTGACCACGGCAAGACCGAATGCGGTCGACCACCACAACCAATCCTGCCAGCGCCTGAGCGGCGCATTCGCCTCCTGCGGCGGCAAGGTCAGCAGCCAGCCGATCAGCAGCGCCATGCCGGGATAGGCCGGCAGGACATAGTGCGGCAGCTTGGTCGGGATCAGCTCGAACACCAGCCAGAACGGAATGTACCAGGCCAGGCAGAAACGCAACCGCGGATCGTCGCGCAGACGGTTGAGGGCCTGCAGCCCGGCGCCGACCGCGATCAGACCGAACGGCCACATGAACAAGGAATAGGTCAGCATGTAGAAGCCCGGCGGCAGGCCGTGCGATTCCTCGCCCGAGGCGACCTTGGCCATCATGTCCTTGCCGACGGCATCACTGAGAAAGGCGCCGCCGCTCTTCCAGGTGATGAGGGCCACCCAGGGCAACACGATGAGCACCACCAGAGCGACACCGCGCACGAGCTTCAGCTTCAGGAGCCAGCGCCAGTCGCGCTCGAAGGCAAACAGGGCGGCGACCGTCAGCACCGACAGGAGCGGAGCCACCGGCCCCTTGATAAGGATTCCGAGGCCTTGAGCCGCCCAGAAGATCCACGGCAAATGGGCGGCCACCGGTTCGTTGCGGCGCGATGCCAGATAAATCTGGGCGAGCGCGCCTTGCGCCGCCACGCAGCAGGCCAGCAGCATGGCGTCGGTCTTGGCGTCACGGCCCTCGAAGGCTGTGGCGAAGATAGCCGCCATTATCAGGCCGGCGGCGAGACCGGCATTGGCCCCGAACAGCTTGGTGCCTGTCCAGGCAATGCCGACGACGGCCAAGGCAATGCCAAGCATGGAGACGAGGCGGTAGACCCAGATCGGCGCCGCCGCCCCCTCGCCGCTCAGCGCCACGGCCGCCGATTGCAGCCAGTAGATGCCGATCGGCTTCTTGTAGCGCGAGGCATCCTGAAAACGGATGTCGACATAGTCGGAGGTTTCGACCATCTGCTTGGTGGCCTGGACAAAACGGGATTCGTCCCGGTCGACGGGTGGAAGGCTCGCCAGTCCGCTGAATGTCATCAGCACGCTGAACAGAAAGAGAAAGAGATAGTTCCTGTTCATCGCGGAGCTTTCCGGATCTGATCTGCGGGATGGCCCCGTCGCGGCGCCTCAGGCCCTGCCCCTGCGCGGCGCCTCAATACGCCAGCCCAAACGACGAAGCAAGGATTCGCAAACGCCATCCGCGCGGGCACCAAAACAGGAAACCGCTTTTGCTGATCGCTGGACCTTTGTCTGGCGCGCGATCAGACGCAAAACCGGAAACCACTTTTGCTGATCGCGCTTGGATGCTAAACGCCCGCGTTCATGCACATCCGAGCCACAGCGGCCGGGCGCTTTCGGGAAAGAAACAATGTCCGCCTTCAAATCCGATTTCCTGCGCACGATGAGCGAGCGCGGTTTCATCCACCAGACTTCGGATGATGCCGGCCTCGACAATATCTTCGCCAAGGAGACGGTGACGGCCTATATCGGCTTCGACGCCACCGCCAAGAGCCTGCACGCCGGCTCGCTGATCCAGATCATGATGCTGCACTGGCTGCAGCAGACGGGTCATCGGCCGATCGCGTTGATGGGCGGCGGCACCTCGATGATCGGCGACCCGTCCTTCAAGGACGAGGCGCGCAAGCTTTTGACCCCGCAGGACATCGAAGACAATCTAGCCGGCATCCGCCGCAACTTCATGCCCTACCTCAAATTCGGCAGCGGTCCGAACGACGCCATTATGGTCAACAACGCCGACTGGCTGATGGAGATCAACTACGTCAATTTCCTCCGCGATGTCGGCCGTCACTTTTCCGTCAACCGCATGCTGGCGTTCGATTCCGTCAAGTTGCGGCTCGATCGCGAGCAGTCGCTGTCGTTCCTCGAATTCAACTACATGATCCTGCAGGCCTATGATTTCGTCGAGCTCTACAAGCGTCTCGGCTGCCGCCTGCAGATGGGCGGCTCCGACCAGTGGGGCAATATCATCAACGGCATCGATCTCGGCCGCCGCATGGAGGATGCGCAGCTCTATGCGCTGACGACGCCGCTGCTCACCACCTCGTCGGGCGCCAAGATGGGCAAGTCGGCTTCGGGCGCGGTCTGGCTCGATGCGGAGATGCTGAGCCCCTACGAATTCTGGCAGTACTGGCGCAACACCGAGGATGCCGACGTCGCCCGCTTCCTGAAGCTCTACACGACGCTGCCGCTGGACGAGGTGGCGCGGCTCGAACAGCTCGGCGGATCCGAGATCAATGAGGCCAAGAAGATCCTCGCCACCGAGATCACCGCCCTGCTGCACGGCCGTGCAGCCGCCGAGCAAGCCAGCGATACGGCGCGCAAGACGTTCGAGGAAGGCGCGCTCGCGGAGTCGCTACCGACCGTCGAGGTCGACAAAACGGCGCTTGAAACCGGCGTCGGTATCCTGTCGCTGCTGGTCACTGCCGGACTGGCGGCATCGAACGGCGAAGCGCGGCGGCATGTGCAGGGCGGTGCCGTGCGCCTGAACGACGAGCCGGTGAGCGACGAGCGCCGCCTGGTGACATCAAAGGATTTGAGTCCGGAAAACATCGCAAAGCTGTCTTTGGGAAAGAAAAAACACATTCTGGTGCGGCCAGTCTGAACTCGATCACCGGTACTCGAAGATCGACCTGAATATTCCAGGCGCGATCACCGACAGCGGATTGATGTCCAGCAGCGGCTTGTTGGCATTGCCCTTGAGCCGGTAAGTGACACCGATCAGGCCACGGTCGCGACCATTGCCGAGCAGCGCGCCAACGATGGGCAGTTCGCCGAAGATGCGATTGAGGCCATAGACCGGCATGAACGTGCCGGTCATGTCCATGTTGTTGTTCTGGTCGTAGAGCGTGCCCTGGAACGTCGTCCCGATGCGCGGTCCGCGCAGCACGCCATTGGCCAGTTTCAGATAGCCGCTGCCCTTGTCGATCTCGGCGTAGCCGCGTTCGAACTTCACCCGCGATGTGTCCAGCTTGCCCTTGACCGCCTGATTGAGGCTGCGGTTGTCGCCGGCCGGCGTGGTCGAGACGATGGAGGCGAGTTTCGGTTCGTTGACGACGAAAAAGTTGCTGGTGTCGACCTTGCCCTTGAGCGATCCGTCGCTCGGCCCGGCCAGTGCGAGCGTGATCGCGCCGCCTTCCATATGCTCGTAGATGTTGAGGAATCTCAGAATGGCGCCGGCGTCGGCGGACTGCATGTTGAGCGTGCGCCGGCCGGCGCCGGTGGTGTTGCTGATTGATATGGCCGCACCTGAACTGGCCGTGGCGCTGACCTTCAGCCCGTTCACCCGCGAGCCGGCCGCGCTGTAGTCGAGCTTCAGATTGGACAATTGCTCGTCGTGGAAACCGGTCAGCCGGTCGACATCGGCGCTGACGGAAATGGCATCGGAACCGGTGGTCTTGGTAGCCGTGTCGACGTCCGAAGTGAACTGCTTGATGAGCGAGCGGGCATCGAGCGCGTTGCCCGATATGTCGACCGCATAGCCCTTGCCGGACCGCTTCACCGACACGGCAACGTCGTCGCCCCTGTTCAAGGTGACCTTGCTGAACCGCGCCGACGACAAGGCGCCATTGACCAGCACGATGCTGCCGTCGACGGAGAACGTCTTTCCGTCGAGGTCGAAATCGGACAGCGTCATGGTCTCGCCGGACCTGGTCATGACGAAGGTGACCTTGGCGGGGACCCCTGCCCCCTTGCTCCAGCCCGCCCAGGGAATGTCCAGCCTGGCGTTGGTCAGGTCGGCCGAGACGTTCTGGTCGCCGCTGCCGTTCTTGTCGATCGCCACCTTTACCGTTCCGGCAAGCAGCGGCTTCAGGCCGGGCATGGCGGCGGCGCGGATCTTGTCGTCAAGCACCAGAGCCACCTTGCGGCTGCGCGCCGGCCCGTCATCCCTGAGCGGCTCTACCAGATCGAGTTCGGCCGGAATGCCGTTCAGCAATGCCTTGGCGGAGATCACCGCCTTCTCCGGATCGACCGTGATCGAACCGTCGGCATCCGTCACGATCTGGCCCTCGAAGGGCTTGGCCAAGGACATACCGGTGTAGTCGAGCGACACCAGCCAATCGAGCTTCGAACTGTCGACGCCCGACTGCAGCGGAATATCAGCCTTGACGTGGCCGGTGACGCTGCCCGACAGGTCTTCCGGCAGAATGCCGACATGGCGCATGGCGTTGATCGGCTCGTAGGATGCGAGTTCGGCGACGGCCGACGCTTCGCCGTCGACGTCGATATCGAGCGCGCCGACGACCGGCGGGCGGTTGGCCGCCTTGACCGTCAGCGTGCCGTTGCTGGCCGCCACGGTGCGGCCGCTGGGCATGTAGACGGTGCCCGAGGACAGGGAGATATCGACATCGTTGCCGTGGAAACCGACGACACCGACCGCGTCGCGTATCGGCGGGATGCGGCCGGCGGTGTCGAAGCGCGATCCCTCGATCTGGAAGCGGCCGAACACCTCATCGGCCGAAAGCGGCACGCCGTTGCCAAGCCGGCCCGGCACAACCTGGAACTGAAGGTTGGCGTCGACGACACGGCCGCCGAACAGATTGGCCAGCACCCACAGCCGGGCATTGCGCGCCGAAAACCACGGCCATAGCTGCTTGACGTGAGAGACCTGCATGTCGTGGATGTTGAACGCCAGATTGATCCCCGGCACTTTGCCGTCGACGAACGCCACGGCGGCGGTGCCAAGCATCTCGCCGGAGCCGGCGGACCGGAGCGCGATCTGCTCGGCGACCAGTTTGTGGCTCACCGTATTGTAGACCCCGGCAATCCGGGCGAGGAAGGTGAGCGCCGGCTCGGGCGACTCCGAAGGCGCAAGCGACGACCCGTCGCTGGTCAGGTCGTAGCGATAGGAGGGTTCTTCACCCACCGCTCCGCTTGCCGGCTTCGGCCCGATCGACCCGGCGAAATCGAATGTCGAGCGGCCGGTCTTCAGCAGCAATCTGTCGACCTGGATCTTGTTGCTGCCCGCAACCAGCGTCGCATTGATATCGACGTCCGCCGGCAGCAGTCCTCGCGTGCCGAGATCAAGGACAGAACCCGTCGACGACAAAGCGGCCGTCAGCCGCGATGCGTTCGCGCCGAACCCTTCCGATCCCGTCAGCTTCAGCGCGACGGTTCCCAGCTTGCCGGCAGCGGCCGCCATGTCGCCGGTATCGGCCAGATCGACGCTCGCATCCAGTGCCGTGACGCGGTGCGCCGCGATATCGCGGGAGGCGGAAGCGGCAACGGTAGCCGTCCTGCCGTCGATGTCCGCCGTGGACGAGAACTGCATGCCGCCCGGGCCTGACTGCACGACGGTGGCGTCGGTGAGCTTGACGAGCTTGATCGCTCCGGTTTCGGGCAGCACGAATTCGACATTGCGAAGGTCGATCCGGCGCAGCGAATCCTCCCGCACGGCATCGAGTGCGTGGTTGATGTTTCCGAACACCGCGGCGGACAGCTTCTCCGGATCGATGAGGCCGTCCGCATTGCGCAGGCCGGCGGTCCAGTCGCCGCCGGACGGCATCGCAGCCACGACGATGCGGGCATCCGAGATCCTGGCGCTGGTCAGCCGCACATCCCCCCACAGCAGCGGGAACAGACGCACGCCGAAGCGCACGCGGCCGGCATCGGCCATCGGCTTGCCGTCCGATGTCTTCAAGCTGACGTCGCTGACCTGAAGCGCGATGAAACTCGAACCGTCGAGCGTGATGCGGGCAGGCCCGACCGCGACATTGACATCGACGCCCGCCAGTTTCTCGAGCGCCGTTTCCGCCTCGGTGCGAAGCCGGTCGGCTCCGATGCCGGAGGCGCCAACCAGATAAACGAGCATGGCGGCCAGCAGCACGAAAGCGACCAGACCTGCGAACAGTCGCGACAGGATGCGAAAACCGCGTCCGATCGACGCCTGACCGAGCGGCGGCACACGGCAGGCGGACGGAAAGGTCCCCAGGTCGGTGATCTCATCACGCCTGAACCGGATCTTCTCGTGCTGCGGTCGCTCCTGATCCACGCAATTTTCCGTTGTACGAACTCGATCGTGGACGAATCCCCGTCCGACACTATATCGGTGTGGCTTCGCGCGTAACCTCAAACAAGGGCATCGGTATGGCTGACCTCGACGTAGGCGATCTCGCGCCGCAATTCGACCTGCCGCGGGACGGCGGCGGATCAGTCAGCCTTGCCGCATCGTCCGGCAAGCCCATCGTGCTCTATTTCTATCCGCAGGACGACACAACAAGCTGCACGCAGGAGGCGATCAGCTTCTCGCAGCTGAAGCCGGAGTTCGAGAAGGCCGGCGCCGTGGTGATCGGCCTGTCGCCCGACCCCGTCAAGAAGCACGACAAGTTCAAGTCGAAGTACAATCTGACCATCGACCTCGCCGCCGACGAGGAGCGCAAGGTGATCGAAGCCTACCATCTGTGGGTCGAGAAATCGATGTATGGCCGCAAGTATATGGGGGTCGAGCGCGCGACGTTCCTGATCGGCCGCGACGGGCGGATCGCCAGGATTTGGCGCAAGGTCCGCGTCAAGGGCCATGCGGAAGAGGTGCTTGAGGCCGTTCGTGCGCTTTGAGATTTTACCGGCGAGGCCGGCCCGGTTTCCCTTACAACCTTGCGCACGCCTGGCGGGCAACCGCTGCGGACAAGTCGGCGCTGCAAGCCTTTGTTAACCTTAATAATGTGTAGTCAAGCTGTCGTGGTGTCGTAAACGAAAGCTTGGTCCCGTGAACGCAACCGGTCAGTCCGCAGTATTCGGCAGACGTAAGGAGCCCCATACGGTCATCATCGCCCGGGGCAACGAGATCAGGCATTTTACGATCCGACCGTGGCTGGCGGCCTTTATCGGCTCGGCGCTGGCCGCCATTGCCATAGGCTACCTCATGGCCACCTCCTATCTCGTGCTGCGCGACGATTTGATCGGCGCCACCACGGCGCGTCAGGCGCGCATGCAGCAAGCATATGAAGATCGCATTTCGGCGCTTCGCGCCCAGGTCGACCGCATCACCAGCCGGCAGTTGCTCGACCAGCAACTGATGGAAACCAAGGTCAGCGAACTGCTTGAACGGCAGAGCCAGCTGAGCCAGCGTCACGGCCGCCTTGGCCCGCTGCTCGAACGCGCCGAGAGCGAAGTCGGCGCAGCGCCGGCCGAATATCCGGCAGCGGTTGCGAAGCCGGACAAACGCGCCGAAGTGACCGGCAGCATCAAGGAGCCCGCGCGCAATTATGCGGTCGCCAGCCTGAGCGCCGATCCCGGGGCCGGCGACACAAGGCCGTTCTCGCTGTGGTCGACCCGCTCCGATCCGCTGCCCAACGATTCAGCCGCCGATCGTGCCGACAAGCTCTTCGTCTCGATCAACCAATCGCTGAGATCCATCGAGAGCGATCAACTGACCCGCATAAGCACGCTTGCCGACAATGCCTACAAGAGCGCCGATGCCATCACCCAGGCGCTCGAGGCGGCCGGACTGCCCGTCGACAGCGACTTCGGCAAGGGCGACAGCGATGTCGGCGGACCGCTCATCCCGGTCGACAGTTCGATGATGTTCGACAGCAAGGTCAAGGAGTTGGACGAAGCGCTTGACGCGCTCGACCATCTCAAGAAGGAAGCGCGCCAACTGCCGCTGACCAACCCCGCGCCGGGCCACTCCGTCACCAGCCCGTTCGGCGTGCGCACCGACCCGATCCTCGGCACCGCAGCACTGCATTCCGGCATGGATTTCAGGGCGCCGATCGGCATGGCCGCCAAGGTCACCGCGCCCGGCACCGTCACCAGGGCCGGCTGGAACGGCGGCTATGGCCGCATGGTGGAAGTCGACCACGGCAATGGTTTTGCGACACGTTACGGGCATCTCAGCGAGATCGACGTCACCGTCGGCGAGAAACTGGACGCCGGCGCCGTCATCGGCAAGACCGGCAGCAGCGGCCGCTCGACCGGCCCGCATCTGCACTACGAAGTCCGCCACAATGGCGAAGCGATCGATCCCTTGCGCTTCCTCACGGTCGGCAAGAAGGTCGCCCAGTATCTGTAAGCGATCCTGGGCTCCTGCCCCATGCGCCGATGACCATCATGATGGCTGACTAAGGCGCTTCCATCGACAGAAACGCCGTCGCTGCCGCAACCAGGGTGGCCGCGCCGACCTTCAACGCGGCCTCGTCGACACGAAACCGGGCGTGATGGAGCGGAAAGACCGATCCGATCGCCTCGTTTCGGATTCCCAGCCGAAAATAGACCGAAGGACGTTTCTCGCTGTAGTAGCCAAAGTCGTCCGCGATCGTCCATCCGGGCGTGTTGAGGACGTTGTCGGCACCGATGCAGGCCTTGGCGCTGGCGGCAATCAGTTCAGTCATCTCGACATCGTTGACAACCCCCGGTTCGCCCTTGTGGATGTCGACCTCGACACGCGCGCCGTGGCTGGTCGCTACCCCATCGGCTATCGTACGAATGCGGCGCCAGGCACGCTCGCGGGTTGCATCGCTGCCGCTGCGGATGGTGCCTTTCAACGTGACCTTGCCGGCGGTGACATTGTAGGCGTTGCCGCCGTTGATGGCCGTCACGGAAATCACCAGCGGATCGTACGGGTCGATCTCGCGCGAAACGATCTTCTGCAATTCGCTCACCAGGGAGCAAGCCACGGCCAACGCATCGACACCCTCATGCGGTTTTGCCGCGTGTGACGCCGAGCCGATGACGGCCACATCGAAAGTGTCGCAGGCCAGAGTGTAGGGACCGGAGCCGACGGCGATCTTGCCGGTCGGTGTGTACGGATCGACGTGGACGCAGATGGCGGCGTCGATATCGTCGAGAAGCCCCTCTTCCACCACCCGCCTGCCGCCCGACGGTTCGTCCTCCTCCGCCGGCTGGAAGATCAGGCGAACGGTACCGCCAAAACTGTCCCGCGACTGGTGGAGATGCGCGGCGACCGCGAAAGCCATCGATGCATGGGCGTCGTGGCCGCAGGCATGCATCACGCCTGGATTCGTCGATGCATACTCGACGCCGGACTCCTCCTCGATCGGCAAGGCATCGATGTCGGCGCGAATGGCGACCTTTCGATTTGACGGCTTGCCGGTGCCGACAATATCGACGGCAAGGCCAAAGCCGGCGACGTCGCGAATGTCGGCAATCCCCTGATCCACCAGCATCTGCCTGAGATAACGCTGCGTGCCGGCCTCTTGGTTCGAGAGCTCGGGATTGCGGTGCAGATGGCGGCGGACCTCGATCATCCGATCGAGAATTCCGGCGGCGATATCGGTCGTCACGGTTTTCGCAACACCACCCGCCGTGGCCGAACCCTCAGGATTTGACATGGATCTCTCGCGGGAACTTCGTCAGGGTCTCATGGCCGGCTTCGGTGACCAGGATGGTCTCGCTGATCTCGATGCCCCAGCCGTCCATCCACATGCCGAGGATGGAATGAACGACATTGCCCGGTTCAAGCACGGTCTTGTCGCCCGGCCTGAGGCTGATCGTGTGCTCGCCCCAATCCGGCGGATAGGCAACCCCGATGGAGTAGCCGATGCGCGATTCCTTCTTCAGTCCGTAGCGCTGGATGACCTTGCGCCAGGCGGCTTCGACGGCTTCGGCTGATGTTCCCGGCCTGACCGCGTCGAGCACCGCATCCATGCCCTCGATCACCGCTTTTGCCGTGTCCGAAACATTTGTCGGCGTCTTGCCAAGCTGCATGGTCCTGGCGAGGCCGGCGGCATAGCGGCGGCAGACGCCGGCAAGTTCCAGCGCGATCGTCTCGTTTTCCCCGAACCGCCTGTCGCTCCACATGATGTGCGGCGCCGAGGCATTCTCGCCACCGAGGATTGTCGGTGGAAGCGCGGTGATGTCGCCGGCAAAATCCGGGCTGCCCGCAATCTGCGCCGCCTGGATGGCGGCGATGGCATCGCATTCGCGAACACCCGGCGCAATCACCTCGAAGGTCCGCGTGACGGCCGCTTCGGCCAGGGTCGATGCCTTGCGCAAATACGCGATCTCGGGCGCCGATTTGACCGCGCGGATCCAGTTCACCAGCAGGTCGGCATCGTGCCATTTTGCGTTGGGAAGTCCGGCGACAAGCCGGGCGTGCGCCTTGGGGGAGAAATAATAGGCTTCGAGTTCGATGCCGATATGTCTGCTCCCCCAGCCCCTGGCGACGATCCAGTTTGCGATCCAGTCCATCGGATGGCGATCGACGCGCTGAACATGGTCTTCCGGGAAGCCAACCACGTTTTCCGGCTTCATCCAGGCTGTCAGAAGACCGCCGGCCGCATCCATGGCGCGCCCGATCCAGACCGGCTCGACCTCTTCGATTGGCACGAGCACGACCTGGGGCGTATAGAACGACCAGCCATCATAGCCGGTGATGTAATGCTGGTTGGCAACGTCGTTGACAACAAGGAGCTCGAGACCGCGCTTGGCCATCTCGGTGCGGATTTTTCGTAGCCGCTGTTGGTACTCGTCGCGGGCAAACGGCAATTCGATCATCTTTGCTCCATGCTTTGTCGGATCAACGGTCGCGGGGTTCGCCCACCTTTGAAACGGTTTCGACATGGCGGCAATCAGCCAGGGCGGCGTGTGAGCAGGTCCTGAACCGAATACGTCCTCGAAGGCCTTCCCTGGAAAACTTCGTCGTGAATTTATTTTTGAATTCCATTTGACTGAATAAATAAGCAATGCAAAGCTGCGCTCTCCTAAGGGGCGCAATCATGGCACTGCGGGGGACCAATCAGGAGTTCGGGCGGCCGTACAACCGGCGCATCGTGCTTGAGTCCATCCGCCTGCATGGACCGATCGCCCGCGGCGAGATCGCCCGGCGCGTCGGCCTCACCGTCCAGACGGTGTCGACCATCGTTCGCGAACTGGAAGATCAGGGCTACATCCTGTCGCTGCGCGAAGAGCCGAAGGGGCGCGGCCTGCCGCCAGCGACGCTCCGGATCAACCCCGATGGGGGCTATGCCGTCGGCATCCACATCACTCCGCTTGGTATCAGCGCCGCCTTGATCAATCTGAGCGGCGACGTGATCGAGAGCATCTACCGCGAGGCGCCAAATGCGACGCCGGACCACGCCTTCGAGCTGATCGGGGCGATGGTGGTGGAATTGACCAGACTACGGGCTGGCGGACGGGTGCTAGGCGTCGGCATGGCCCTGCCCGGCCCATTCGACGTGGAGTCCATGAGTTTCGTGGGGCCGACCACCATGACCGGCTGGAAGGATGTAGCGCTGCGCGAACGGCTGGCGGCCTCCACCGGATTGCCGGCCTTCTTTGAAACCGATATGGCAGCAGCCGCCATGGGCGAGCGCCTCTACGGCCTCGGCGCCCAGTTTTCCGAATATTACTATCTCTATTTCGGCGTCGGCCTTGGCGGTGTCATGATTCATGACGGCAGCGCCTTGCGCGGCGCCTGGGGAAATGCCGGCGAGATCGGGCACATTCCCGTTATTCCGGGCGGCGAGGCTTGCCCGTGCGGCAACAGCGGCTGCCTCGAAAGATATTTGTCGCTCGAGGCGCTCCGGCGCTGGAACGGCAGCGAGGCGGATTGGGTCGCCGAAGTCGCACCGATCTTTCACAACGCCGTCGCCGTCATCGAGAACCTGTTCGACCCGGAGACGGTCATCCTCGGCGGGCTGGCGTCCACCGACCTGCTCGAAATGCTGGCTGGTTCGGCCGGAGGCCTGCACAACTCCGTCTCGGCCCGCAAGGACCGCACGACGCCGAGGGTTGTGGTGGCGCGCGGCGGACAGCATTCCGTGCTGCGCGGCGCCGCCGCCCTTGCGGTTTCCGGGGTGCTGTCACCTCGCTTCGGGCAGATGTTCGCGGCCGAACGCGAACGCGAGCGCGACCTTCTCAAAGGCAGGGAGATTGCGGCATGAGTGAACCCCTGCTGGTGCTCGACAACGTCACCAAGAACTATGGCGCGATCGAAGCGCTCAAGGGCATCAGCTTCTCGATCGGCAAGGGCGAGGTCGTGGCGCTGCTGGGCGACAACGGCGCCGGCAAATCGACACTGGTCAAGATTATCGCCGGCGGACTGGAGCCGACCTCCGGCCGAATGCTGTTCGAGGGCAAGGAGTTCCTTGCCCGGTCGCCCGCAGAGGCCAAGGCAGCCGGCATCGAGACCGTCTACCAGGACCTGTCGCTGTGCACCAATGTCGACGTGGTCGCCAATTTCTTCATGGGCCGCGAAATCACCAGACAGGTTTTCGGCATTCCCGTGCTCGACGAGCGCGCCATGGAAGCCGTCGTCGGAAAGGCGCTGGCCAGTGCCGGCACCCGCATTCCCTCGCTGCGCGCCAATGTCGAGCACCTTTCGGGCGGCCAGCGGCAAGCCATCGAGCTCAACCGGTTCGTGCATTGGGGCGGCAAGCTGGTGCTGCTAGACGAACCGTTCGCAGCGCTCGGGGTCGAACAGACGCGGCGCGGCCTCGACATGATCCGCCAGGTGGCGAACCAGGGCATCGGCGTCGTCATCATCACCCATATCATGCAGCAGGCTTTTCAGGTCGCCGACCGGATCGTGGTGATCCGCCAAGGCGTCGTGGCCGGCGATGTCGCACGCAATAAAACAAGTCCCGATGCGGTGATCAACATGATCACCGGTGAGACGCTTGCCGGTGCCGGACCGACAGGCTGAGGGACAAAGAGGGGTCCGGCTTAAGAGGAGCGAACGACATGAAGCGAATACTTCTTGCTGTCTTCGGTATCCTTGCACTGGCCTTTGCCACGCTCACGCCGGCATTCGCCCAGTCCAAGGGTATCGTCTACTATATGGTGCCGACCCTGCTGGACGAGTTTCAGACCGGCTCGGTGAGCGCGCTGGAACTGTTCCTGAAGCAGACCGGCTACGAGATGAAGACGCTGAACGCCGACAACAAGACCGACGCCCAGCAATCGCAGATGAACGATGTCATCGCGCTGAAGCCGGCGGCCATCATCCTGGCGGCAGTTGACTTCAATGCACTGAAACCGTCGATCGAGGCAGCCCGCGCCGCCGGCATCCCGGTGGTCGAGTTCGACCGCCAGATCACCTCGACGCCATCCGACTTCACCTCTGTCGCCGGAACGGTCGAGATCGGCTACGTCGCCGCGGACCAGGCCGAGAAGCTGCTGAAAGCCAAGAACGGCTCGGTGAAGGGCAAGGTTCTGCAGGTGCTCGGCGATCCCGGCGATCCCTATACGCTCGACATCCAGAAGGGCTTCGAGGAGAAGATGAAGGCGTTTCCGGACGTCAAGATCATCTCGCTTCCGGCCATGCAATGGGAAGCCAGCAATGCCGGCACAATCGTTGCCGACCAGATGTTGGCAAACCCCGACATCGACCTGATCTTCAGCCATGCCGCGCACCTTTCGGTCGCCGCCGTCGCCTCGCTCGAGGCAGCCGGCAAGAAGCCGGGCGACGTCATGCTGATGAGCTCGAACGGCGCTCCGGTCGGCCTCGACCTGATCCGCAAGGGCTGGCTCAACGCCGAAATCGAGCAGCCGCTCTACGCGCAGGCCGCGGCTGTCGCCATGTTCATGGACAAGATCGTCAAGAAGCAAGAGATCAAGCCCGGTGAATACGACGTGCTCGGCTTGAAATCGACCGTGACCAAGGAAGCCTGGGGTCCGAACATCAAGATCCCCGGTGCCGCCATCACCAAGGAAAACGTCGACAATCCGGCCTTCTGGGGCAACCAGAAGCCGCCGACGGACACCGTCAAGTCGGTCGAATAGTCATTGAAAGCGCTCCGGGCCGTAACGGCCCGGAGCCTGCCCCTTCACACCGCCGCGTCCGAAAGGATGCCGTGGCGAATTTGAATCCGCGCCTTAACCCGACGAAATCGAGTTGATTTCGCGGGGCGCCAACCGGATCAGCCCATGAACCCGCGCACACGCAAAGCCCTGGAGTTCGTACTCGACAACCTCGTCTGGTTCATGCTGCTGTTCGTGCTGGTGGTCTTCTCCATCTTCGTCCCGAACTACTTTCAGCTCGGCATTTTCGCCAACATCATCGAGGCTTCCAGCGTGCTCGGCGTCATGTCGATCGGCCTGGCGCTGGTGATCATCGCCGGCCACATGGATCTGTCGGTCGAATCCGTCGCAGCGCTCAGCGCCATGGCGGTCGGCATCCTGTTCTGCTCGTCGGGCATCGGCATGGGCGTGCAGCTGCATCCCGAATGGCTGATGGTTCCGGTTTCGCTGCTGCTGGCGCTGGCAGTCGGCGGCCTCATCGGCGCCTTCAACGGCTATCTGGTGGTCAAGGTGAAGATGAGCGCCTTCATCATTACCTTGGCGTCCTACATCTGGGTGCGCGGCCTCGTGCTGGTCGTGTCAGGCGGCCGCTCGGCACAGGACCTGGCGCCGGCCATCCGCTGGTTCGGCATCCAGCGCCTGATCGGCTTGCCGCTGACCGCCTGGATCGCGGTTGGCTGCTTCGTCGTCTTTTCGCTGATCATGGCCAAGACGCCGTTCGGCCGGCATCTGGTGATGATCGGCGGCAACGAGACGGCGACCTTCCGCGCCGGCATCCGCGTCAACCGCAATCTCATCATCGCCTTCGTTCTCGCCGGCGCCATTGCCGGCCTTGCCGGCTGGCTGCTGGCGATCCGCACCTCGGGCGCCACCGCCAATCTCGGCGTCGGCCTGCTGTTCAACGCGTTCGCCGCGGTCGTCATCGGCGGGGTCAGCCTGAAAGGCGGTGTCGGCACCCTCCCCGGCGTCTATGCCGGCGTGCTTTTGCTCTCGGCCATCAACACGGCGATCAATTTGATGGGCCTGCCGGCCAATTTCACCCAGGTGATCCACGGCCTGCTGGTGCTGGCGGCCGTGCTGCTCGACGCCTTCAAGCAAACCATTCGCCAAAGACTCGCATGACAGGACGGCTCGCATGACCAATCGGTTACAAGACAAGGTAGCGCTGATCATCGGCAGCGCCCGCGGCATCGGCAAGGGCATCGCGCTACGCTTTGCCGAGGAAGGCGCGAGGCTGGTGCTCGCCGACACCGAGGTCGAGGCCGGGCAAGCCACCGCTGGCGAGTTGGGCGTCCCCTTCATCCGCACCGACATCTCGCAAATGAGCGACGCCGAGGCCGCCGTGGCGCTGGCGCTCAAACTCCATGGCCGCCTCGACGTCATCGTGCAGAATGCCGGCATCTATCCCTGGCAGCTGATCGAGAACACCAGCACTGATGACTGGGACCGCGTCATGGCGGTCAATCTGCGCGGCACCTTCAATGCCAGCCGCGCGGCCCTGGTGCCGATGAAGGCGCAAGGCTTCGGCCGCATGCTCTACACCTCGTCCATTACCGGCCCGCATGTCACCAGCCCGGGCCATGGCCACTATTCGGCCAGCAAGGCCGGCATCAACGGCTTCATCCGCGCCGCCGCACTGGAATTCTCCGGCTACGGCATCACCGTCAACGGCGTCGAGCCCGGCAACATCCTGACCGAAGCCATCGAGCTGCATCGCGGCGCGGCTTACATCAAGAACATGGAGGACTCCATTCCGCTCGGCCGCCTCGGCAGCCCGCGCGACGTCGCCAACGCCTTCCTGTTCCTCGCCTCCGACGATGCCAGCTACATCACCGGCACGACCATTGTTGTCGATGGCGGACAGCTGCTGCCCGAGGGCAATGATTTCCGTCTGTTGCCGCCTTGAGTGCAGCACGAACCAGACGACTCGGTTCCGTGTCTGGCAACAGTTTGAATGGACTATGGAATGGTGGGCGATGACGGGCTCGAACCGCCGACATCTTCGGTGTAAACGAAGCGCTCTACCAACTGAGCTAATCGCCCGCTCCGGGCCGGACCTTTAAGCGGTCAGGGTCCGCTTCGCAAGGCCAAATGAATGCAGGACGCCCTGGTTGGATGCCGGTTTTGCCAACAAAACGCCGGCTGTCAAAAAACCTTCTCCTGTTTGCTGTTATGCTGTCCTGTCACGCTTGACACCCGGTGGCGAACCCCTTATCCAGCGCCCCAACGACGAACACGGCTGACACGTGTTCGCCATGCGCGGGTGTAGCTCAGTTGGTTAGAGTGCCGGCCTGTCACGCCGGAGGTCGCGGGTTCGAGCCCCGTCACTCGCGCCATTTCTCTCAAGGGTATCAAGCCCTTGGCTTCAGAGAAATGTCGACATTGATTGTCAAAAAATCATCTTGGATGAGGCAACTCGGATTGTCTCGGATCTGAGTTTGATCTCCCAAGCATAGACCCAGGAACCGCCTCTGCAACGTCGGCATTGACGACGCCGCGCTCTGGTCGCGTCAACCGGCGCAAGCAAGGCGCCGCCCAAATCCTGTCAGTCGCACGCCGGCGCGCACCCGCACGTCTGGCCATCCCCTGTCTCCGATCCCATCCAACCGCCCCCGAAAAAGTCATCATGGCTGCACGAACCTGTGAGCTCGATCAGGACATCCATCGAAAATTGTGAGAGGAAGGTCGATCTGAAGGCAGTCAAACAGCGGGGACTTTGTTCATGAGCGATCACACCAGCCTGAATCTTCTGGAGACCACACTTGCCGCCGCCCAGCAGGATCAACGGACTCTGGACGAGCAGCGGCAAAGCACCACGCCTCTTGTGGACGGCATGTCCTTTTTCGACAGCATCCGGCACAATGACGACCGCGGCAGCGTCACGGAGATCTATGACCCGCGCTGGGGTTGGCATGCCGACCCGCTGGTCTTTTCCTACATGTTCACAATTCGCCCTGGCTTGGTGAAAGGGTGGGGCCTGCACAAGCTGCACGAGGACCGCTATTTTGTGATCAGCGGCGAGATGGAACTGGTCCTTTATGACCCTCGCCCCGAATCCAGCACATACGGCAAGATTTCGAAGGTTTACCTCTCCAGCAATCATCCACGCCTGGTCAATATTCCGAAATTTGTCTGGCATGCCGACCGAAACATCGGAACATCCGACGTGGTCGCCATCAACTTCCCAACGATACAATACGATCACGCAAATCCCGATAAGTATCGCCTGCCGATCGATACCGATCTCATCCCCCATGATTTCGGCAGCGCGAAGGGATGGTGAGCAAGCCCCGCTTTTCCATCCTCATGCCGACGCACTCGCGCGTGGATGTCATCGGTGTGGCTATCCAATCGGTGCTGGACCAGACCGTCGACGATTTTGAATTGCTGGTCGTCGGCGACGGCTGCGCGGCCGGCACGGCCGAGGTGGTCGAAGCCTTCCATGACAGCCGCATTCGTTTCTTCGATCTCCCCAAGGCGCCGAACTTCGGCTACGCGAACCGCAACATCGTGCTGCGTGAGGCACGCGGCGAGCTGATTGGCTTTGCCGCCGATGACGACCTCCTGTTTCCGGATCATTTTGAGATCCTGGCGGATGGCCTCAAAACTGGAGCTGCCATCGCGTACAGTCAGGCGCTGTGGGTTTCCACCGATGGCATCGCAGCCCCCTTCCTGACCAATCTGGACCTGGCCGACGAGTTCAGGGGGTTCACTGAGGTCGGCAACACGATACCCGCCAGTTGCTTCCTGTATCGGGCCGATTGCCTGCCGTCGCGAGATGTCTGGCCCGAAGACGTCGCATCGGCCGGGGACTGGCAATTGTGGCGGCGAATCATGCGCGAGAATCCGCGAAACCCCTTCACCTATTGCCGCGTTCCAACCGTCCTGCATTTCAGCGCCGCATGGAAAAAATCACGGCACTCCGCAGTATCCCAACTCGCCACACTGCTTGATATCGCCGACAGAGCCGGCTGGTGGCCTTCGGCCTTGCGAGTCTGGATACCGAACGCCAGCAAGGAACAATCCGAATACTCGCGCCTCATGCGCGTTGATCCCAGGGCCTGGAGCGAGCAGATGCGCCGTGCCGTCGGGGATCTGGTAGCGCGCCTTGCCTGGGAGGATGTGCAGACGATCCGACCGATGCTTGCAAGCGCTGAAGCCGAGAAGGCGACATTGCATTCTGAAATCTCAAGGTTGCGCAGTGCGCTTGAGGCGGCTCACCAAAGCAGCGTCGGGCTGCAGAGCGCCGCTTCGGATGCCAGGAACGAGAAGGACGAGATCGAACAAAGGTTGCAAGCGTGCCAGATGCAAGTCGCGGCCTTGCATCAGTCCAGAAGCTGGCGCTTCACAGGCCCGCTGCGCAATATCTCCACAAGCTTGCGTTCGAAAAAACCATAGGGCCTCAAGAACTGGCCGGAGGCGGCGTCAGCGGCCAGTCAGCCAAGCCGATCTTATCCCCCAGCCAGCAGCGCCTCGACCTCCCGAAGCGTCGGCATTGACGGCGCGGTCCCTGGCCGGGTCACCGAAATGCCAGCGACGGCACAGGCGAAGCGCACCGCTTGCAGCGGCTCCACGCCCCTCGAAAGTGCTGCGGCAAGCCCGCCATTGAAGGCATCGCCTGCCCCCGTGGTTTCGGCCACCGGCCCGGCACTGACGGCTGGAACATGGTCCGAGCGGGTCTTCGAGTGCAAAAGCGCGCCCTTGTCGCCGAGCGTGACGATGACCGTGCCGACCCCCTTTTCGAGCAGGCTGTCCGCGGCGCGCCGCGCCTCGTCGACCGAGGACACCTTCATCCCGGTCAGTTCCTCCGTCTCGGTCTCGTTGGGTGTGAGGTAGTCGCAGAGCGTGTAGATGCGGTCGGGAAGCTTTGCCGCGGGGGCCGGATTGAGGATCGTCGTCACCCCTGCCCCACGCGCGATCTCCAGCGCCCGCATGGCTGCTTCGATCGGCTGTTCGAGTTGGGTGACAAAGACGCCGGCACCGCCGATCAGCCCGGCATTGGCCTCGATATCGGCTGACGAGATCAGCATGGCGGCACCGGGGCTGACGATGATGGCGTTGTTGCCGGTGGTCTCCTCGACGAAGATGTAGGCGGCACCGGTGTAGCTTTCCGGCGTGTCGATGACGGCATTCTTGACGCCCGCCTGCGCCCAGGTCTGCCTGGCCATGTCGGCGAAGGGATCGACGCCGAGGCGGGTGAGGAAGGTGACGTCGGCGCCGAGCTTCCCGGCGGCCACGGCCTGGTTCGAGCCCTTGCCGCCCGGCCCCAGCGTGAAGGATGTGCCGAGGATGGTTTCGCCCATGCGCGGCTGCCGCTGCGCCCTGTAGGCGGTGTCGGCGACGAACACACCCAGGATGACGACCGGCTTCATGACGACCGGCTTGCCCGAAGCCATGCCGCTACTCCGCATCCGGCGGCACGACGCCCTTGCGGAAGGCGAAGCAGCCGTAGAAGCGGCGCTCACCTGTCTGGATCACGCAATAGGCCTGTTTGGCGCGCTCGTAGAAAGCATAACGCTCGACCGCGATCATCGGCCACGACTTGCCCTCGGCGTTGTCGACCTCCTTCTGCACTTCGCTTTGCACGGGCGGAATCTCGTCCGGCTTGCCGACAATCTCCATGCGTGCGGCCGAATCATCGACGAATGTGTCGAGCGGGTAGAGCGACAGCACCGCCTTGACCACTTGCGCCGCCGAGGCATCGATGCGCAGCACGCGGCCGAGCGCCGTCTGGCGCGCCACCGAATCGGACGGAAAATTGGTGTCGGCGATGATCAGATCATCGCCATGCCCCATTGCCCGCAATGCCTGCAGCACGTCGGCATTGAGCAGCGGGTTTATGCCTTTGAGCATGGTATTCCTCGTGAGTTGGGATCAGAGACGCTTGCCGGTCTCTGCGTCGAAAAGGTGGATCTGATCGAGCCGGGGCTTCAGGGTCAGCGTGTCGCCGGGCTTGAAGTCGTGCCGCTCACGAAACAGCGCCACCATCTCGCCGTCGCCGAAGCGCAGGAACACCAGCGTTTCCGAGCCGGTCGGCTCGACCACCGAAATCTTCGCTGGCACGCCATCGGGATGGATCTCGAGATGCTCCGGGCGCACGCCATAGACGACAGCCTGGCCATCCTGCGCTGCATTGCCTGGTGCAATCGGGAACAGCGTGCCTGCAATGTCGACACCGGGCCTGGCACCCTTGCGCATGACGCCCTTGAGCAGGTTCATCGAGGGCGAACCGATGAAGCCGGCGACAAACAGGTTGGCCGGTCTGTCGAACAGTTCGAGCGGCGCGCCGACCTGCTCGATGCGGCCGTCGCGCATGACGACGATCTTGTCGGCCATGGTCATGGCTTCGATCTGGTCGTGGGTGACGTAGATGGTAGTGGTCTTCAGCCGCTGGTGCAGCTCCTTGATCTCGGTGCGCATCTGCACGCGCAGCTTGGCGTCGAGATTGGAGAGCGGCTCGTCGAACAGGAACACTTGCGGATTGCGCACGATGGCGCGGCCCATGGCCACGCGCTGGCGCTGGCCGCCGGAAAGCTGGCGGGGATAGCGCTTCAGATAAGGGTTGAGGTCGAGGATATCGGCGGCGCGCTTGACCCGCTCGGCGACCACGGCCGGATCGGTTTTCCTGAGCTTGAGGGCAAAGGCCATGTTCTGCTCGACCGTCTTGTGCGGATAGAGCGCATAGTTCTGGAACACCATGGCGATGTCGCGCTTGGCCGGCGGCAGATGATTGACGACGCGGTCGCCGATGGCGATCGTGCCGGCGGAGACGGTCTCCAACCCAGCCACCATCCTGAGCAACGTGGACTTGCCGCAACCCGAAGGGCCAACCAGCACCACGAACTGTCCGTCTGCGATATCGACGCTGACTTCGTGCAGAACCTTGACCGTTCCAAAGGCCTTGGCCACCTTGCTGATCGCGACTTGCGCCATATCTCCCCCATCGGCTCCATTAGCCGTAGGCGCAGAAGCTACCCAACGCGACCTGCCAGGGCAAGTCGGTCTCTTATAGATAAAAACCCGCTCTCGTTGACACGGCGTTTGGTTGTGAGAATAGTGGCAGGCGCTGGTCAAAATGTCGGTACCCGATCCGCAGGGAATTTCAATCGACGCAGGGTGGGGTCCTGCCTAATTCGTTTCCGAACCGGGGAGCATCCTTGGCGCTCCAGCGTCCGACAGTTGGCCGATTTATTCACACTGATGTTCTGGGAGGAAATAGGCGATGAGAACGGGTCTTTACGAGAAACTGGTTCGTGCCGGCGCCACAAGGCGCGACATATTGAAGGGCGCGGCCAGCATGGCCGCGATCGCAGCCGCATCCGGCGCCGGACTTGGCGCCTTGACGCGACCGGCCTCCGCGGCAAGCGAATTGCGCTCCAAAATCCTGCAGATCCCCGGCGTCGGCAAAGGCCAGCCGACGGACGCCGATTTCCAGAAGGTCGGTGAACTCTGCCTCGAGGCGACCAAGGCCAACGTCAAGGAAGGCGAATTCGCCGGCGTCGAGCTGACCTTCATGGGTCTCAACAACCAGAACCTGCACAATGTGCTGTTCCGCGGCTTCCTGAAGCCATGGGAGACCTATACCGGCGCCAAGATCAACTGG
Source organism: Mesorhizobium sp. M0518 (assembly GCF_040321125.1). Lineage (NCBI taxonomy): Bacteria > Pseudomonadati > Pseudomonadota > Alphaproteobacteria > Hyphomicrobiales > Phyllobacteriaceae > Mesorhizobium > Mesorhizobium sp. M0518. The sequence goes on from NZ_JAMYQY010000005.1 coordinate 345,426, forward strand.
ATCGACCTGGCGCAGGCCGACTACAACGCCCGCCTGCAGCAGTCGATCGCCACCGGCACCGTCGATTTCGACATCATCGAGATGGGCGCGCCGTTCGAAGGCGATGTCTGCGGCAAGGGCCTGACCTCGGAAATGCCGGATTGGGTCAAGGACCAGATCGACATGAAGGACGTCGTGGCCTATCTGCAGCCGCCGGTCGGCACCTGGGACGGCAAGCAATACCGCGTGACCGTCGACGGCGACGCGCACAATTTCAACTACCGCACCGACGTGTTTACCGATGCCGACCTCGCCAAGGCCTGGAAGGACGGCGGCGGCGAAGGTGAATGGGGCGTGCCGAAGACCTGGCAGCAGGTCCAGGCGGTGACGAAGTTCCTCAAGGGAAAGAAACTCAAGGACCAGGACGTCTTTGGCTATCTCGACGCGCCCAAGGCGTGGGGTGGTTTCGGCTTCTATTTCCTCGGCAGCCGCGCTAGCGCCTATGCCAAGCATCCGGACGACAAGGCCTGGCTGTTCGACGCCGACACGATGAAGCCGCGCGTCAACAATCCGGCCTGGGTGCGCGCCATCCAGGACGTCATCGACGCGCTGCCGTCCGAACCCGCCGACCAGATCAACGCCGATCCGAACACGACCGCCTTCCAGCAGTTCCTGGCCGGCACCGGCTCGATGGTCACCTGGTGGGGCGACGTCGGCTCCAACGTCAAGACCAACGACTCTTCCGTCGTCGGCGACGTCACCGGCTTCTCGATCCTGCCGGGCTCGGACGATGTCTACAATGCGAAGACCGGCGCCTGGGACAAGCTCGCCAGCGGCCCGAACTATGCGCCCAACTGCGCCTATCTCGGCTGGGGCGTCTATGTCATGGCCCGCGTCGATGCCGACGAAAAGAAGAAGAAGGCGGCCTGGTCCGCTGCCGCGCATCTCGGCGGCAAGGACCTGTCGATCTGGACGGCGATGTATCCATCGGGCTTCCAGCCTTACCGCAACTCGCATTTCGACATTCCCGAATGGGTGGCGGCCGGCTACGACGAGGCGTTCATCACCTCCTACCTCAAGTCGGAATCCGACAGCTACAATCATCCGAACGCTGCAATTGAGCCACGCATCCCCGGCATCTTCCAGTACTACAGCGCCGCCGAGGACATCCTGGCCAACACTTTCGCCGGCAAGATGAAGGCGCAGGAAGGCGCCGACGCCATCGCGGCGGCCTGGGAGAAGCTGACCGACCAGATCGGCCGCGACAACCAGATCAAGCTCTACAAAGCTTCGCTCGGCATGTAGGCTGGCCTATGAACCGTGGGGGGGGGGGCCCCCCCCCCCCCCGGTTGACCGGGAGCGGCGCGCGGCGGGCGGGAGACCGGGGGGGGTTTTGTGGGGGGCGGCGGGGGACCGCGGCCAGAGGGGGGGCGGCGGGGGGGCCGGGCCG